>JALVKE010000306.1 GCA_027028005.1 Persephonella sp. | reverse complement strand
AAAAGAGATTTTCCAGAATTCTTTGAAACCCTAAAAAAAGATTTTCCAGAAATCTTTAAAAAGGAGGAAACGATAAAATGAAAAAGCTAACAGAAGACAAAGCTAAAGAATACCTAAAGAAGTATATCAAAGAAGGTCTGCCTTTATCTGTAGAAGTTGTTTTTGTTAGAAAAGAAGATGTAGTTGATTATGTAAAAAATCTAGACACTACCTACTACATCTTAACTTGGGGAAATCCTCTATTTACAAAGGCTAGAGGTGAAATAGTTAACGCAATTAACCTCTTAAAAGAAAAATATCAAGCAATTCTAATAACTTAAGGAGGGTTTAGCTATGACAAAAGCAGAATTAGTCAGCAAACTTGCAGAAAAACACAACCTTTCTAAAGCTGAAGCTGAAAGGGTTCTTAAGGATGTTTTCGGACTTATCTCTCAGGCTTTAGACAAAGGGGAAAGAGTTCACATACCGGGATTTGGGACCTTCACAGTTAAGGAAAGACCAGAGAGAAAAGGTAGAAACCCAAGAACTGGTGAACCTATGGTAATACCTGCCAGAAAAGTTGTTGCATTCAAACCGTCAAAAGCCCTTAAAACTGAAGTTAATAATTAGTTTATTCGGGGCTTTTGCCCCTTTGAAAAAATTAAAAAATGAAAGGAGGTTTAGAGATGAAGTTTGAGAAAGACTTTGTTATCTGTCCTAACTGTAAAAAGGCTAACGAAGCCTACATTTTAACATTTGAAGAAGTTAACACTTGGAATGATGAAACTATTAAAGTTTCTAAACTAGGTGTAGCCAATTTTTGCACCTACTGTGGCTATGATTTTAGAAAAATGCATAATAGGTGTGAAGAATGCGGATTTATAGACTGGTCTGATGTATTCACGGATAAATGCCCTTTCTGTGAAATGTCTAAAAAAACAGAAGAGGAAAATAAAAAAAGAAGAGGAGAGAAAAATGATTTATAAGTTTTCCTCCTCTTCAAGCTTGATACCATTGATTTCCAACCAACGCTTTCTTCTTTCTTCTATTTTTTCTTCAAAGTATTCTATTGTTTCTTTGTCTAAAAACAGTTCAACATTCATAAGAGCGGAGGAATTCAACGGTTCTATTTCTTTCCTTTTTATTTTTTCTACCAATTCTTCCATAGGTATGTTTTTAGCATCACAATCTCTTAAACCGCAATATCTCTGTTTTACAAATTCAAAACGAGCACCACAAACAGGACAGCCATATAATAAAGGCTTCCCACACTCAGGGCATAATTCTCTTTCCTTGTTATACACCCTTTTACTCCAACCACACTCTACACATAATGGAAAATACGTCATAGTTCTTACCTCTCCTTTTTGCTTTTTTCTGCTTTTCAATTTTAACAGAAAGAAGCTAGACCTAAAAAATCTTCACTTATCCATAGGATTTCTAGGAACCTTCCTCAAAGTAGGGAGATTTTTAGAAATCCTAGATTTAAAAAAGGAGAAAGAGATGGAAGTTAAAGAAGTTTTAGAGCTGATGTTTTTAGACGCAGAAGAAGATGAATGTGTAAATAGATTTTACCCTTTAACTGTTTACGAATACAAGATTATTGCTGATTTACTCATTCTCAAATCAAAGCTAAATGAAGAACCACCAAAGATTTTTAGATACATAGCAACTTATGGAAAGGAAACAATTGGAAACTTTGTTTTTAAAAGAATTCTGGTAGGGAGGGATGTTAGATATGTGTAAATTTGTCGTTGAAAAGAAAGAGTTAAAAGGCGGATTAAAGGAAGCTCTAAACATCTTTAAGTGCAGGGTTGAAAAGCAAGTTGAAAGGAAAAGGGAAAAGGAGAAACTTTACACCTCAACTATCAAAAGAAACTTCATAAACAACATTGATATTTTACACTCTATCGCAATTCAAAACAACATTTCAGATGTTGCAGAGGAACAGGAATATATCGGTTATACAGAAAAGATTTATCGTTTATCTGAAACTGAATATCTCCAGTGGGAAGATGAGGGCTATAACTTCCAGTATGTAAATGAAGATTTTAAAGCTGACATTAACGAACTGTCAGATATGTATCTTTTTGAGCTTCTTATGAAAGCAGTAAAACAATTAGAAGTATTGAGATAAAAGGAGGTTAAAAAAAATGATGGAAATATTAAATGAACTTAAATTAGCAGGGTTTGTTATAGCTTCCATTTTGTTTGTATGGCTCTTGGTTTTCTATATAAAGCTATCTCTTATTGATAGAGAAATCTACCGAATAGCTGACAGCTTAGAAAAAATCAGCAATGCATTAGAGAACCTTAATAAAAAATTTGATAACAACAAGGATAGAGGCGATGATTAGTATTAAATTTTGCATAGTCAAAAA
>JALVKE010000305.1 GCA_027028005.1 Persephonella sp. | reverse complement strand
CGAATTAAGAGGAGAGTTTCACAAAGAAATAATCAAATTTTATTATTTGAAATTTTTTTTGTAATTTTAGGGCGTCTTATTGAAATAATCGGTATTAATTTCAGCTAAAATTTATACCGATTGATATTATCGCTGATATTGGCAAAAAATTACGGATAATGAGGCATACAAATCCGGCAAAACTTTCAAATCGCATATTATAAATTTTGAGTAATTACAGGAGAAAGCATGAGTCAATTTGATTGGAAACAAGCGGGTGAATATGAAGATATCAAATATCACAAATTTGATGGTATCGCCAAGATAACCATTAACCGTCCAGAAGTGCGCAACGCTTTCCGTCCGCAAACGGTAATGGAAATGAGCGCCGCTTTGGATGAGGCGCGCAACGATCCGCAGATCGGTGTGATAATTTTAACGGGCGAGGGGGAAAAGGCTTTTTGTTCCGGCGGAGATCAGCGGGTACGCGGCGAAGCGGGTTATAAAGACAATGAAGGGGTGCACCGTCTAAATGTATTGGATTTTCAGCGGCAGATCCGTACCTGTCCCAAACCGGTAATCGCTATGGTGGCCGGCTATGCCATCGGCGGGGGACATGTACTCCATCTGATGTGCGATTTGACCATCGCCGCAGATAACGCGGTTTTCGGACAAACCGGTCCGAAAGTAGGTTCTTTTGACGCCGGATACGGATCGGCTTATCTGGCGCGGATTGTGGGGCAGAAAAAGGCGCGTGAAATCTGGTTTTTGTGCCGTCAGTATAACGCGCAGCAGGCTTTGGATATGGGTTTGGTAAATACCGTTGTTCCCTTGGATAAGTTAGAGGAGGAGACGGTGCAGTGGTGCCGTGAAATTCTGGCCAATTCGCCTATGGCCATCCGCGTGCTGAAATCGGCTATGAATGCGGACTGCGACGGACAGGCGGGCTTGCAGGAATTGGCTGGAAACGCCACGATGCTCTACTATATGAGCGA
Organism: Persephonella sp.; assembly: GCA_027028005.1. Lineage (GTDB taxonomy): Bacteria > Aquificota > Aquificia > Aquificales > Hydrogenothermaceae > JAADDV01. The sequence goes on along the minus strand of JALVKE010000305.1, from coordinate 1,389 downwards.
GGAAGGACAGGAAGGGCGCAATGCTTTTCTGGAAAAACGTAAGCCGGATTTTTCCAAGTTTAAGCGTCAGCCGTAACTATAAATTTTCCATAAGCTTTTTGTTTAATGATGCTTCTTTTTTGGCCTTGTGCTTTTTTATTTTATCGTACACATTATGAATCAGCTTAACAGTTTTCGGGTCTCCCGTCAAATAATACCTAAACAGAGTCAGTTTTTTTGAGTAAAACATCTTTTGTTTCGATATCTATATGTTTATAAATTAATCTTGAGAGTTTCATATTCTACGCCTTTGGAGCCAAGATAGAGTAAGAGTATCCTCTTACTCTACTTTTAACTATTTGGTATTGATAGCTGCTTCAATCAAATCTTTACCAATCTTTTTAGGGTCATAAAATTTTGGATATATCTTCTCCATTACTCTTTTCCACTCTTTAATCTGCTCAGGAGTCAAAACTGTAATTTTTAACTTTCCTGTTTTTTTAGCATACTCTTTAATCTTTTCAAACTGCTCTTTATCAAGCTCTTTTGCATACTCTCTCTCTTTGGCAGTTGCCTCTCTCATAGCCTGTTTTACATTAGCTTTTAAATCATCTGGCAAAGAGTTCCAAAATCTCTTACTCATTACTACCAAGTAGCCCAAATATCCATGATTTGTAACACTCATATACTTTTGCACTTCATAAAACTTTTTTGTGTATATATTTGAGTTTGTATTCTCTTGCCCATCTATAACACCCTGTTGGAGTGCTGAATAGACTTCTGAAAATGGCATCACTTGAGGAATTGCTCCAACTGCTTTAAACTGCTCTTCTAATACCTTTGAACTCATAATTCTAAATTTAAGCCCTTTAGCATCAGTTGGCTTAATAAGAGCTCTTTTAGAGTTTGTCATCTGCTTAAATGCATTATCCCAAAAATCAAGTGCTACAAATCCTTTGGCTGTAACCATACTTTTGAGCTTTTGTCCAACTTCGCTATCTTCTACTTTATGTAGATGATCTATATCTCTAAATAGAAATGGCAAATCAAATAGAGCTAATTGAGGCACAATCTTGCCAAATTTAGAAAATGATGGACACGCCATCTGCACTGAATTTAGCTTCAATGCTTTTAATACTGCACTATCTTTATATAGCTGAGAGTTTGGATAGACTTGCACATCAATTCTACCTTTGCTTAGCTCTTCTAATCTCTTTTCAAAATAGATTGCTGCTTTTCCCTTTGGAGTATTTGGGCTTACTACATGACTAAACTTTAATACATACTCAGATGCCCCTAGACCCATAGCACCAATTGCTAATCCTACACCTACAACCAGTAATTTTTTCATACTCTCCTCCTATTGATTGATTACAGTTATAGTATATTGAAAATACTCTTATTTTAGGT
>JALVKE010000304.1 GCA_027028005.1 Persephonella sp. | reverse complement strand
CAAATGAATAAAAAAGCATTGGCATTATGGGCAGCAATGGCAACAGCATCACTTGCAGGAAAGGCAAAAACAAGTGAAAATCCCGCGAATTTTGAAGCGAATAAAAATTCAATTGAGGCGGAGATTATAAAAAGTACAGAAAATAATGATAAAACCTATAATTTCGCGGAATTTTTGGCGGATAAGGTGAAAAGAGTTGTAGCTCAAGACACCGTAAAAAAAGGTGTAGAAGGTGGTGGTTTAGATTTTGAACCATCAAATTTGGAAGATTTAAAAGCTATTGCAGAAAAATTACAATCAGTGGTGGAATCCTATGAAAAGGTTAATGTTAAGAATTTAAGTCCAGAAGATGGAAAAGAGGCAGTCGATAATGCAGAAAGATATTTACAAGAATTGATTAGTATTCAGAAAGATTTAGATGATTTTTTTTCGCGGGATATCGGGAATAATCCAAATAATACAAATATGGCAATAGGTTTGTCTAATTATTTAGCAGAGATTGTTGGTCTATTACAAGAGCGTATCAGATGGATTAGAGAAGCAGAAAAAGATCTTTATTCTCATAAAGATTTAGTTGGTTTAGCAAGGAATTCTTCATATGTAAACAAGACTTTGATTGCAGCTGACGCTTACGACAAAAACAATCTAGATAATGCCTTTAATAGAATTCCTAAAAAATTTAAAGAAACTGATGATACTTATGATGATTTAATGGGAGTGAAGAAAGAGTTAAGCGGAATTTATGCTAAATTAAGAGATGAGTTAAGCAAAACAAAGAAATTACAAGATCTAAGAAAAATAAATAAGTTACAAATAGCGTATTTTACTGCAAAAAATAAGTTTTTGGCTAAAAAATTAGAGTTATTAAACAAATCTATTCCGGCAGATTTAGCTGTTTTTTATAATCATTCTCTAGATTTGCTTGGAAGAGTGGAAGAAGGATTTAATAAAGGACTAGAAGCATATCAAAAAGAACGAGAAACAATTATGGACGAAATTCTTATTCCAGGGGCTAGTTCTAACTATTTAGAAAAAGGTCTTTTAGGAAATCCATATAATTTGCAGGAAGCTGTCGACAAGAGAGATTTAGATGAGATTCTAAACATATTGGCAAAATACTTAAACGAAAATCAAGTGCTTTTAAGATATAAGACAGATGATTGGGGGGATAGTTTTGGTTCTAAGCTTGAGAAAGGGAATGCAGAAACTTTTGATAATATTAATCCTGCTTTAGAATCCTTAAAATGGAGTATTAGAAGATCGCTTCAAAAGCAAATAAAAAATTATGTAGAGTCAGTTGAACTTTTGGAAAAAAGCGGAGAAGATGGGGCTGACAAGTTGGACAAAGATGCTATCTCTAAATACATACTAGAAGAAATAAATAAAGCTATTCGTTATATGAATGCAGAAAGACTATATAAAGAAATTCAAAAAAGATTAGAATTTTCCGCGAAAAAAGAGGGAAAAACACCTCTAAACAAAAAACTTGAAAAAGAAAGATTGTATAAAAAACATTTAAAAGACGCTTTCAGTTTCGTTGGAGTTGATTATGAAAAAGATATGAAAATAATTAGAACAGAAGAGAACAAGGTCCAACCAGAACTTTATCTAAATTTAGCTAAAGCTCAGAATGAACTAGTCATCTTACAAAATCGTTTGACGGAACTTAAAAAAGACTTGGCAAAAACCCGCGAAATTTATAAACGAGAAGGGTTTGAAAGTGATTCCGTAATTGCAAAAAAAGAAAAGTTAATAAACGAAACAATGGGTAAAATCGTGGCAAAGGAAACTGAAGTTGATAACTTGAAAGAAGAATTAAGAAAATCTTTTACAAAAGAGTTACTAGCTTGGCAAGAACTTGAAGACAATGATAGTCAGGCATTTAATAAGACAGTTGATAATACAGCGGAACTTGCAAATGAAGTAGATAGTACAAGAAAGAAATTATATAATGCAAAGATTTCCTTTAGACAAGCTAAAAAATTATATGATCAAGCTTTAAAAATAAATAATGCGGAAGCTCTACTTGCCAATGGAAGAGGAGTGACAGATGAAAATTTGGCACAGAATGATGAACTTCTATTAAAAATAGAAAGAAGACTTTTAGATTTAGAGAACCAGTTAAAGAAATTGGAAAGTCTAAGACTTGAGGGAAGAGCGACCATGAATGAAATTGATAGATTTGAAAGGACTATTGATAGAGAAATGGTAAAAATCAAGAGATCGTTTGAGAAACTTAACTAAAATCCCGCGAAATTTTTAATACTTAATAAAAAAATCCGGCAGGTGTAACTTTTTGGGTGCGTAAAAATGGAGTATTTATGCATGAATAGTAGGATAAAGGGGAAATATTTATAACCCCAAATAAAAAATGAGTAAA
>JALVKE010000303.1 GCA_027028005.1 Persephonella sp. | reverse complement strand
GTCGTCCAGAAAATAGAGTTTGAAGGAAATGATGAGATTTCAGATGAAGATTTAATGCAGGTTTTGGGAATCATTACAAAAGAAAGAACAGAATCAGGAATGATGCTTCCTTTTTCCACAATAGGCCCTGAACTTGCGGAAAAAATGGCATCTATCCGTAGAGGACTGGGAAGAGTTTTCTCCCCTGATGAAATAAATAAGATGATTCAGGCCATTAAGAAAAAATATGAAAAAGAAGGTTTTTACAACGTCAAAGTATCATATTACTTCAAAGGATCAACCCTCGTATTCAAAATAGATGAAGGCCAGAGAGCATACGTGGCACGAATAGATATAGTTGGTAATAAACAGTTAGATGAAGATGAGATAGAAGATGTAATGGAAACCAAAGAAAGAAGTGTATGGAAACTAAGATTTCATCCCCGTCTACAAAAAGATGTTCTTTTTGAGGATATAGAAAGGATAAGGGAGCTATATATAAGCAAAGGATTCTTTGAAGTTCAGATTGATAAACCAGAAATAAAATTAAAAAATGGAGAAGAATACTACATAACAATAAAAATACATGAAGGTCCCAGATACAGACTTTCTGGAATTGAGTTCAAAAATAATAATTACTACACAAATGATGAGCTTATACAAAAATTCAAGGATGACATAAAAATTGGAGATTATTATGATGGCGAGATTATAGAAAGAATTAAAAAAGAGGTAACAAACAAATACACAGAACTTGGATTTATATTTGCAATGGTATTTGATGAAAAAGTGCTTGATAAAAAAGCAAAAAAAGTAAAAGTAGTATATGACATACAGCCAGGAAAAGTATTCTATGTAGACAAAATAGATATTTCAGGGAACTATGAATCAAGGGACTATGTAATAAGAAGGGAGCTTAGATTTGCCCCTGGTGATTTATTCAAAAGACAATCATTATACCGAAGCCAGTCCAGACTTTATGCCCTCGGTTTCTATGATGCAATTGGTTTTGACCCTCACGTAAAAGAGCAGGAAGGAAAAATAGATGTTGACGTAAAAGTAAAAGAAAGATTTACAGGTCAGATTTCTGTAGGTGCAGGATACAGCCAGTTAACAGGATTTTCTGCATTTTTATCCCTGAGAAAAGGTAATTTCCTTGGAACAGGTGATACAGCAGGCATTTCCCTTACAATCGGTTCTGACTACAGGAACAACTCAATCTCTTACCTCCACAGGTGGGCTTTTTACAAACCTGTAAATCTTGGATTTAGCCTTTATGACAGATATGTAGACTACACAACATTTGTATCAGAGAAACAGGGATTTTCTCCAACATTATCGTGGGAGCTTTCTGAATACTGGAGAATAGGAACAGGTATCACAATAGAGAGAGGTAAGTACAAAGATATAACCGAGGATGCCCCATACAGAATAAAAGCACAGGCCGGAAGTTACAGTCTGGTGGCTACATATCTAAACCTGAGCCGTTCAGACATAGATAACCCAATATTACCCACAAGGGGAAGTAACTTCAGTATCACATTTAAGGTAGGATATGGGACAAGGGGCTTTTATAAAACGGCTATTAGTTACTCAAAAATATTCCCTGATGAGATTTTTTATACGGACTGGATTTTCTCATTTAAAGGTAGATACGGAATAGTTGAAAAAATGAAAGATAAAATTCCTCTCGATGAATACTTCTTTGTAGGTGGAGACTTCTCCATCAGAGGATTTGATTATGGAATGGCAGGTCCTTATGACAGTAATAAAGACCCTATAGGTGCAAAACAACAGATTGTATTTAATTTTCAGCTTTCTCATCCAATAGCGGAAAGATTTTTATGGGGATATATCTTCACAGATATGGGAAAAGGTTATGACAATGGAAATCCATTTGATGATATGTTTTACTCTGTAGGTGGTGGTATAAAAATAGTCACCCCAATGGCACCGATTGATATATATTATGGTAAAGTGTTAAATGCACCTGAAGGTGTAAGTGATTCAAGGATAGGATTTGTTCTTGGAACATTTTTCTAAGGAGGATTAGATGAAAAAATTAATATTCGCTTTCTTTTTGGCTATTTCACTTACAGGTTTTGCAACTGCCCAAAACATTGCATTTGTAGATGTTGCAAAAATAATGAACATATCTAAAAAAGGTGAAGAGTATAAAAAAGAGCTAAAAGCAAAAATTCAATATTACAAAGAAAAATTAGATAAAATACAAAAAGAGATAAAAGAAATTCAGAAACAACTGGAAAGCCCTGTATTGAGCCCAGAAGCCAAAAAGAAAAAAGAAGAAAAACTAAAGCAGCTTAAAACCGAAGGAATAAAACTTCAGATTCAGGCAGAACAGGAACTCCAAAAAATAAAAGCACAGGCAGAAAGAAAGCTTGTAAAAGATAT
>JALVKE010000302.1 GCA_027028005.1 Persephonella sp. | reverse complement strand
TATGAAAAACTGAAAAATATGGGATTTGACGTAGAAGAAAATGAAATATTTTCAGCTCTTGAAGCTACAAAACAGTTTTTAAAAGAAAAAAATGCAGGAGCTTTTCTTATTTTGACAGATATAGCTAAAGAAGATTTTAAAGATATTCCTAAGGAACTTGTTAAATATGTTGTTGTTGGGGATGCAAGAGATAACTTTACTTATGAAAATATGAACAAAGCCTTTAGATATCTTATGGACGGAGCTGAACTTATAGCTGCAGCAAAAAATAAATATTTTAGAGATAAAGACGGCAAGCTTTCCCTTGACTGTGGGGCTTATGTTGTAGGACTTGAGTTTGCAACAGGAAAAAAAGCAAAACTTATAGGAAAACCTAACAAAGATTTCTTTTTACTAGCTGTAAAATCTATGGGATTAAAACCTGAAGAAGTAGCAGTTGTTGGAGATGATATAGAGTCAGATGTAAAAGGAGGAATGGACGCCGGTCTTAAAGGTATTTTAGTTAAAACCGGCAAGTTTACTCCTGAAGATTTAAACAAAGGTATAAAACCTGATCTTATAATAGAAAATATAAATGAGCTTTTAAAATATATTTAGCTTTCTAACCCTTCTTTAAGTTCTTTTACAAGTTTTTCAATACCTTCTATATCCCCTTTCCCCTGAAGTTTTACAACAGCACTTCCTACTATAACTCCATCAGCTATATTTGAAAGCTTTTGTGTATGTTCCTTTTTAGATACCCCAAAACCAACAGCCACTTTTTTTCCTGTTATATCTTTTATCTGTCTAACTTTTTTTTCTAACTCTTCCCAGGGAAGCTGATCCCTTTCCCCTGTTATCCCTGTTAGAGAAACATAGTATATAAATCCATCACTTACCTCACCAATGAGTTTTATTCTCTTTTCGTGAGATGTTGGAGCTAGGAGAAAGATTGTAGAAAGATTATAGGAGTTTGATATCTTTTTAAACTCCTTTGCCTCCTCAGGAGGCAAATCTGGAACTATAAATCCATCTATACCAGCTTCTTTAGCCAGTTTACAGAACTTTTCTTCCCCTATTACAAAAATAGGATTGTAATATGTCATAGCAATAAGAGGCACATTAGGAAATTCTTCTTTTATTTTCTTTGTTAACTCAAAAACATTTACAGGAGTTATACCATCTTTAACTGCTTTTTCATGGGCTACCTGAATAGTGGGACCATCAGCAACAGGGTCAGAAAAAGGAACTCCTACTTCTAAAATATCAGCTCCAGTTTCTATCAGAGCTTTTGCTGTTTCAAAACTCTTCTCTATAGAAGGATAACCAGCCATAAAATAGCATATTAAAGGCTTTTTATTTTCAAAAACTTTTTCTATTAACTTCATTTATTCTCCTTATTTGAGTTTTTATAAAATTATACTTCAAGCTGTTATAATATCCTGAAAAAAGAGGTATGAAAATGTATTTATGGATAAAAGCATTTCACGTAATATCTGTAATTTCTTGGATGGCAGTTTTATTTTATCTACCTAGACTTTTTGTGTACCATGCTGAGAATAAAGATAATAAAGATTTTGTAAAAGTTGTAAAAGTTATGGAGTATAAGCTCCACAAGTTCATAGGTATCCCTGCATTCTGGGCTACTGTTTTATCTGGGCTGGCTCTTATTTTTTTAAACCCTGAGATATTCAAAACAGGCGCTTGGATACATCTGAAACTAACAGCAGCAGTTCTTCTCATTGGATACTATATCCACCTTGCTGTAATAAGAAGAAAACTTGAAAATGACCAGTGTACTAAGTCAGGGAAGTTTTTCAGAATGTACAATGAAATACCTACAATTTTAATGATTATTATTGTAATAATGGTTATAGTTAGACCTTTCTAGGAGAAAAGATGCTTGACAAAGTTTTTTTAAAGAAAAAGTTAGAAGAGTTTTATTTAGAGGATGTTGGTTACAAAGATATCACTACAGACAACCTTCCTTTTGATAAAGAAGTAGAAGCATATATAATTGCAAAAGAAGAAGGTATTATTGCAGGTTTAGAATTTGCAAAAGAGGTTTTTTTATTAGTAGACCAAAATATTTCTTTTCCGTTTTCTTTAAAAGATGGAACATACGTTAAAAAAAAGCAGGAAATTCTAAAAATAAAAGGAAGAGCAAAATCTATTTTAAAAGGAGAAAGACTTGCTCTGAATATTCTTCAAAGGCTTTCAGGAATAGCAACAATAACAAACAGATATGTTGAAAAGATAAAAGACCTGAAGACCCAGCTTCTAGATACTAGGAAAACAACCCCAGGATTTAGAGCTTTTGAAAAGTATGCTGTATCTGTTGGAGGAGGAAAAAACCACAGATTTGCCTTATACGATATGGTGATGATAAAGGATAATCATATAGCTTTAGCAGGAA
>JALVKE010000301.1 GCA_027028005.1 Persephonella sp. | reverse complement strand
TTATAAGATGAGTAGCATTCTGATAACTCTGCCCAATTCTACCTTCAGGATCAGCACCAGCAACGTTAAAGTATCTTAAAGACACGTAGTTAAAGTCTTTATTTGCTTCTGATAAATCTTTTAAAATTTTTTCAACAAAGGCTTTTGACTGCCCATATGGATTTATTGGATTTATTGGAGCATCTTCCTTTACAGGAATTTTTTCAGGATTTCCATAAACTGCTGCAGTAGAAGAAAAAATAAATTTGTTTATTCCAAGCTCTTGCATAGCTTCTAGTAGATTAAGAGTGTTTGCTGTGTTATTTCTGTAGTATTTAAGAGGATTTTTCACCGATTCAGCCACTTCAATAGATGCTGCAAAATGCATAACTGCATCAGGTTTGAACTCTCTTAAGGTTTCTTTTAAAAACTCTTTGTTAGCTAAATCTCCTTTTACTAACTTTCCATATAGAACAGCTTCTTCATGCCCTGTTGAGAGGTTATCATAAACTAGTATTTCATACCCTTTTTCACCAAGAGCTTTAACAACATGACTACCAATATATCCCGCCCCTCCAGTTACAAAAACTTTCATAATTTCCCTCCCTTTATGTTCTTAATGTTACTTCTTTTAACCTTTCCTTTTCTTCTGATATAGATTTGTAAAATATTTTATCTGTTTTATAGTTAAATAAAAATTTATAAGAAAGCCAATATATTAAAAACTCAGTACCAATAATCCAGAGCTGATAAGATATATTTTCAATAAAAACAAAAGCAAGCAAATTAAATAAAAACACGGTTTGTAATATTAAAAAACTAGATAGAGAATTACTAATTCTTATATGCCTTTTAAATAAAATTGTATGTAAGTGAACTTTTTCTGCCTTAAAGAAATCTCTTCCTCTACCTTTTTTCCTATACAATCTTCTTAAAATAGTGAAGAATGTTTCTATTACAGGATAAGCAACTAAGGTAAGAGGATATAGTGGGTTTAGTTGATCAATGTTATTTAGCAAGTAAATAGAATACATTCCTAAAAAATATCCTAGAAAATAAGCTCCTGTGTCTCCTAGGAAAATCTTTCCTGTAAAGAAATTCACTACAAAAAATCCAAAAACAATAAAAGCAAATAGTATCGATAAAAACATGTAATAGTCATTTCCTAAAAATCCAGAAGCTAAACCTAAGAATAAAAATGCAAGAATACTAACCCCAGAAGCTAAACCATTTAATCCATCAATAAAATTAATGGCACTTGTTAAACCAACAACAGCAAATATAGTTAAAGGAATCTGTAAGAATTCAGGAATATCAAAAAATCCAGCAGACTTTATAGAAAGTCCAGTTAAGATTACTGCAACAAAGGTGGAAACTGTCATAAAAACAAGTCTAACTTTTTGAGGGGTATCTCCATTGATATCTTCATATACAGAGTACAAAAATGTAGGTAAAAAAGCTAAAATTACTAAAAAAAGCTGTTCAGAAAAAAATGAGGAAACTAATAAAAACGTTATATACAAAATAATCCCACCACTTCTAGGTACATCTCCAGAGTGGACAGCATGGTACTTATCTTTACTATCAGACAAAAGCTTTTTCCCTTTTAAAAAATAAGCTAAAACAACAGATCCTATAAAGGTGGATAAAAATCCTCCCAGTAAAATAAAGATATAATCCATTTAAAACTCCGCGCCGTTATTTTTTTTATCTTTAAATTTATATTCTATTATAAACATCTTCAAATCTAACTATATCGTCTTCTCCAACATATTCACCAACTTGAACTTCTATAATCTCTAGAGGAACTTTACCAGGGTTAATAAGTCTATGCTTTGTTGTCTTTGGTACAAATATACTCTCATTCTCATGTATATATTTTTCCTCTAGTTTTCCTTCTTCATTTTCCAGTATAACTTTGGCAGTACCTTTTATAACAACCCAGTGTTCACTTCTATGGTAATGCATCTGAAGACTAAGTTTTCCACCAGGCTTAACGGTAATTCTCTTTATTTTATATCTATTGCCTACTTCTAATTCTGTATAACTTCCCCAAGGTCTATGAACAGTATTGTGAAACTCAGCTTTTTCTTTTAGCTTATTATCTTCTTTAAATCTTTTAACTATTTCCCTTACCTTTTGAGATTCTCCTCTTTTTGCTATAAGCACAACATCGTCAGTATCTACAATAATTAGGTCTTTTAATCCTATAGTAGAAATAATTCTTTTGCTGTCTCCAAATACTAAACTGCTTTCTGTATCAATATCTACAACATTTCCTATTTTTACATTTCTTTTATCATCTTTTTCTAAAACATCATAAAGACTATCCCATGAACCAACATCAGACCATACAATATCCACAGGAATTACAGCAATATTTTCACTTTTTTCCATCACTGCATAATCTATAGAAATATCTGGCATA
>JALVKE010000300.1 GCA_027028005.1 Persephonella sp. | reverse complement strand
TTTTGATGTTGAAAATATAAGAAAAAAGATTAATATAAAATGAAGTTTTTTCATTGAAACCTCAACGTTTTACGTATTCTCAAATATGATAATATAAAATTTTAAATAAAAAGTAACTAGGGGTGTTAAAAGTGTTTGAACTATTAACAGATAAATTTAGTAATGTTGTTGAAAAATTAAAAAAGGCAAAAAAATTAGATGAAAAAACAGTTGATGAAGCTCTTAAAGATATAAGAAGAGCTTTATTAGAAGCTGATGTAAATGTAGAGGTTGTTCAGCAGTTTTTAAAAGATGTTAAAGAAAAAATTCTTGGACAGGAGGTTATAAAAGGCTTAAATGCCGGTGAAACAGTTATAAAACTTATATACGATGAACTTTTAAATATTCTTGGAGAAGAAGCTCCTTTAAAGAAGGCTGAGAAACCGCCAACAATTATAATGCTTGTTGGTCTTCAAGGGACAGGTAAAACAACAACAGCTGGTAAGCTAGCTAAATATCTAAAATCAAAAGGGAATCTTGTTGGTGTTGTTTCAACAGACGTTAGGAGACCTGCAGCAGGGAGGCAGCTTTGTACTTTAGCAGAAAGTATTGGAGTTCCCTGTTTTATAGATGAAAATGAAAAAGATGCTGTAAAACTTACTGAGAAAGTTATACAGGAAGCAAAAAAGGAAGGTCTATCTCACATTATCCTTGATACAGCAGGACGTCTCCATATAGATGAAGAGCTTATGGATGAGCTTGTAAAGATAAAAGAAAAGGTTAATCCAACAGAGATACTCTACGTTGCAGATGCTATGCAAGGTCAGGATGCGATAACTACTGCAGAAGAGTTTCATAAAAGACTTGGATTAACAGGCGTAATCCTTACAAAACTTGATGGAGATGCAAAAGGTGGTATTGCTCTATCAGTAAGAAAAGTTCTCGGAGTCCCTATTAAATTTATAGGAACAGGGGAAAAGATAGAGGATTTTGAACCGTTCCATCCAGATAGAATTGCTCAAAGAATTCTAGGATTAGGGGATATTCAAACTCTACTAGAGAAAATGCAGTCTGCTATAGATGAAGATAAAGCACAGGAAATGGCTAAAAAGGTTATGAATGCAGAGTTTACATTAGATGACTTAAAAGAACAGATAAAGATGATAAGAAATTTAGGTCCCCTAGAAAATATTCTTAAAATGATACCAGGTGTTGGATCTAAATTAAAAGATCTTAAAGTTGATGAAAAACAGTTTGTAAAAATTGAGGCAATTATAAATTCTATGACCCCTGAAGAGAGAGCAAATCCTCATATCATAAATGGAAGTAGAAAAAGAAGAATTGCAAGAGGTAGTGGAACTACAATAATGGATGTAAATAAATTATTAAAACAGTATAAAGAGATGAAAAAAATGATGAAAAAAATGAAAAAATCTGGTAAAATGAAACTTCCGTTTAATATGCCCAATCTACCATTTTAAAACTTAAGGAAAACAGGAGGTATAAAGGACTTGGTAAAAATTAGATTATCTAGAGGTGGAAGAAAGAAACATCCAGTATACAGAATGGTTGTTATGGATAGCAGAGCTCCAAGAGAATCAGACTACATAGATTATATAGGAACATATGATCCTATACTGAAAACTGGTAATATAAATATAGAAAAAGCAAAAGAATGGCTTGCAAAAGGTGCTCAACCTACAGAAAGGGCATTGAAAATCTTAAAGCAATTTGGATTAGAAGAACAAGCTGCTAAATAGTGGCAGAAACTGAAAATCTAAGACGGAGGTAAACCATGAGCAAATTACAGGAACTAGTAGAATTTGTAGCAAAGTCTCTTGTAGATCATCCTGATAAAGTTGAAGTTAAGGAAATTGAAGGAGAAAAAACTACAGTTATTGAACTTAAAGTTGCACCAGAAGATCTTGGAAAAGTGATAGGAAGACAGGGTAGAACTGCTAGAGCTATTAGAACACTTCTTGCTGCTGTTGCAAGAAAACAAAATAAAAGAGCTGTATTAGAAATTTTAGAATAAACTTATTAGAGGGCTTAAGCCCTCTTTTATTTTTTCTACTTAAAGAAAATATTAAAATTACCTAAATTTAATCTATGTGTATATTTCATAAATTTTCTAAAATAAAATCTTTACATTTAATAGTCATTTTTGTTATAATATTTTTTTGTTTGTGGGTATTATAATGCCCACGTAGCTCAGTCGGCAGAGCACACCCTTGGTAAGGGTGAGGTCGGGGGTTCAAGTCCCCTCGTGGGCTCCAGAGCTAAATTTAGATAGATTTAAATATAGAACCTGAATGGAGGTAAATAGATAAGATGGCAAGAGAGAAATTTGAAAGGAAGAAGGAACACGTAAACGTAGGGACAATAGGACACGTAGACCACGGAAAAACAACATTAACAGCAGCTATAACATATGTATTATC
>JALVKE010000299.1 GCA_027028005.1 Persephonella sp. | reverse complement strand
AAATTATTGGTGAAGCAGTTAAAAAGCTACCAGAAGAGATAAAAGAAAAAAATAAAAATATACCTTGGAAAGAAATAGCAGGAATGAGAGACAAATTAATACATGACTATTTCGGAGTAGATTATGAAATCATTTGGTTAACAGTTAAAGAAGATATACCTGTTTTAAAAAAAGAATTGGAAAAATTAGTAAAAGACAAATAATGCCAATAAATAAGGTAACCAAGCTTTTAAATAAAGTATCAAATTTAAAAGAAGTAGAAGATATGGAGATTATTAACATTCCTGATGATGTGGAAGCTGATATTGGCTTAAAAATAAAGTTAAAAAAAAAGGCTATGACTGGTTAGATGTTCAGCACAAAATAAATGACATTATTTGGGAAATTTTTGAAGATAAGGGAGAGCTATTAGCAGTTTACGAAGAATTTGAGGAATAAATGGAAAGAGAAGATTTAAAAGAATTTGGTAAACATTTGCTAAATATAGGTGTAGCCATTATAGTATTTTCAATAATACAGCCTTTAACAAAAAACTCTGTTAATCCTTATATTGTTATATATTCTATTATTGCTTACATTATAGTTGTAGTTATTGGATTGTTTTTTATAAGGAAAGGAGGACGTAAAGAATGTCAATGACTGAATATTATTTGCTGTTATTTATTTTATTGATATTATCAATACCAATCATTATCTTTGGTGTGAATCTTTTGGAGAAATTAGATAAAAAGTTTTCAAAACATTAAAAACAGGTTCAAGCAGTTCCTTTATGAAAAGTTCTAAATCCTAAACTCCCAATGCTTTTTTTACTATATTCAGTCTATTTTGGAGCTTATCTTTTTCTTTTTCTTCAGAGAAAAAGCTTAAGATCTCTTTATCATCAATGGTTATTTTTCCTATTTCTTGACCTTTTATCTTTTCACATACAAGGTCAGCTACTGCCATAAGTTTTTTACATCTTTTTGAAGATATATATTTTGCATCTATTATTTTATCTCCTTCTTTTTTTATATAACATTCAACCTTATGAACACCTTCTTTTGCAGTTCCTAAAAGCTCATAACCTTCAGGAATATCTTCTACTCTATTTTTTAAACCTTTCTTTATATACTCACTTACTTTCATTCTTCCTTCCTTTCAGGCAAATATTCTGTAATTAATATTATCGAAGATACCATTCTTATACTCCAGCCATTTTAAAAATACTTTATCTATTTCATTGTTTAAAAGCATCTCTTTTAGTTTTAAAAAGTTGTTTATATGTTCTTTTGTCCTTCTTGTTGCGTACTCTTTAGCTGTTTGGGTTGTCATTAAAAATGCCCAGTCGCTGCTTTGAGCAAGTAAAAGTTCTCTAAGCATCTGATTTAATACCCTTATCTTTAAAGAGTCTTTTTCTTCTTTAAAATCATTGGCAAGTTTTTCCATATCATCAGCCATTTTATGTAAATGTCTGTAAATCCAGTCATTTCCACTATTTAGCCATACCTCATAGTATCCTTTATCTCCCCATGAGGAAGGAGAAGGTTGTATCAGCTGATTTTCAGGATACTCTTTTAGATACTCTACAGGAGTGATTGCCTTAAACTGTTTGTGTTTATCTATCTCTTTAAAGAGATAATAGAGAAAATCTGGACCTTCAAACCACCAATGTCCAAAAAGCTCAGCATCGTAAGGAGAAACTACAGTAGGTTCTCTGTCCATAAGAGTTTGAAGATACTCAAACTGTTTATCTCTAGCCCAGTGAAAATGTTTCGCGTGTTCTTTTGCCCTTTCCTGAGCTACTTCAGGTATATAAGGCTCTTTTTCTCCTAAATCTACATTTCCTGTAATTCTGTAATACTTTATACCTGTATAAACCCTTACTCCATCAGGGCTTATATAAGGTTTTATATAGTTAAAGTCTAAATCAAATCCTATATCCCTGTAAAAATCCCTGTAGTATGGGTCTCCTGGGTATCCTTCTTTTGAGCTCCATACCTGCTTTGAGGACTCAGGGTCTCTTCCAAATGCTGCAACTCCTGAAGGGGTAAAAACAGGAGCAAAAACTCCGTATCTTGGTTTAGGCATCCCAAAAACAATTCCGTGGGAGTCTAAAAAGAAAAACTCTATACCGTACTTGTCTAGCATTTCGTCTAACCCTACGTAGTAAGCACATTCAGGAAGCCATATACCTTTTGGCTTTTCTCCAAAATGTTTTTCATGGGTTTCAACTGCTAATCTTATCTGGATTTCCACTGCTTTTTCATTAGGTGATAAAAGAGGAAGAAATCCATGAGTAGCACCGCAGGTTATAATCTCAATAAAACCTTTATCTTTAAAGTATCTATAACCGTTTAATACCTGCCTGTCTAAGAAGTTTTTGAAAAACTCTTTAATATTTTTTATTCTATTGTTATAAAATCTAGCAAGTTTGTTAAATGTTTTATCATTTTTTGTTCTCTCTATCTCCTTTTCTGTAAGTTCCTCAAATTTTTCTAGATACTTTTCATACTTGTCTATAAGATACTCATCTGAAAGCATCTCTGCTAAAGGAGGTGTTACAGATACAGTAAGTCTAAAATCTATATTTTCATCCTCAAGCTTTTTCATCATCATAAGAAGGGGAATATATGTTTCTGTTATGGCTTCAAAAAGCCAGTGTTCTTCAAGGAAGTAGTCATACTCAGGATGTTTCACAAATGGAAGATGGGAATGTAAAACAGGTATCCAGTATCCTTTCATTATTTTCTCCTATTAGTTTTTAGTTTAATGATAAATTTAGATTAAAAAGTTTTAAATGTATAGATAGCTAGCCTTTTATCTGATAAAAAATGAGAAAAACTACACTTCCAAAGATAAGGGCATCTATTCTGTCTAAGATACCACCGTGTCCTGGAATAAGATTTGATGAGTCCTTCTCTCCAACCTGTCTTTTAATGAAGCTTTCAAAAAGGTCTCCTATCTGTCCTAAGACTGCTGAGATAAAGATTGGTATATATGCATCGTATGTCTTAAGGCTGTATGCTGTTATACTACCTATTATAATAGCCCCTAAAAAACCACCAACAGCTCCTTCCCACGTTTTTTTAGGAGAAAGAGTTGGAGCAAACTTATGTTTTCCTATACTTTTTCCTACAAAGTAAGCAAAAATATCTTCAGACCATATAGTTGCAAACAATACAAAAAGAAGATTTTTATCTATCTCATGCAGAAGTCCTATTGAAGAGACAAAAAAACTTCCATATACAAGGGAGAAGGTTAAAGAGGTGAGGTATTCTATCCTGTAATGTTTATGAGCTACATAAAAACTGTATAGGAAGATAATAAGAATAGAGAGAAAAGGGGTTAGAAATAAAATAGAAAGAGAAGCAAAAAAACCAATAACAGCTGTATAAACAGGCTCAAGTCCTGAATATTTTTTGTCCAATAATCTTGTAGCTTCCCATACAGCAACAGCAGAAATAACAGCTATCCCTGCTTTAAAAAGAGGAGAGGGTATGTATAAAACAGCAAAAATACCTATTAAAGCAAGTATAATCCCTGTTATAAGCCTTTTTGGTAAATCACCCATTTATCACCTTATTTATTCTCAAATACCCTACCAAATCTTCTCTCTCTACTTTGATATTCATATAAAGCCTGTGCAAAATCTTCCTCATCAAAATCTGGCCATAGGGTTTCAGTAAAGAAAAGCTCTGTATATGCAAGTTCCCAGAGCATAAAGTTTGAGATTCTCTTTTCTCCACTTGTTCTAATTAAAAGATCAGGTTCAGGCATCTCAGGAATGTAGAGATATTTTCTAAACTCCTCTTCTGTTATATCAGTTTTTCCTTCTTCTGCTATCTTTCTTACTGCATCTATAATTTCAGCTTTCCCACTGTAGTTTAGAGCTACAACTAGGTTCATTCCTGTACAGTGCTCTGTTGCTTTTTCTCCTTCTCTCATTGTGTTTAAGATCATCTCAGGAAGGTCGTATCTCCTTCCCATAAATCTAAGTCTCACATTTCTTTCAATAAGAGAAGGGACTTTTGTATTTATATACTCAACAAGAAGAGACATAATAGCTTCAACTTCCTCTCTAGGTCTGTTCCAGTTTTCTGTGGAAAATGCAAAGAGAGAAAGCCACTCAATTTTATTATCCCTTGCAATATCTATAACTCTTTCAACAGTTTTTGCACCTTCTCTATGACCAAAAACTCTAGGTAACCCCCTCCTCTTTGCCCATCTGCCGTTGCCGTCCATAATAATGGCAACATGCTTAGGTATCTTGTATAGATTTGGTATCATCTAAGAGCCTCCAATTTTCTTTTTGCTAACTGAGCTTCTTCTGTATCAGGAAACTTCTGAATAATTTCCTGAAGTATTCTTTTTGCTTCTTCTTTATCCCCCATTTTCATATAGGCGTATGCCTTTTTTAACATAGCCATAGGATATTTATTACATTCAACTATCTCACCTGTTTCACACCCTTGAATAAGTCTATCCCACGCATTTATAGCTTCCTGATAATTCCCCTCTGCATAGTATGTTTGCCCTATCCAAAACAGTGCATTATCATAAAGTTCATGATTTTTATACTTTGAAGCAAATTCTTGAAAATACTGTCTTGCTTCTTCTATTTTCCCTTTATAATAAGCATCCAAAGCTTTTTTGTAAAGGTCTACAGGATTTTCAGGCATTGTAACCTTTTCAGCACCCTCTTTTGGAAGGTTAGAAGGAGCTGGAGTTTTTTGAAATGTTTTCAGTTTTTCAATCTCTATAGAGTTTTTTGCCACATTTTTTGAAAGATTATCAACCCTTTGAGATAGATCCATAATGTTCATCTTTATCTCTTTTTGCTGGGTTCTAAGCTGGGAAACTTCCTTTTTTAGATTTATTAACTCTCTTTGAAGTAAATCAAACTGATTTGACTGTCCACAGCCAATTAAAAAAGCTGCAGCAGGTAATAAAAATACTATTTTCCTCATTATTTTCCTCCTTCACTGTTTAAAAAAGAAAAAGTATATTAAGCTTGCAGATGCAAGACCCATAGATACGATACTTATTTCGGCAAAAAACAGGAGTGAATTATCTAATTTTAATAGAAGTTTATCTAGCAAAAATGCTATAAATGGAAGAAGCATAAGGGCTGTTAATATAACAATAGCAGTCCAAGGATTTTTTCTTTTCTTTTTTTCTTTTGACATAGTGTCGCCCTCAATTCGTTGTAAAATATTGTTGTTTTTAAAAATTTTTAGGAGGTTTATATGAAACATTATAACATTGCTATATTAGGTGCGACAGGTGCAGTTGGACAAACAATGATAAAAGTACTGGAAGAAAGAGAGTTTCCAATAGATGAACTTAGACTTTTAGCTTCTCCTCGTTCAGCAGGGAAAGAGCTTGAGTATATGGGAGTTAAATATAAGGTAGAACCAGTTTCCCCTGAAGCATTTGAAGGAATAGATATAGCTCTTTTCTCTGCTGGAGGTTCTAGAAGTAAAGAATGGGCTCCTATTGCCGTAGAAAAAGGAGCTGTTGTTATAGATAACAGCTCAGCATGGAGAATGGATGAAAATGTACCTTTGGTTGTTCCTGAGGTAAACCCTGAAGATGTTAAATGGCATAAGGGTATCATTGCAAATCCAAACTGTTCTACCATTCAGATGGTAGTAGCTTTAAATCCTATTCATAAAGCAAAAAAGATAAAAAGGGTTATTGTCTCAACATATCAGGCTGTATCAGGAGCAGGAGCAAAAGCTATCAGGGATTTAGAAGAAGAAACAAAAGCATACTTTGAAGGAAAGTACTACTATCCTGAAGCTCTTCCTCAGCATATAGCTTTTAACGTTATTCCACATATTGATGTGTTTTTAGATAACAATTACACGAAAGAAGAGATGAAGATGGTTAATGAGACAAGAAAAATTATGCATGCCCCTGATATAAAAGTTTCCCCTACATGTGTGAGAGTTCCTGTTTTCTACGGACACAGTGAAAGTATTGTTATAGAAACAGAGGAACCTATAACTCCAGAGGAAGCAAGGGAAATATTAAAAGAAGCTCCTGGTATTATCCTTGAAGATGATCCTCACAACAACCTATACCCAATGCCTATAGAGGCTGCTGGAAAAGATGAGGTTTTTGTTGGAAGAATAAGGGAGGATTTCTCTTTTGATAATGGTCTTGCTATGTGGGTTGTGGCGGACAACCTTAGGAAAGGAGCTGCAACAAATGCCGTTCAGATTGCAGAGCTTTTAGTTGAGTATGGTCTTGTATAAAAGGTGCAGATATGAGAGCAAAAGTTGTTTTTAATAATATAGACACAGGGAAAAGAAAGTGTAGAATCTGTGGATATATTTATGATCCATCTAAAGGGGATCCCCTTAGAATGATCTCTCCTGGGATCCCTTTTGAAAAACTTCCTGATAACTGGAGATGTCCTGTCTGTAAATATTCAAAGGCTTATTTTATTTCACTAAAGGAGTATATGATTAATGATTGATATAGGAAAAAGATTTGATGAAGTTGCTTACAGATACGATACTCCTGACAAACTAGAAAGGTCAAAAAAGATTATTGAAAAGCTTATTTCTATACTGCCTGTTGATAAAGACTGGAAGGTTTTAGATGTTGGAATTGGAACAGGAAATACAGCTATCTATCTTTCTCCTTATGTAAAGGAGATTGTTGGGACAGAGCTTTCATCTGGAATGTTAGAGGTTTTAGGGAAAAAGATTAAAGATCTTGGGATAGATAATATTAGGTATTACAAAAAAGATATCTTAAAAGAAGACTTTGAGGAGAAAGATTTTGACCTGATTTTCAATGCCATGACAATGCATCATATAGATGACCCAGAAAAGGCTATATCTAGGTTTAAAAAGTTTTTAAAACCTGAAGGTTACATTGCTATTGTAGATCTATACAAAGAAGATGGAACATTTCACTCAGACAACACAGATGTTAAGCATTTTGGTTTTGATTTTGATGAAGTAAAAAGATGGTTTGAAAAAGAGAGTGTAGAGCTGGTTTATATAGAAAATATCTATACAATAGAAAAAGAAAGGGAAGGAAAAAAGAGAGAGTATCCTGTTTTTTTAGCTGTAGGAAAGGCTAGATAGGGGTTTTATGTTCTAGAGCTTTTGATATTGTAAAATCATCTGCATTTTCAAGGGTAGCTCCAAAGGGAAGACCATATGCAATACGGGAAACAGTTATATCTTTATCTTTTAATAGGTTGT
>JALVKE010000298.1 GCA_027028005.1 Persephonella sp. | reverse complement strand
TTACAGCTCCCTGAACAACCATTTCTCCAAGACCGTAAGAACCATTTATAAGAACAACATCCTTAAATCCACTTTCTGTATCTAACGAGAAACCAACTCCTGCAGCTGCAAGATCAGAACGAACCATTTTCTGAATGCCTACAGCTAGTCCTATAGAGAAATGATCAAATCCAAAAGCCTCTCTATAAGAGATAGCTCTATCAGTAAATAAAGAGGCAAAACAGCTTTTAACAGCCGTTAAAAGGGACTCGTCACCTTTTATGTTAAGGTATGTATCCTGCTGCCCTGCAAATGAAGCATCTGGTAGATCTTCAGCTGTAGCAGATGAACGAACTGCTACATCAACATAAGGCTGCCCATACATCTCACTTAACTTGTGATAGTAATCTATTATTGCCTTTTTTAAGTCTTCAGGGAACTCTCCACCTTTTATCATCTCCCTGACTTCAAGTCCTCTTCTTGCTAGATCCTCAACATCATTAGGGTCTAGTCCTTTTAATGCTTCAGTTATTTTTTCTTTTAGGTTGTTATAATCAATAAAGTATCTGTAAGCGTCAGCTGTTACTACGTATCCCATAGGGATCTTTATTCCCATTGGAGAGAGTCCTTTAATCATTTCTCCTAAAGAAGCATTTTTCCCCCCAACAAGCTCGATGTCCTCTATCCCTACTTCATTTAACCAAACAACTAATTTTTTATTAGACATAATCTATCCTCCTGCCATCTATCATTTATAAAGTTGTTATCTTTGTAAAATCAGCAATTTTCTTAAATAGATTATCTATCTTTTTCATAAGAGATAATCTATTTTTCTTAAGTTTTTCATCTTCAACCATAACCATAACATTATCAAAAAACTTATCTATATACGGCTTTAGTTTTAAAAGATCTGATAAAGCCTGCTGATACTCTTTATTCTCTACATGTTTATTAAATGTTTTTTCTATCTCTTTATATTTTTCATAGAGCTCTTTTTCTTCTTTTTCTTTAAAAAGGTTTTCATCAAAATCTAGATTAAATTTTTCAGGTATTATTCTTCCAACTCTTTTAAAAACTGTCATAACATCATTAAACTCAGGACGTGATTTTAACTCTTGAATTGATTTTATCTTTAGATAGTTTCTATAAAAGTTAAACGAACCTGTTTCAAGAACAGATTTTATAATATCTGTAGAAAATCCTCTATCTTTCATATAAGCGATAAATCTGGCTTTTAGAAAATCTAAAATCTCAGGAATAATCTCCTCGTTGAATACAATCTCCCAATTTTTATTTATCTCAGCAAACTTTAATATCTTTTCTTTTTTAGCTTCTTTTTGAATAGTTTCCAAAAATTCTTTTAAGTCTATATCTATTCCCTTTTCTACTAGAATTCTAATAATTCCAATTGCTGCTCTTCTAAGTCCAAAAGGGTCTGCAGAAGCCTTTGGTTTTTCTCCTATAGATAAGAATGATATAAGTGTATCAAGCTTATCAGCTAAAGCTAAAACTGTTCCTACCTGCGTTTCAGGAAGTTCATCTTCAGAGGTTTTTGGAAGGTAGTGTTCATATATGGCCTTTGCAACTTCTTCCTTTTCTCCTTGCTTTAAAGCATAGTGCATCCCCATAATTCCTTGAAGCTCATCAAACTCTTTAACCATTTCTGTTAGAAGATCGCACTTTGAAAGTTTATTAGCTCTTTTTATATCTTCTTCTTTATCTATTCCTAGCTCTTTTGAAAGTAAAAGGGATATATTTTTATTTCTTTCAACTTTCTCTAACATAGAACCTAGCTTCTGATGAAACTGAATACCTGCAAGTTTTGGATAAAAATCTTCAAGATTATGTTTTAAATCCTCTTCATAGAAGAAAAGAGCATCTTCAAGTCTTGCTTTTAAAACCTTTTCATAACCTTTTTGAACGATGCTTCTATCAGGGACAGCTGTATTTGAAAATGCTAAAAACTTAGGAATAAGCTTTCCATCTTTTTCAAAATTAAAATATCTTTGATGAACCTTGCAAACAGTTATAATTACTTCTTTTGGAAGAATGAGATACTCAGGAGAAAAATCCCCAAGTATACCAACAGGAAACTCTGTTAAGTTTGTAACTTCATCTAAAAGTTCTTGATCTAAAATAGCTTCAGCATCAAGTCTTGATGCAAAACCTGTTATCTGTGTTTCTATTGCCTTTTTTCTATCTTCAAACTTTGCAATAATAAATCCAAGTTTTGTTATCTCCTCATAAGAGGAAGCTTCAGGTATCTCTTTCTTTTCACCTCTTCCTACAGGTTTTGTCATAAATCTATGAAGATACGTATATCTATCTGCCTTAACTCCTGCTATCTCAAAAGGAATAATCTTCTTATCAAGAAGAGAAACAATCCATCTAATAGGTCTTGAAAATCTGAAACCTGTGGAGTTCCATTTCATTGTTTTTGGAAATGGAATATTCTTTATTATATTTGGAACTTCCTCTTCTAAAAATTCCTCAAGTTTTTTACCTTCTATCTTTACTTTAGCTCCCAGGTATCTTCCTTTTTCATTTTCTATTATTTCTAGCTGATCTATATCAAGGTTATGTTTACTTGCAAAGGCTAAAGCTGCTTTTGTAAACTTCCCTTCACTGTCTATTGCTACTTTTGCTGGTGGTCCAAGTATAACCTTTTCTTGGTCTGGTTCTTTTTCAGATAGATTTTTTAGTAAAAATGTAAGCCTTCTTGGAGTAGCAAAAATTTCTATATTATCTGGGGACTCTATAAGAAAAAAGGATTTAAATTTTTCTGGTAATATGGTTTTAAAATAATCTATAGCACTTTCTATGGCTTTTGGTGGTAATTCTTCTGTTCCTATTTCAAGGAGATAACTTTTTCCTACCATTTACGTTCCTCTTTTTATTATGCTGTTTGTTTTTTCTTTTTCATTAATGGAAATCCTAACTCTTCCCTATGTTTTACAAAAGCTTTTGCACATTCTTTAGCTAGATTTCTAACCCTTGCTATAAATCTAGCTCTTTCATTAACAGATAAAGCCCCCCTTGCATCTAACAGGTTAAAAATATGAGAGCATTTTAATGCATAGTCATAAGCAGGTATTGGAAGATTATGTTTTATTAATCTAAAGCCTTCTTTCTCATACATATCAAAGGTTTTAAAAAGCATATCAATATCAGCTAGTTCAAAGTTGTATATAGACCACTGTCTTTCTGCTTCCTTATATATATCTCCGTATGTTAAACCTTCAGCCCAAACAATATCATAAACACTATCTACACCTTGCAGATAAGTTGCTAATCTTTCTAGCCCATATGTGATCTCAACACTAACCTCAGGAAGATCTAAACCACCTACCTGCTGAAAGTATGTAAACTGTGTTATTTCCATACCATCAAGCCATACTTCCCATCCAAGTCCCCAAGCTCCAAGAGTAGGACTTTCCCAGTCGTCTTCAACAAATCTAATATCGTGCTTTGTTAAATCTATTCCTAAAGCTTCTAAACTTTCTAAATAGAGTTCTTGGGGATTTTCAGGGGTGGGTTTTAAAATAACCTGAAACTGATAGTAGTGCTGAAGTCTGTTAGGATTTTCTCCGTATCTTCCATCTTTTGGTCTTCTTGATGGTTCTACATAACAGACATTCCAATCTTCGGGACCTAATGTTCTTAAAAATGTTGCAGGGTTCATAGTCCCTGCTCCAACTTCTATATCATAAGGCTGCCATAAAATACATCCCTTATCTGTCCAAAATTTTTGAAGGGTTTGGATTATATCTTGAAATGTTAATATTTCTGCCATTAAATCCTCTTTCATGCTGTTTATAACAAATCTATTTTATCTTATCTGTGAAAGAAATAACAACCTTAAGTACAAAATATGTTAAAAATTCCTTCATAGAAATGTTTTTTTTAATTTTTTACAGAAAAATCTAAAAGCTATAAGGATATATCTTGAAAAATTGTAAGTTTAACTAATTTTCTACTATTTTAAAGTTTAAAGCTTCTATAATGTGTTTTGTTTCAATATTTTCTTTATTATCTAAATCTGCGATAGTTCTAGATAGTTTTAAAACTCTAAAGTAGCTTCTTGCAGTGAGGTTATATTTCTTAGCAGCTTTTTCTAAGATATTTTCAGCTTCCTGTTTTATTTTTATAACTTTTTTCATTATAGAGGGTGTCATTTCACTGTTGTATCTTATAGGGAAGTTTTCAAATCTTTTTCTTTGAATTTCAATAGCGTTTATAACTCTTTCTCTTATCTTTCTAGACGGTTCTCCTTCCTCTTTCGAAATTAAATCATCGGGATTGACAGGATTTACAAAGATATTAATATCTATCCTATCTAAAATAGGACCTGAAAGTTTTCTTTCGTATCTTTTTATCTCAATAGGGGAACACCTACACTCTTTTTTAGGGTCATTTTTATAACCGCAAGGACAAGGGTTTGCTGCTGCAATAAACTGAAACCTTGCAGGAAACTTAAAAGAACCTGAAGCTCTTGAGATAGTGACTATCTTATCTTCTAATGGCTGACGGAGAGCTTCTAAAACAGAACGTTTAAACTCAGGAAACTCATCTAAAAACAAAACTCCGTTATGAGCAAGGCTAACTGCTCCCGGCTTTGGGAATGTTCCACCACCTATTATTGCAACGTCTGAAGTTGTGTGATGGGGAGATATAAAAGGTCTTGTTTTTACAATAAAGTCTTCTAGAACTCCTGCTACACTGTGTATTTTTGTTGTTTCTAAAGCTTCTTCAAAGGATAGTGGGGGAAGGATTGATGGAAAAGCCTTTGCCATCATTGACTTTCCAGAACCAGGGGAACCAATCATCATTAAATTGTGAAAGCCTGCAGCTGCAACCTCAAGAGCTCTCTTTACTGCAAACTGACCTTTTATCTCTGAAAAATCAATGGGGAAATTCTCTTCTAAAAGATAGTTTGAAATATCTACCTGAACTTTCTTTCTATCTAAATCTCCATTTAAAAAAGAAACTATCTCTTTTAGATTGTTGAAACCATAGACTTCTAAACCCTGAACTAAAGCTGCTTCTTTGCTATTACTCTCAGGTAGTATAAGCCTTTTTATTCCAGCTTCTTTCATAGCAAAGGCAATAGGCAGAGCACCTTTTATATGCCTTAGGCTTCCATCTAAAGCAAGTTCTCCTATAAATGCTGTAGCTTCAACAGATTTTTTATTTATAACTCCTGAGCTTACTAGTATCCCTATAGCTGTTGGAAGGTCGTATAGTGTTCCCTGCTTTGGAACATCTGCAGGAGCAAGATTTACTACTATTTTTCTCAGTGGAAAAGAAAAACCTATATTAACAATTGCTGATTTTACCCTTTCTCTACTTTCTTTTACTGCTGTATCTGGAAGCCCTACAGTTATAAACTGGGGAAGCCCTTGAGAGATATTAACTTCTACATCAACGATGTATCCATCTACACCTAAAAATCCACCACTTTTTATACTTGAAAGCATAACTTCCTCTTTACGATTAATAATGTATTAATAATACATTTATAAAAAGAAAAAATAAATGTAGAAAATCCACAGGAAACAATTACGTGAGGATTTGATATTTAGGACATGAGTTATCTGTTTGTAATAGGGATTATATATAAAACTAAACGGTCTTTCTTCTTTTTAGAAAATACACGTATAGTATTAGCTTTGAAATTTAAATATCTTTTTAATATCTGGCGAATAAAAACCATCGTCATTTGATAAAATTAAGTCACATTCATTTTCTTTTGCTAAAACATACTGAAGAGTATCTTCTAAATCTGCGAAGTTTTTATCTTTTTGCATTAAGTCTATAGCTTTTCGGGTTTCATAGTTTGAGAATGGAATAATATAAAAGAATTCAGTTGCGTCTTCAATATCATATAGAGCTTGAGTTTTATCTTTTTTACTTAAAACATAATAAACTGTTGTTATTAAATCACAGCTTGTTAGAAGGAAAATATCATTTTCTACTAAATAATCTATAGCTTTTTCTGAATATTCGCTAAATGGTCTTTCTTTAAGAAAGTAATCTAAAATAACATTTCCATCTACAAATACTCTTTTATAGTTCACTTCCCATTTGCTCCTTGATTTTTTGAATGGTTATATTTGGATCTATCCCCTTAAAGTATTTTCTTCTTTCTTTAATTCTTTTTAGAGCTTCTAGCTTTTTCTTTTTCTCTATTTCTTTGTAAACGTTTTCAATAAGTTCTTCCACTATTTGGCTTTGTGATTTGTTTTCTAATTTTGCAAGTTCTTTTAACTTTTCTTCTGCTTCTTTTGATAGGGTTATATTTTTTCTAACTTTGTAGGATTTTTTGTTCTTTAGCTTCATTTTTACACCTTTTGATTTTAGTTTATACGCATAAATCTATACATAAAAAATATTATGTCAATTTTCTAAATGTATGGCTTAAACTTTAACTTTATGACTAGCTTAATAAAAGGAGAAAAAGGCAACCTGAAAGGTCACCTTACATGAAGAAAGAAGCGATTTTTTCCATACTTCCAGTGAGTATTAAAAGACCTACAAGGATAAGAAGAAGTCCACCAATAATTTCAATAACAAGGAAGTATTTTCTCATAAAGTTAAAGAACCTGAAGAACTGATTTATTGCAAATGCCGTTATGATAAATGGAATTCCAAGTCCCATTGAGAACGCAAATAGAAGGATAACCCCTTGCATAACTGTTTCCTGCTGAGAAGCGTATATAAGGATCGCTCCTAAGATTGGACCTATACAAGGTGTCCATCCAAAAGCAAAAGCCATTCCTACAATAAAAGCTCCAATTATACCTGGGGGTTTCTTCTTTACCTCTGTTGTTTTTTGCTGATAAAGAACTCTGTAAGCTCCTGAGTAATAGAAGATGTAAAGAAGAACTGTTAAAACTATAAGCATAAAGTAATCATTAAAAATATCCTTAGTTGTTATATATCCATAACCATAAAGAAGGATAGAAACTCCAGCTATAACAGCTAGCCATGTTTTAACCTTTTCAGACTGAAATATACCTGTAAAGTGAATACCAAGGAGAATAACAAGAAGACCTGCTATTTTAGAGATTATTTCTTTATACTCTTGAAGTAGCTGTCCAACAGCTGTTGAAGCAGCTCCTAAAGCTGTAAAAACAATAGAAAATCCAATAACAAAAGCTATTGCAGAGTAAACAACCTTAGGGTCAAACTTTCTCTCCTCTGTTGAACTTACAGAAACTCCTGA
>JALVKE010000297.1:5714-20649 GCA_027028005.1 Persephonella sp. | reverse complement strand
ATCCTTTGCTTTTTGCTTCTTCCCAAAGCCTGTCCATATGTTCAAGGGACATCTCCTTTAAATCCTTATTTTCTTCTTTTGCTTTTTTTTCAATGTATTGAAATCTTCTAATACTTCTATCTATTGATTGATGAAGTGCTTCTTCTGGATCAACTCCATATGCTCTAGCGAGGTTTGCTAGAGCAATAAGGACATCTCCAATCTCATGCTTTATCTCTTCAGGGGATTTTGCTTCTTTTAACTCCTTTATCTCTTCCATAACTTTTTCCCATACTTCTTCTGGATTTTGCCAATCAAAACCAACTTTTGCCATTCTTTTTTGAACTTTTACTGCTCTATGAAGTGCATGCATTCTTTTAGGAATGCCTTCTAAAATAGATTCTCTTTTCTTCTCTTTTTCCTTTATTTTCTCCCATTTATCTAGATGATCCTTTCCTTCAAGTTTCTCATAATCTTCTCCGCCAAAAACATGAGGATGCCTTCTTATAAGTTTTTTTATTAAATGATCTAAAACATCATTTATATCAAACTTACCTTCATCTTTCTTTATCTGTGAATGAAATACGATTTGTAGTAATAAATCTCCAAGTTCTTCTATCATTGCTTCATCGTTATTTTCTTCTATTGCCTCAAGAAGCTCATAAGCTTCTTCAATAAGATTATTTTTAATTGATTGATTAGTCTGTTCTTTATCCCACGGACATTCCTTTCTTAATTTTGCCATTATATCTACAAGCTCTTGAAATTTTTTTCCTTCTTCTCTACAATCTTCCATTCTTTACCTCCATTTTTTATTTAAAAATATATATCTTTTATCTAGATGATAGAATAGAAAAAACTACATAAAAAAGGAGTGAAAATGGAAAATATCAAAGAGATTCAACATCCTATAGCTAAAAACCTTTTGACAAAATTAAGAGATATTAATACAACTCCTTATCTATTTAGGAAATATTTATCAGAGATAGCAAGAGTCCTTTTATTTGAGGCTTTGAAAGAAGAAAAACTCGTAGAGAAGGAGATAGATATATGGATAGGCAGATATGTTTTCCCTGTAATTGAAGAAGAAAAATTTGTTTTTATCCCTATCTTGAGGGCAGGGCTCCCTATGTTAGATGGAACATTAGAAGTTATAAATAACGCAAAAGCCGGTTTTTTAGCTATAAAAAGAGATGAAGAAACATTAGAAAGTATCCTCTACTACGATAGAGTCCCACAACTAGATGGGAAAACTGCTATTATTTTAGATCCCATGGTTGCAACTGGTGGATCTCTTGATTATGCACTAAATGTTGTAAAAGAAAAAAAACCTGAAAGGATAATTTCTCTTAATGTTGTAGGAGCACCTGAAGGTTTATCAAGAATTTCACATAAACATCCTGATGTATCTGTTTATATAGCTTCTATAGATGAAAAACTTAATGATAAAGGTTATATAATCCCAGGATTAGGAGATGCAGGAGATAGGGCTTTTAATACATAGATATTTTTATCTGTTAGAATATTTAAAGAAAATTTTACAAGCAGGAGTAATAGATGCTTATAAAGTTCTATATTAAACCTAGAAAAGGGATTTTAGATCCTCAAGGTAGAGCTGTTGCTGAAAATTTAAGGGGCTTAGGTTTTGATAACGTGATAGATGTGAAAGTAGGTAAATATATAGAAGTTTATATTAATGAGAAAGATAAAGAAAAAGCTATTGAAGAAGCCAAGGAAATGGCTAAAAAAGCTCTTGTAAACGAGATAATAGAAGATTATGAGTTTGAAGTTGTGGAGGACTAACATTGAAATTTGGAATAGCTGTCTATCCTGGCTCAAACTGTGATTATGATACGTATAGAGTTATTCGAGATATTTTAGGAGAACATCCAGAGTTTATAGATTATAGAAGGACAGATGTTGAAGGTTTTGACTGTATCATATTACCAGGAGGTTTTTCTTTTGGTGATTATCTTCGACCTGGAACGTTAGCAGCTCATACACCTCTTACTAATGCAGTTAAGGAGTATGCAAAAAGAGGAGGACTTGTTATTGGAATATGTAATGGATTTCAAATTTTAACAGAAGCTCATATGTTACCAGGGGCTTTGATGCCAAATATTCATGGAAAGTTTATATGCAAACATCAGTATATAAAAGTGGAGAATAATAAAACCCCATTTACAAATCAGTGTAAAGAAGGGCAGGTTTTAAAGATCCCCATTGCCCATCACGATGGGAACTATTTTGTAGATGAAGAAACGTTAAAAAAAATGGAAGATAACGGACAGATCCTTGTTAGATACTGTGATAAAGAAGGAAAGATTACTGAAGAGGCAAATCCTAATGGTTCTATTTCAAATATAGCTGGTGTTATGAATGAAGATGGAAATGTTTTTGGATTAATGCCTCACCCAGAAAGAGCATCAGAAAGTATACTAGGTTCTGAAGATGGAAAACACATACTTAAATCAATTATTAACTATTTAAGATAAAAGGAGGGAATTATGTCTAAATTTTTACTAAGTATTTTTGCATCTATTTTTATTGTATCAGTTTCATTTGCAGGGAAAGTTGCAATCATTAATATGCAGCAGGTTATAAAAGAATCTAAAGCAGGGAAGGAAATTCAAGAAACACTTAACAAAAAAGTTGAAGAGCTAAAGAAGGAAATAGAGAAAAGACAGGCATCTGGTAAAAATCAGGAAAATCTTCAAAAGTATGTTTTTGAAAAACAACAGGAACTAAATCAATTAAGGCAAAAAATGGCTTCTAAATTTATGGAAATGTTAAGAAAAGCTGTTTCAGAATTTGCAAAGAAATACAATTATGATCTTGTATTAGATCAGTCTCCAATTATCTATGGAAATAAATCTCTAAATAAAACTGAAGAATTCATAAAGTTTTTTAATACATACTATAAGAAACATAAAAAATAATGAGAAAAATAATAGCCCTCTTGACAGATTTTGGAACAAAAGATGGATTTGTAGGTGCTGTTAAGGGGGTTATTAAAAGTATTAATTTAGATGCAGATATAGTTGATATTTCTCACGAGATAGATTCCTTTAACATTCTTGAAGCTTCCATTGTTTTAAATGCCGTTTACAGATATTTTCCTAAAAAAACAATATTTGTTTCTGTAGTAGATCCTGGCGTTGGAACAGAAAGAAAAGCAATTATTGTTGAAACTGAAAATTACTATTTTATAGCACCTGATAATGGACTTTTAACTTTACCTTTAAGAAAGGAGAAAGTTTTAAAAATTATTTCCATAGAAAATCCTAAATACATATTAAATAGAAATACGGAAACCTTTCATGGAAGAGATATTTTTGCTCCAGCTGCAGCATATCTTTCCCTTGGAATACCTGTAACAGATTTTGGGAAAGAGTTAGATGATTACAAAAAAATAGATTTTCCTAAAGTAAAAAAAGAAAAAAATATGCTTATTGGGGAAATAATAAAATTTGACAAGTTTGGCAACGGAATTACAAATATAGAAGAGCTACCAAAAAATATTAGAAAAATATATGTGAGAGATATCCCTGTTGAAAAAATATGTAAAAACTTTCAAGAAGGAATAAAAGGAAAACTAAATTTAATAAAAGGAAGTTTTGGATTTTATGAAATTTTTACTCCTGAAGGAAGTGCTAAAGATCTCTTTAATTTAAAATTAGGCGACAAAGTATACATGCTGTTAACCTCTTGAAATAGAAATTTTAATAATATATGCTAATAAAACATCGTTTGGTTTTATATAAACAGCTAGAGGTGAAAAGATGACTGGATATTTTGCTCTTGTGTTATTCTTCATTGCTGCAACAATAGTGGGCGTTGCTTTACTTGTTATTAACAGATTGATAGCTCCTAAAGTTCCAGACCCTATGGAAGGATATACTTACGAGTGTGGAGTTCCCCTCTACGATAAAACCTCTCATCTTTCTATGGAACAAAAGTATTACTTATTAGGTTTACTTCTTGTTTTATTTGACCTTGAAGCAGCTTTTGTTTTACCTTGGGCTGCGATATTTAAAGCTGTAGCACAGCTAAATGCAGGATTTATTTTCTTTGAGATGTTTATCTTCTTATTTATACTAATATTAGGATACGTATATGCTTGGAAAAAAGGAGCGTTACAATGGCAATAAAACACAACAACGGAATAATATTAACCACTGTAGAAGAAGTTTTAAGCTGGGGAAGAAGAAATTCTCTATGGCCTGCTTCTATAGGATTGGCTTGTTGTGCTATTGAGATGATGCATACAGCTGCATCAAGATTTGATACAGATCGTTTAGGAATTATCTTCAGAGGTTCTCCTAGACAGTCAGATGTTCTTATTGTCGCTGGAACAGTTGTTAACAAAGTTGCTCCTATGCTCAAGCTTATATATGATCAGATGCCAGATCCTAAATGGGTTATATCAATGGGTGGTTGCTCTTCTGTAGGTGGACCATTCCCAACATATTCAACACTGCAGGGAGTAGACAGAATAATACCTGTTGATGTTTATGTTCCAGGTTGTCCTCCAACCCCTCAAGCTCTTTTATGGGGTATTTTGCAGTTACAGAAGAAGATAAAAGAGAAAAAAGAAGGAAAAGTTTGGGAAGAAATTCCTGTTAGAGAAGTCCCTATGGCATCTCAACCATTGACAGAAAAATCTCCATTTGGATTTTAAAATAAATTTAAAGCCTCATAGAGAGGCTTTCCCCTCTATTTAAATAAAACTTTAGGGGTAATATTTTGCATTTACAACCTTCCGATGAAAATAACTTATGGATAGATCAGGATAAAATCTCATTAATAAAAGAAAAATTCCCCTCTATTTCTTCAGAGATCTACGATAATGCTACTTTTCTTATTATAGAAAAAGAAAAGTTGTTAGATTTATTATCTTATCTTAAAGAAGATCTTCGCTTCAAAATGTTTATTGATTTTACCTGTGTAGACCATCCTCTTCACGATCCGAGATTTCAAGGTGTATATATATTATATTCTCCTGAATACAGGCAGAGAGTAGGGATAAAAACATGGGCTACAAATGATACGCTGCCTTCTATTAGCTCTCTTTGGAAAGGAGCTAAATGGGCTGAAAGAGAAGCATGGGATATGTTTGGTGTTAGATTTGAAGGTCACAAAAACCTTGTAAGAATGTTTCTGTGGGAATCATATCCTTACCATCCTCTAAGAAAAGATTTTCCTTTAGAAGGAATACAGGATACCTATCTTCCTTCAAAAAATCTTAGACCAGAAGAAACACCAGCTCATAATTATACTCCCTACCATACGTATGTTCCAGCGCTTGAGGATTTAGAAGAAACCCAGAAAGCAAGAATGCCTCAGAAAAAAGCTCAAATTGTTTTAAACTGGGGGCCACTGCATCCAGGAACCCACGGGACTATATGGTTCTTATTTGATATGGAAGGGGAGTATGTAAAAGAGTGCGATATTATTCTAGGCCAGCTTCACAGAGGTGTTGAAAAGATAGCAGAAAGCAGAACATACACTCAGTTTATTCCTTATACAGATAGAATGGACTATATATCTGCTCTATGTAGTCAGGTAGCTTATGTAAATACAGTTGAAAAACTTCTAAACGTTGAACCTCCTGAAAAGGCAAAGTGGATAAGAACTATGCTGTGTGAGCTTCAAAGGGTAAACTCTCATCTTCTCTGGCTTGGAACATATGCCTTAGACCTAGGAGCACTAACAATATTCCTTTATTGTTTTAGAGAAAGAGAAAAAATAATGGATATTATAGAAGGAATTAGCGGTATTAGATTAAATTCTTCATACATAAGGATTGGAGGCGTAGCAAAAGATTTACCTGAAGGAGCTTTAGATGTAATTAAACATTTTGTAAAAGATTTTCCAAAAAGACTACAGGAGTACGAAACAATACTTACAACAAATAGAGTATGGTTAAAAAGGAATATAAATGTTGGAATTATTTCTGAAGAAGATGTTTATCAGTATGGATTGACAGGTGTTGTAGCTCGTTCTGCAGGAGTTCCTTACGATATAAGAATGATACAGCCTACAGATGCATATGATAAAGTGGATTTTGATGTTCCTCTTGGAAGGGTCGGAGATTGCTACGATAGATACTTACTTAGAGTTGAAGAAATGAAACAGAGTATAAAAATTGTTGCTCAATGCGTCGAAAAGTTAGAAGAAATGAAAGAAGACAAGTATATAGCGACAGAAAACCCTTATGTACTTCCAACATTAGATGAGGTGTTCAACTCTATAGAAGCTATGGTAAAAAATTTCAATCTAAGAATATACGGGGAGCAGGCTCCAGAAGGAGAGATTTACCTATCAGGAGAAAATCCAAGAGGTGAGTTAGGTTTTTACATAGTTAGCAAAGGTGAAGGACATCCATATAGATTAAGGATTCGTTCTGGAGCTTTTTACAACCTTCAGATATTCCCTGAGCTTATAAAAGGAAGGACTGTAGCTGATGCAGTAGCTCTTCTTGGCAGTTTAGATCCAGTTGTTGGAGAAACAGATAGATAACAAACAGTGTTTTATTTTTAAAAAAACTTGTGTTAATATGTTTTTAACAAAACTCTGATATAAAGGGGTTAGGATGGAAATTCTCGGTACTGTCATTGGAATAACTATAAAATCTCTTATTTTCATTGTAGGAATGTTCTTAGCTGCTGCTTATCTTACCCTTGTAGAAAGAAAGTTTGCAGGTCATGTTCAACAAAGACCAGGCCCTCTTCACGTTGGATATCATGGTTTACTTCAGCCAATAGCAGATGCATTGAAAGTTCTAACAAAAGAAGATCTAGTTCCTGATAGTGCTGATAAATTTCTGTTCTATTTAGCATCTTTACTTGCTTTTGTTCCTTCCATAATGATACTGGCTGTAGTTCCCTTTGGAGAACCAATTGAAATATTTGGATTTACCATCTATCCATATATATCAGATGTTAATGTAGGACTTTTACTTGCATTAGCATTTGGTAGTATATCTCTTTATGGAGTTATCTTTGCAGGATGGGCTTCTAACTCTAAATATCCAATGATTGGAGGATTAAGAAAAGCTGCTGTTTTAATTGGTTATGAAGTTGCTCTTGGTTTTGCTATAGCAGGACCTATAATGCAAGCTGGAACATTTTCACTAAAAGGTATAGTAGAGGCACAGCAAGGGTTATGGTTTATTATTCCTAATATTCTAGCTTTCGTTGTTATTATCTTTGCTGTTTTAGCAGAAACAGGAAGAACACCTTTTGATGTTCAAGAAGCAGAAGCAGAGCTTGTTGGAGGTTATGTAACTGAATATTCAGCTATGAAGTTTGGTTTATTCCCGCTAGCAGAGTGGTATATAGCAACATTTGTTTTAAGTGCTATAACAGTGATTCTTTTCTTTGGTGGATGGCATCCATTTCCTTTCCTTGGATGGTTACCTATTCCAGGGATAGTATGGTTTTTCATTAAACTTTTTGCTGTATTTATGTTCTTCTTATGGGTTCACTGGACTCTTCCTAGATACAGGGTTGATCAAATTACTGAGCTAGCATGGAAAGTGATGCTTCCTTTAGCTCTTGCTAACATCTTTATAGTAGCAATTTGGATAATGATATTCGGATAAGATTATGGTTAGAGTAAAGTATGTAGAAAGACCTGTGCTTACTAATATGGAAAGGATATTTTTCATAGACTTTATAAAAGGAATGAAAATAACTATAAAGAACTTCTTTAGAAAAACAATTACAACAGCATATCCTTTTGAAAAGTTAATACCACCTAAAAGATTTCGTGGAGCTCATGGACATAGAGTTAAAAATGGAAAAGAACCTCCTTCTTTTAAAGTTTTAGAAAAGTTTATGGAAATAAACGAAGGTGAAAGCAGATGTGTAGCCTGTTATATGTGTCAGCAGGCTTGCCCAGTACCTGAACTTTTTAAAATAGAAGCTGTTCAACTTCCCAATGGAAAGAAAAGAGTTGTTAGATTTGATATGAATCTTATGAACTGTATGTACTGTGGACTTTGTACAGAAGCTTGTCCTGTAGATTGCATAATTCATACAGATATATATGAAACAGCTACATACCACAGAGCTGGTGGAGTTACTCACTTAGAAGATCTTTCTAAAAGAGCTGAAGATTTTGACAAAAGAAGATTTAACGAGCCTGATAGAATTTGGATAGATGATGAAGAAAGAAGTAAGTTATGGGGGCAAATTAAATGGAGTTAAATAATGTTGCATTTTGGACTTTTTCGTCATTAGCTGTTTTGTCTGCTATAGGTGTGGTGTTTTTTAGAAACATTATTTATGCTGTTTTATCTCTTATTTCTACTCTCATAATGGTATCAGGTCTTTTCTTCACAATGGGAGCTGAACTTATAGGAGCGCTGCAGATTATTATCTATGCAGTAGCAATTGTTGTTTTTTACGTACTAGTAATATCTACTGTACCAGAAGATAAAGGACAGACGGTAGATGTTAACTATATGTTAGTATCTCTTCCTATTGGATTTCTTATTTTCATAGAACTTTCATATGTAGCTCTATATGGAGCATGGAAATCAAATACAGGTATGTTTACTCCTGAAGTAGTAAAAGAGATGGGAAATGTTAAAGCAGTTGCTTCAATGTTATTTACAAAGTATCTCTTTCCATTTGAAGTTGCTTCTGTAATCTTATTAGTGGCTATGATAGGAGCAATTATTATAGGAAGAAAAGATCATGTTTTAGATGAGGAGGCATAAGAATAATGGTTCCATATGAGTATTATGTGGTTTTAAGCGGTCTTCTTATGGTTTTAGGATTAATAGGTGTTATTGTTAGGAAAAATATTATTGCAATGCTTCTATCAACAGAACTTATGCTAAATGCCGTAAATATTGCTTTTGTAGCTTTTGATATGAAACTTGCGGATGTTTCAGGTCAGGTCTTTGTTTTCTTTATTTTGACTATTGCAGCTGCTGAAGCAGCGGTAGGGCTTGGTCTTATTATGGCTATATACAGATTAAGAAAAGATGTTGATGTTAATACATTAACAGAACTAAAACTATAAGGAAGAGGAGCGAGATGGAATACTTATGGATTATACCGTTCTCTCCACTGATTGCTTTTATTATCATTGGACTGTTTGGGTATAAATTTCTAAGAGAACCTTTAGCAGGTATTGTTGCAGTAGTAGGCGTTGCTATCTCTGCAATAGTATCTGTTATAGGTTTTATACAAGTTGCTGCTTCTGGTGGTTATTATGACTTAAAACTTTATACATGGCTCCCTATAGGAGACTACTCTGTATCTGTCAGCATCTTATGGGATCCTCTCTCTGCTTTAATGACATGTGTTGTTACCGTTATATCTACATTTATATTCATATTTGCTACAGGTTATATGAGAGGGGAACCTTCCTACCCTAGATTTTTTGCCTATCTTTCTCTTTTTGTATTTATGATGCTTATGCTAACTCTATCTGATAACCTTGTTCAACTTTTCTTTGGTTGGGAAGGTGTTGGTTTAGCATCCTATCTTTTAATTGGTTTCTATCATCATAAAAGTTCAGCCGCTGATGCTGCATTTGAATCTTTTATTGTAAATAGGGTTGGTGACTGGCTGTTCTTAACAGGGGTTATATTAGCTTTTGTTACATTTGGAACACTAGATTACATAGACCTCTTTAACAAACTCCCTGAAGCAGGATACTGGACAGTAACAGCTATAGCTCTCTTACTGTTTGGTGGTGCTGTAGGTAAATCTGCACAACTTGGACTCCACATATGGTTACCTAACGCAATGGAAGGTCCAACGCCTGTTTCTGCTTTAATCCACGCTGCTACAATGGTGGCAGCTGGTGTATATATGGTTGCGAGACTGATGCCTGTTTTTGCAGCATCAGATTTAGCTTTAGATGTTGTTCTATTTATTGGTGTAGCTTCAGCCTTTATCGCAGCTACAATGGGTCTTGTTCAAAATGATATTAAAAGGATTATCGCCTACTCAACAATGTCCCAGCTTGGATATATGTTTGCAGCAGAAGGATTAGGATTATTTAAAGCGGGAATGTTCCATTTAACGTCCCACGCTGTATTTAAAGCATTGCTTTTCCTTGCCGCAGGTTCTGTACTTATAGGAATTCATCATATTTTAAATATTCAAAAGATGGGGCAGCTTAGGAAATATATGCCAATTACAGCTGCAACTTTCTTGGTAGGTGCTTTAGCTTTATCTGGAATTCCACCTTTTGCTGGATTTTTCTCTAAAGATCCTATTATTGAAGGAGCTTGGGAAATAGATAAATTAGCTTGGTTCTTCTTGTGGGCAGGTGCAGCATTAACAGCTTTCTATATTTTTAGATTATACTTCTTAGCTTTTGAAGATGGAGATAGACTTGATCCACATATTAAGAAATATGTAAAAGAGTCTCCACCTACGATGACTATTCCTTTAATAGTTCTAGCAATAGGAGCTGTATTTTTAGGTTTCTTTAAAGATTTCTTCTCTAGCTTTTTAAGACCATCCTTAGATCCTAATGTAATGCCTTTCTTAGAAGAAAAAACAAAAATATTAGTAGAAGAAGGATTAGAAAGAGCACACCACGTACATATAGCAGAAGATCCTTGGCATTTCTTATGGCATTCATTAACATCTCCCCTTGGTTTACTTGCCTTATTTACTGCATTAGCTGGTATATTTGTTGCTTATCTTATGTATCAGAGGGGAGTTATTGATCCTAGACAGCTTGCTAGAGACTTTAAACCTTTCTATCTGTTGTTCTATAACAGATGGTATTTTGATTTTATTTACTATGCAATCTTTGTTTATGGTTATCATAAGTTTTCTAAAATACTCTGGTTTATTGGTGATAAAACGATTATTGACGGTATTGTTGATGGTTCAGCAAAAACATCTCTTGCTACAGGTGGCGTATTAAGACTTTTACAAACAGGAAGAATAAGTGCCTATCTATTGCAGATAGCAATAGGTATTTTAATCTTCCTTGGTATATTCTTACTTTTTGTGTAGGGGGCTGAAGAATGACTATAGAATTTGTTAATGCCGGAATACCTTGGATAACTATTTCAATATTACTTCCGTTAATTGCAGCAGGAGTACTGTTTTTTACAACTGAAAAATTTGCTAAGCCAGTTAGTATAGTGGTTTCTTTCATTGTTTTTTTAATATCTACATATATGCTTCTTACATACAATTATTCCTCTTATGCTATTCAGTTTTATGAGAAATATACGTGGATACCTCAGATAGGCGTTAATTATGAGGTAGGGGTTGATGCTCTTAGCTTGACAATGGTCTGGCTTACAGCACTTGCCTTTTTAGTTTCTTTTATCTGGAGTACAAATATTAAAAAGAGAGTAAAAGAATACTTCATAGCATTTCTTGTTCTAGAAGCTGCTTGCATAGGAGTTTTTGTATCTTGGGATCTAGTATGGTTCTATATATTCTGGGAAGCTATGCTAATTCCTATGTTTCTTATTATTGGAGTTTGGGGATATGCTGAAAGAATATATGCAGCAACTAAGTTCTTTATATATACATTCTTTGGTTCTCTCTTCCTTCTTATTGGTGTTATTGGTATGTATGTATACCAGTATTTTGAAAAAGGAATTCTTTCAACAAGTTATTTTGATCTATTAAATTTAGGTCTTCCATTTAACTTACAGGTTATCTTTTTCCTTCTTTTAGCTCTTGGATTTGCTATTAAGGTTCCAATGTGGCCATTCCATACATGGTTACCAGCTGCTCACGTTCAAGCTCCTACAGCTGGTTCTGTTATTCTTGCAGCAGTTTTACTAAAAATGGGAACGTATGGTTTTGTTAGATTTTCTCTCCCTTGGTTCCCAGAAGCTTCAAAATATTTCATTCCTGTTATGTTTGCTTTAGGAGTGATAGCTATCATCTATACAGCAATGATGGCTATATCTCAAACACATATTAAGAGAATTATTGCTTACTCTTCTGTTTCCCATATGGGATTTGTAACTATTGGTACATTTGCGCTTAACATGGAAGGTTTAAATGGTGCAATCATTACCATGATTTCTCACGGTTTTACTTCAGCGGCATTATTCCTTGCTGCAGGATGGATTTATGAGAGAGCTCACTCTTATGAGTTAAAAGATCTTGGTGGTATGGCTAAATTTGTGCCTGTATTTGCAACGTTATTTATGATTTCTGCTATGGCTTCTGCTGGATTACCTGGTTTATCAGGTTTTGTGGGAGAGTTTTTATCTTTAATTGGCACATTTAAAGTTAGTATTTTAACAGCTGTTTTAGCAGGTTTAAGTTTGATAGTTGGAGCAGGTTATACGCTTTATCTTTATCATAAATCTATGTTTAAAGAGAGCTTATTACCTCCGGAAAAAATAGCTCAATGGGAAAAATTAAAAGATATGAATGCTGCAGAGTTACTTTCCTTTATACCTCTCATAATAATGATGTTTGTTATTGGTTTATATCCTACATGGTGGGTTAATCTTATTAAAACAACGTCTGCAGCTATTCTCTCAAAGATAATAGGAGGCTAAGGGATGTCAATACTAGAACAGTTAGTATCAGGGCTTACTATTCCAAATTTATTTGCATTACTACCTGAGCTAATAGTGTTAATAACAGCACTTATTGTTTTTGTGGTTGAGCTATTTTCAAAGTCTAGATTTTTAATCTCTGTTATAACGACGATAGGATTAATTTTGGCTTTCTTTAGTACATTTATTATTAGAGAAGGGGATATAACCTTTTACGGCCTTTATATTATAGATACTTTTTCTTTGTTGTTTAAATCTTTCCTTATTTTAGGAACATTATTTGTTGTAATAAACTTCCGCAGTTACTTTGAGGCAAAAAATACTTACTATGGTGAGTATTACTACCTTACTCTCTTTGCCCTTTTAGGAACCATGATAATGGTTTCTTCTCCTAATCTTGTTACTTTCTACATTGGTTTAGAGTTATCTGCTGTATCTATGTACATCCTTGCTGGAATGTTTAGAAAAGATTTTAAATCTAAAGAAGGGGCATTTAAATATCTTATAATTGGTGGTGCTGGTACAGCTGTTATAAGTTACGCAATAGCAATTCTTTATGGAAGAACAGGTTCGTTTGATAGTTTAGAGATAGCTAAGCAATTATCTTCAGATAATTTAGACTATGGAGTTATAGGTGGATTAATTCTTCTTATTATAGGACTTGCTTTAAAAGCATCTGCAGTCCCATTCCATCAATGGACACCTGATGCATACGAAGGAGCACCAACACCTATAACAGCATTTATGGCTTCCGTAGCGAAAGTAGCTACTTATGCAATCATTCTTAGAATTATGGTAGAAGCTTTCCCATTTGTTGCTCAGGAGTGGTCTTTAGCTTGGGCAATATTAGCTGCATTATCTATGGTAGTAGGTAACTTTATAGCTCTTAGACAGGAAAATGTTAAAAGGATGCTTGCTTACTCTTCTATAGCACATACAGGATATATTGTGGCTGCATTAGCAGCTCCTACGGGAATGGGATTTGCTGCTTTAGTATTTTACTCTTTTATCTATATTTTCATGGCTATAGGTGCTTTTATTCTTTTATCTGGCTTAGAAAAAACAAAAGGTTGGACAAATCATATAAATGATTTCAAAGGATTAGCTAAGAAAAATCCAGCTGTAGCTTTAGCTATGCTTATATTTATGTTCTCTATGCTTGGTATTCCACCAACTGTTGGATTTATGGGTAAATTAAATGTATTTTTAGCTTTAATTGGTTCAGATATCTGGTGGTTAGCTGTAGTTCTTGTTGTTATGAGTATTATATCCGCTGGATACTATTTAAGAGTTGTTGTTTATATGTATATGTATGAGCCTGAATCAAAAGTTCAGCATAACTTAACTGTTCCTGAAGTTATTACAGTTTCTGTTATGGCTGTATTAGTACTGATTTTAGGTATATATCCAACAATCTTTTATGGATTTTCAACGTTATTAAGTTCTGTTTTACTTGCAAGTGTAGGTAGATGATAAAAGGCGAAATAATTGTCTTGTCCGCTCCTGCAGGAGGGGGCAAGACAACTTTAGCAAATTTACTTCTTAAAGAAGTTCCTAAATTGGTAAAAATAACCACTTGTACAACGAGAAAACCAAGACCAGGGGAAATAAACGGGATAGATTACTTTTTTTTGTCTAAAGAAGAATTTGAACAGAAAATAAAAGAGGGAGCTTGTTTAGAGTACGCTATTATTCATGGAAATTACTATGGAACACCTAAAGAGGAAGTTTTAAAAGAAATTAATAAAGGGAATGATGTTTTATTAGTAATTGATGTTCAGGGAATGAGACAGATAAAAAGAAATTTTAAAGATGTTGTAACTATATTTCTTATTCCTCCTTCTTTTGAAGAACTTATTAATAGAATGAGAAAAAGAGGAGATACTGATGAAGAAATAAGAAAAAGATTAGAAACAGCAAAGAAAGAGTTAAAGGCCTGGAGAGAATATGACTATATTGTTATAAATGATATAATAGAAAAAGCTAAAGAAGATTTAAAAAGAATAATTTTAGCAAACAGATTAAAAACAAAGAGATTTTCTCCTGAACTATTGGGGGATAAAATATTAAAAGAGTTAATGGAAAATTGAAAGTTTATTTTTTTAGATCTATATACTTTTTGTATATTTTTATAGTTTTGGTTTTATCTTTAATGCCTCTTGGAGATAACTCTTTAACCCATCACGACAAAGTTAACCATTTTTTTGCTTTTTTTATATTTACAGTGCTTGGTTTTCTTGCATATAGATTTGGTTATTTATATCTGTTTATATCAGGTTTAATTTTAGGAATTTCTATAGAGATTTTTCAATCTTTTGTTAAATATAGATCAACAGAAATCACTGACATACTTGCAGATACACTAGGAATAATTTCTGCTATGTTTATTATCTTTTCTATAAAAAAACTCACGATCCCTACTGAAAATATATTTACGAT
>JALVKE010000297.1:0-5704 GCA_027028005.1 Persephonella sp. | reverse complement strand
AGTCGTTACTTAAGTTATATGTATGATATATAATATAAATTTAAATAGGAAAATGAAGGAGGAGAATAACTTTGAGTAAAAGACCTTTAATAGAAGAAGCCTTAAAGAAGGTAAATAATAGATATGAATTAGTTCATGCTGCTGTAAAACTTGCGAAAGAACTATATGAAACAGGTGCAGAAAGTTATGTAACAGAAGAAGGTATTCCTCTTAAGAAAACAGTAATAGCTATAAATGAGATTGCTAAAGGAAGGGCTATTATAATAAGAAAATCTAACGATTAGTTTATTATTCTATAAATTTATAATTAATATTTTTGGTAGGGGAGAGTGGATCTAACTTATGTACTTAGAACAATTATTAAAAAACTATAAGATATATAGGTTTATTTTTTCTTTTACACTCCTTATATCCTTTGGATTATTTGTTATCTTTAGTCAGGAGGATATTCGTTCAGACTATATCCTTGTTCCTACCATAATATTAACAGTATATGCTCTGGCAAGCTTTTTTAGTTTATATTTAAAAAGAACAACAATTGTTGATTTTATTCTTGATATAACAGCTATTTCTAGTTTTATTTTCTATGATTTTGATAAATTAAAGTTTTTTTCTCTTTTATATCTATTTCCTCTATTTTTTACAGGTTTTCTTTTACCAAATATTCAGGCTTATTTGGTGGCATTATACGCTTTTATACTGTATTCGTTAATGTTTATCTTTTTAGGAACATTTCAAGGTTTCGAAGCAATTCTTAACATACTTTTAAACGGGATTGCTTTTATTACTATCACACTTGCAGGTATAAAACTTAAGGAAAAAATAAAATCTCAGGAAGCGTATATTGAGATCTTAGAAAAAGAGAAAAAGGAGAATGAGCTTTACAAAAGACTTTATAGAATGGCTGCAGAGCTTGCACATGAGATAAAAAATCCATTAACGTCTATAAAAGCTGCAGCTGATCTTTTAAGTGAAGGAGTTTATAGCTCAAAGCTTACAGATATGATAAAACAAGAGTCAGAGAGATTAAATCAGCTTTTAAAAGACTTCCTTATGTTAACAAAGCCTAAACAGAGTAATCCAGTAAAGATAGATGTGGGAAAAACCATTAAAAGAATACTAGAAACTTATAGAAGTAAAGACAAAGAGATTGAGTTTATACAGAAAAAAAATTATGAAATATATATGGATGAAAAAGAGTTTATTTCTGCTATTTCAAATATTATTAAGAATGCTTTTGAATGGGCTAAATCAAAAGTAAAAGTTGTTATAGATGGAACAAGAGATCATATTATTATTATCATTGAAGACGATGGTCCAGGAATTCCTAAAGAAGATATAAATAAAATATTTGAACCTTTTTACACAAAAAGGGAAAGTGGAACAGGTTTAGGTTTAGCAATAGCAAAGAGAATTATAGTAGAAAATCAAGGATATCTCTTTGTAGACCCTAATATGAAAAATGGAACAAGATTTGTAATACAATTACCAGTTTA
This sequence comes from Persephonella sp., assembly GCA_027028005.1. GTDB lineage: Bacteria > Aquificota > Aquificia > Aquificales > Hydrogenothermaceae > JAADDV01. The sequence goes on along the minus strand of JALVKE010000297.1, from coordinate 4,208 downwards.
TAAGGAAGGGAGAGATGAAAGCACTGATAGTTGATGATGAAAAAAGTATAAGAGAGATCCTAAAGATAATACTTTCAGAATTTGATTTTGAGATTGATGAAGCAGGAAGTTTTGAAGAAGGAAAGAAAAAGATAGAAGAAAATTACTATGATTTAGCAACATTTGATTTAAAACTTCCTGATGGGACAGGGATAGATCTTTTAAAACTACTAAAAGAAAAAAATCCAAAAGCAGAAGCTATAATGATGACAGCCTTTGCTTCTTCAGATACAGCTGTGGAGGCTATAAAAATTGGTGCCTATGACTATATAACAAAGCCTTTTGATGTCAATGAACTTAGACTACTTCTAAGAAATGTTAAAAGAAAATTAGAGTTAGAGCATAAGCTAGCAGAGGAAAAAGAAGAAAAATTTCAAGATTTAATAGGAAAATCTCCGGCAATAAAAATAGTAAAAGAAACTATAGAAAAAATAGCCCCTTATGATATTAATGTTTTAATAACAGGAGAAAGTGGAACAGGAAAGGAAGTTGTAGCAAAAACAATACATAAACTTTCAAAAAGGAAAGATAAACCTTTTATTGCTATTAACTGTGCTTCTCTTCCAGCAGATTTACTTGAAAGTGAACTTTTTGGATATAAAAAAGGAGCCTTTACTGGAGCTACATCTGATAAAAGAGGTCTTATAGAAGAGGCAAATGGAGGGACTTTATTTTTAGATGAAATAGGAGAGATGCCAATGTCCCTTCAGGCAAAGCTCTTAAGATTTTTGGAAGAAAGAAAAATTAGGCCTTTAGGTAGCACAAAAGAGGTAGAAGTAGATGTAAGAATAATCTCTGCTACAAACAGAAATCTTGAAGAGGAAATAGAGAAAGGAAACTTTAGAGAAGACTTATATTACAGACTCTCAACAATTATCATAAAAATCCCGCCTTTAAGAGAAAGGAAAGAGGATATTCCTCTATTAGCAGAACATTTTTTAAAAGAGTTTCAAGAAAAGTATGGTAAAAAGTTTGAAAAGATATCACCAGATTTTCTTGACTTCTTAATGAAGTATGAGTTTAAAGGAAATATAAGAGAACTTAGAAATCTTCTTGAAAAGGCGGTTATATTATCAGAAGGAGAAGAACTTAAATCTCCTATTCAGAAAACAACAGATGTAAACTCTATTTTCATAGACAACCCTAATGATCAATTTTTTGTAAAATCTTTCCCTGAGGAAGGAATAGATCTAAAAAAAGTACTAGGTAACATAGAAAAAGCTTTACTTGAGAAAGGTTTAGAGTTAGCAGGTGGGACAAAAACAAAGGCGGCAGAAATTTTAGGGCTTAGTTTCAGAGAGTTTAGATATAGATATTCAAAGTATAATCCAAAAGAAGAAGACAAAGAAATCATCGTTGACGAAAATTGACAGAAAACTGACAAAATTTGTCAATTTAACAATTATTCTTTTTTTATAGTAAAATGCTTTACTAATTGTAATTTCTACAAAGTATTTTTATTATTAATGAAAATTTTATTTGGCACGAAAATTTCATAAATATTTATGAAAAATTTTAAAATAAAGGAGGTATTCTTATTATGCAAGAAACAATGGAAAAGCAATTTTCTCTGCTTGAAGATGAAGAAGTTCAAGAAAAAAGAAATGAAAGAGGTTTTACTCTAATTGAACTTCTCGTAGTTGTTGCTATTATTGCTATTCTAGCGGCAGTTGCAATACCACAGTTTACAAAATATAAAAGAAATGCTGCTGCTTCTTCTGCTGCAGGACAGATTGCTACATGTATGAGTGAGTTAGGTGCCCAATATGCTGAAAATAGTGATAATGACTTAACATGTAAAGTAGGAGATCAAGATATTACTCTAAGGCTTAATCCTGCAAATGGAGAAATAACTATGGATAATACAGGTTTAACTATCTCTGGTATTCCAGTTCACTGTTGGATAACTAATAACAAAGTTACTTGTACACCAGACTAATAAAACAAATATTATAAAAGCCCCTTTTGGGGTTTTTTTTATTTTGGGGAGAGTTTATGAATATAAAAAAAGAAGAGGGCTTTACATTAATAGAACTATTAATAGTAATAGCGATAATAGCTATTTTATCTGCAGTAGCTCTCCCCTATTTTACTAAATACAAAAAGACTGCAGAAATAACCAGTGTTCAAAAATTATTAACTTCATGTGCTAGAGAGCTTGCTGTTGAGTATACAGAAAATAGTCAGATATTAACAAAAACATGCACCTTTCCACAAACCACTGATAATTGCTCTTTAGTATTAACTCCTAGTTCAGGGAAAGTATATCTTCAAGCTGATAGTTGTATTCTCAGGATTTCAAACATGAGAGTAAAATGCTTTGTTACTGAATCTGGTGCAATAAAGTGTAATGAAATTCAATAGAAATATCCTTTTTGTTATTTTATTAATAATTCTTGTCTTTAAGATAAAGGATATCTCTTACTTTCTTAATAAAGAAAATGTCATAACAGGTTATGATGCATACTATTATGCAAGACTAACTGATGAGTTTTCTAGAGGTTTATATGAAAAAGTAGATAAGCTAAGGGATGTTCCTGATTTTTTACCTAGACCTAACCCTGTTCCATTAATAGTTATTTTAGGTTCTTTTTTAAGCAAAATCTTTTCTGAAAACTTTGTTTTTGCATATGTTCCACCTGTATTTTCTATACTTTTTATATTTCCTCTATACTTTTGGGTTAGAAGATTTACAAACCTTTATGTCTTTATACCTGCTGCTTTAATAGGTTCTTTAAATCTTATATATTTTAGTAGAACTTATATAGGAAAATTTGATACTGACTTTTTAATACTGCTTTTTGTTTTCTTAATAATCTATTTAATAACGTTGTCTATTGAAAATATAAAGTATATAAGAAAAAGTCTTTATTTTATAATACTTGCAGGTTTTAGCTATTTGTTTTTTAGATGGTTTTATTACAAGCCTGTCTTTTCTTATCTATTTCTTTCCTCGTTATTTTTAGGGTACATATCTTTTCACTTTAAAGGCTTTAGGAAATATCTTAAACAATTTTTAACTGTTTCCTTTATATTTTTACTTCCTTTATCTTTAGATTTATCAGTAGGATTATCAGATATTTTTCAAAAAGTAAGATATTATGTTTTGAAAGAAGAAATATCTTCTTTCCTACCTACAAATCCTGAAAAATTTGTGACAGAACTTCAACCAGTAAATCTTAATCAAGTTATAGAATATACAGCAGCTAATCCTGTTATTTTTATATTATCTATTATAGGGCTTTTGTTTCTTTTTGTTAAAAAATTTAAATATATGTCTATTTCTATTCCTATTTTCATCTTAGGTCTTTTATCTTTAAAGGCAGGAAACAGATTTGTTATCTATTTAGCTCCTTTTATAGGAATTGGATTTGGGTATTTTGCATATGGGTTTTTTTCCTTTATAAAAAGATACTTTTATAAACCTGTATATGAAAAAATATTTTTAGCATTTCTTATTTTTTTCTCAATACCTGCAAATACCTTTTTTATAAAGATTAAACCTACTGTATCAGATGAAATTTATAAAGATATGCTTTTTTTAAAAGATATAACTTCTAAAGGCAGTTTCCTTTGGACATGGTGGGATTATGGATACCCTTTAGAGTTTTTATCTAGAAGGGGAACATATGTTGATAATGGAAATAAGGATGTTATAAAAAACTACTGTATAGCACGCTCTTTTGTTGCTTCTTCTGAGGATGAAGCTTATAAACTTATATCTTTTATAACAAACAATAAAAGGGAAAAATATAAAAATTTAAAATTTGAGGAATTTAGAAAAAAAGTTTTTTCTTACAATGAAAGGTCAAAAAATCCTGTTTATATTCCAATTTTTAATAAATATCTTTATTATCAGTATCTTTATATGATTGGAATGATTGGTTCAGGGAAAAAAGAGTTTTATTTACCTGCATTTAAGGTTTTTAAAGAGTGTAAAAAGAAGAGAAAAATTTATAACTGTGGAAATATTCTAGAAATAGATGAAAATCTAAATATAAATATGTTAATAAAAGGAAAAAATATAAAAAAAATCATTGCCATAAAAGATGAAAGCCGATTCGAAAAGGAAAACAATAAAGAGGGTAAGCTTTTTATAGAAATAAGAATTAAAGATAATAAAGCTTATTTCACTCTAGTAGAAGATCTTTTTTACAAATCCATTATTA
>JALVKE010000296.1 GCA_027028005.1 Persephonella sp. | reverse complement strand
AATAAAGTAAGGTATATTATGAACGTCTTTGATTTGCGTGATTTTATTATCTCTGAATATAAAGATTTTTCTACAGGTTTCACAACTATTAAAGCTGAAGATATTAAAAAATTTTTAAACGAACAGCACAATAAACAAAAATACTGGCCTGCTCCTTTAGTACAAATCAATCCGCATTTTAAACCAGGTATGACAATTGAAGAGTTAGTTAAAATTGGAGAGCTTCATCCAGAATGCGCAAATATTTTTAGAATCAACAAAACAAAAAGCTTTAATGGAGAAACACTTAGACTTTACAAACATCAAGAAGAAGCGATAGCAATAGCAAAACGAAAAGAGAGTTATGTTTTAACAACAGGAACAGGTTCTGGAAAGTCATTAAGTTATTTTATACCAATAATAGATCATATACTAAAAACTAAAAATGCTAATAAACCAAAAACCAAAGCTATAATTATCTATCCTATGAATGCATTAGCCAATAGTCAAGTAGAAGAATTAGAAAAATTTTTTATTGATTATGGCAAGGATAGACCTATTACATATGCAAGATATACTGGTCAAGAAAGCAATGAAGAAAGAGAATATATCGCTTCAAATCCACCAGATATTCTTTTAACCAATTTTATGATGTTAGAGCTTTTATTGATTAGACAGGATGATAAAGATAAAGCTGTAATCAAGAATGCAGAAGGTTTAGACTTTTTAGTATTAGATGAACTACATACATATAGAGGAAGACAGGGAGCCGATGTAGCTCTATTAGTTAGAAGGGTGAGAGAAAGATTAAATGAAAATCTATTATGTATAGGAACATCAGCAACAATGGCAACAGAAGGTAGTGAAATAGAAAGAAACCAAGTTGTAGCTGATGTCTCCTCCAAACTTTTTGGTGCTCAAGTTAAACCAGAAAATATTATAACGGAAACACTGCAAAGAACAACTAATCCAACACTCAATATTCGAGATATTATAAAAGATTTACTAAATTATGTAGAAAATGTAAAAGATTTATATACATATGAAGAGCTTTATAATAACCCATTGGCAATATGGGTCGAATTAACAATGGGAGTTTCTTGGAAAGATAAAAAATGGGTAAGAGCAAAACCAATTACAATAGATGAAGCTGCCCAAAGACTATCAAAAGAAATAAATTTTGATAAAAAATTTTGCAAAGAGCAGCTGTCAAGATTTCTTTTGGCTGCTTATAAATCGAATTTTTTTGCATTTAGACTACATCAATTCATTTCTGGAGCTGGAAATTTATATGCTACTTTAGAAGAAGAGAATAAAAGATATATAACATTAGACGGTCAGCAATTTGTTCCTGGAGATAGAACAAAAAAGCTTTACCATGTCTATTTTTGTAGAGAGTGTGGACAAGAATATTTTCCTGTATGGAATCAAACAGATTTTTTTGAATCACGAAAAATAGATGATACATTAAATGAAAGTGAAGATGAATACGGGTATTTCATGCCGGATACTACTGGAATTTGGGAAGATAGTTACGAAAATTATCCAGAAAATTGGTTAGATTACTCTGGAGATGAAATAAAATTAAAAAGAGATTACGTAAAATATGTTCCAAAACCTATAGCATTATCGACAAATGGGTCACTTTCCGAAAATGGTTTGAGAGGATGGTATATACCAGGAAAATTTAGATTTTGTCTCAATTGTGGTGTATCCTATAGTGCTCAAGGGAGAGATACAACTAGACTTTCTTCATTAAGTGGAGAAGGAAGAAGCACTGCTACAACGATTTTAGTATTATCTGTTTTACGCTATTTTTACGAAAAAGATAAAGAACTTCCAAAAGAAGCAAAAAAAATACTAGGGTTTACTGACAATAGACAAGATGCTTCTTTGCAATCTGGACATTTTAATGATTTTCTTTTTATATTGATTCTAAGATCTGCTTTGATTAAAGCTCTTTTGAATAATTCAAAACTTACACAGGAAAACTTAGCCGAAGAAGTTTATTATGCTTTAGAATTTAATAAAAAAGAAAATAGACATGAATTTGTAAATCCAGAAAAAATTAATGTAAAAGGTATTTTATTACAAAAAATTGAAGAGACTATTAGAGATATGCTTGGGTATCGCCTCTTTTTTGATTTAAGGAGAGGTTGGAGGATAAATAATCCAAATTTAGAACAGTTAGGCATTTTAAATATTGACTATACTGCTTTAGAAGATATTGTAAATGATTTCGAAGAGTGGGAAGAAGCTCATCCCTTGGTTAAAAATGCAAAACCAGAAATCAAAATAAAAGCTATGAAATTGATTTTAGATACTATGAGAAAAGGGCTGGCAATAAATACAAGATATTTAGAACCAACTTTTTTAGAAAGATTAAAAAATAGTAGTTTTAGTAATCTGAAAGAGCCTTGGTCTTTTACAGAAGATGAAAAACCAACTTCATATAGATATTTTTATTTTTCACAAAATCCAAGAAATGTTACTAGAACTGAAAAA
>JALVKE010000295.1 GCA_027028005.1 Persephonella sp. | reverse complement strand
GAAATAATATCGGCAATTTTATCAGGGTGTCCCTGACATACTGCTTCAGCACTTTTTAAGTTTTTCAATTTATCCCCCTTAAACCATAAAAGGCGGGAAAGCCCGCCAGATTATTTTTACTTTCTAATTTAAAAACAATCATCTTCTAAAATTGCTCCTTTGTTAGCAGAAGCAACATGTTTTGCATATCTTCTAAGCCATCTACTTTTTATCTCTTTTCTCTTTGGCTTAAACTGTTTCATTCTTTCTTCAAATTCTTCTTCTGAAATAAGAAGCTCTAATTTTCTATTTGGTATATCAATAAGTATTTCATCTCCATCTTCTATTATACCAATAGGACCACCTGCTGCAGCTTCAGGAGATATATGACCTATACATGCACCTCTTGTAGCTCCTGAAAACCTTCCATCTGTAATAAGGGAAACTTTATCCCCTAATCCCATTCCCATAATTGCAGATGTTGGAGAAAGCATCTCTCTCATTCCTGGGCTTCCTTTTGGTCCTTCATATCTAATTACAACAACATTTCCTTCCTTTACTTTTCCTCCAAATATTCCAGAGATAGCCTCCTCTTCACTATCAAAACAGACAGCAGTTCCTTTAAATACCTGCATTGATGGGTCAACTGCAGCAGCTTTAACAACAGCACCATCAGGAGCTATGTTTCCAAATAAAATAGCAAGTCCTCCAGTTTCACTATAAGGGTTTGTTATAGGTCTTATTACATTAGGGTCTTTTATCTCAGCATCTTCTATAACTTCTCCAAGGGTTTTTAAAGAAACAGTTGGTCTGTCTAGATGAAGCAGGCCTTTTTTAGCAAGCTCTTTTAAGATAGCTGATATTCCTCCTGCTCTATCTAAATCCTCCATATGATAGTTTGATGCTGGAGCAAGTTTACATAATGTTGGTGTTTTTCTTGATATCTCATCTATTTTTTCTAAAGGAAACTCTATTCCTGCTTCATACGCTATTGCAAGTAAGTGAAGAACTGTATTGGAAGAACCTCCCATTGCTATATCAAGGGTAAAAGCATTTTCTATTGTCTCTTCATTTACTATATCTTTAAACTTAAGATCTCTCTTCCAAAGTTCTATAATTTGCTTACCTGCCTGTCTTGCAAGTTCCTGTCTTCTTGGATCTATAGCTAAAATTGAACCGTTTCCTGGAAGAGCAACTCCAAGGGCTTCAGCTAAACAGTTCATTGAGTTTGCTGTAAACATACCTGAGCAAGAGCCACAGGAAGGACATGCATTTTCTTCTATAACTTTAAGTTCAGTTTCACTCATCTTCCCTTGGGAAACTGCTCCTACTGCTTCAAAAGCTGTAGCAAGGTCTATAGCTTTTCCATCAGGAGTATGACCAGCAGCCATGGGACCCCCGCTTACAAAAATAGTAGGGATATTTAACCTTGCTGCAGCCATCATCATTCCTGGAACTATCTTGTCACAGTTTGGTATACAAACGAGAGCATCAAGCTTGTGAGCCTCTACTACTGTTTCTATAGCATCAGCTATTATTTCTCTACTTGGAAGAGAGTAATGCATACCTGAGTGACCCATTGCTATACCATCGTCAACTCCAATGACATTAAACTCAAAAGGAACTCCTCCAGCTTCTCTTATAGCGTCTTTTACTATCTGAGCAAATTCTCTTAAATGAACGTGTCCTGGGATTATATCTATATAAGAGTTGGCAACTCCTATAAATGGCTTACTAAAATCCTCCTCTGTTAAGCCACAGGCTCTAAGTAAACTCCTGTGAGGAGCTCTTTCAAAACCTTTTTTTATTTCATCACTTCTCATTTAAATCCTCCAAAATCTTTTGATTACAATATATTGTATCAGTGAGGTAGATAATTTAATATATCTTCTGGTTTATAAATCTCTATAATCCCTTTAACTTTATGAGTTTTATACCCTAAAACTGTTTTACAAAGGATAAATGAGTATGCTATTTCAGATAATGTTCCGTAGTTTCCACCTATAGCAATAACCAATTCTCCAGACGCAACAACAATAGGATTTCTGTTCCAGTTCATACCTGTATTTATCTTTATATCTACAAAAGGATTTGCCTCTTCCCCTGTGTAAGAAGGCATTATCCCAACAGTTAAACCATTTTCTTCTTTAGCTCCTTTACAGGCTGCTTCCATAATACCACCTCTTCCACCACAAACAACGCCAAAACCTCTGCTAGCTAAAAGTTTCCCTACTTCATATGCAAATCTGTATTCAGAACTTTCAGGTAAGGCAGTGGAAGAACCAATAACAGATATTAATCTCATCAATATCCTCCTAAATAAGATTATTTATAATAATATGATGTTCAAGAATTAAAATATAGGAGAAAGAAATGCCTTATGTAAATGTAAAAGTAGCAGGAAATCTCACTAAAGAACAAAAACAAAAAATTGTAGAAGGAATAACAAAAGTATTAGAAGAAGTGGCAAATAAACCTCCTGAGGCTACATACATTGTTATAGAAGAGGTGAGCAGAGATAACTGGGGTAAAGGTGGAAAGCTCTTATCAGACAAATGATATAATAGATTTATGTCTTATAAAGAGGACCTTTCAAAACTTAGAAATAAGATAGATGAGATAGATAGGGAGATTTTAAGACTTCTTAATGAAAGGGCAAAACTGGCTAAAGAAGTTGGGCATATAAAAAAGCAGTACAATCTTCCTATATATGTTCCAAGTAGAGAAAAGCTTATCTTTGAAAGATTAAAGGAGATAAACAAAGAGTTTGGGGAAGAGTTTCCTACAGATGCTATTGTTCCTGTTTTTAGAGAGATTATTTCTGCCTGTAGGTCAACAGAGGAAAATCTTAAAGTGGCATATCTTGGTCCTAGAGCCACATTTACCCATCAGGCTAGTATAAAACAGTTTGGACAGGCTGTGGAGCATATCCCTGTTCAGACTATAAAAGATGTTTTTGAAGAGATTGTTAGAGATAGAGCTGATTTTGGAGTAGTCCCTGTAGAAAACACCATTGAAGGTATTGTTAACTATACCCTTGATCTTCTTGTAGATTATCCTTTAAAGATAACAGGAGAGATCATACTTGAGATCTCTCTTCACCTTATGAGTAGTAATCCAAATATGAATGAGATATGCCGCGTTTATTCCCATAGACATGCATTGGCAGAATGTAGAGACTGGCTTCAAAAGGAGCTACCAAATGCTCAACTTATTGAGGTAGAAAGCACGGCAAAAGCAGCAGAGATGGCAAAAGATGATTACGAGGCGGCAGCTATAGCAAGTGAAGCAGCAGCAGATATATACGGTTTACATATACTAGCAAGAAAGATAGACAAACATATTTATAACTTTACAAGGTTTTTAGTTATTGGCAAGGAAATACCTCCTCCTTCTGGAAATGATAAAACTACATTTATTTTCTCTTTAAAAAATGAGGTTGGAGCTTTATACAAAACATTAGAACCTCTATATAAACATGGAATTAATATGACAAAAATAGAGTCTAGACCTTCAAAAAGGGAGGCATGGGATTACCTTTTTTTCACAGATATAGAAGGGCATATAGAGGATAAAAAAATAAAAGATGCCCTTGAAGAATTAAAAGCAAACTCACCTTTTTTCAAAATACTAGGATCATATCCTAAAGCTGAATAACTTTGAAAATTAGACCGTTTTATACTATTCTTATATTAAGAAAAGATTAATAAACAATAAATAAAAGATTATTTTGGGGATAATACTCCTTCACGGAGGGGGAAATGAGTTTATTTAAGATTTTTATACTAGTGTTATCTATTTTTATCCTATTTTCCTGTAATTCTTCTGAATATAAAAATGCAATCTATGAGATAAAAAATATAGACAACAAAAAAAGTATTGTCAGATTGGATCTAAACACTTTTTTTGCCAGAAAAAGTAACACAAAAATATCAAAATCAAACTTTAAAAAAATCTCTCTAAAACTTCCAGATGGAGAAATTGTATTTTTAAAAAGATTAAAAGTTGAAGAAAGAAAAAATGGTTTTAGCTGGTTTGGAATAGCTGAAGGATATCCAGATAGTAGTTTTATTTTAACTGTATACAAAAATATTGCATATGGTAGGTTAAGAATTGAAAAGCATATATATAAAATCAAACCTTTTTCTATTAAAAAAAATCTATATATGATAGAAGATTTATCAGGGGTAGAGTTTTTACCTCCAGATAGTGAAGTTCTCTATAATGAAAACATCTTTCTTTTAGAGAAAAAAAATATACAAAAAGCTCAAGAAGATTACGAGGATGGTAGCAAGATAGATCTTTTAGTAATTTATACAGATAAATTTAAAGAAACATACGGCATAGGAACAGAAGCAAAGATTAGAAATCTTGTTGATGTAGCTAACAATGCCTTTGATAGGAGCAGGATAAAAACAAGATTGAATATTGTTGGAATTATAAATTACGATACTTTAGATTTTAACGAAAGTACAGCAAATGAAGGGACTGCACTGTATAAATTTTCACAGGATCAATACATAAAGGATCTAAGAAAAAAATATAAAGCAGACTTATTAACTTTATTAAGAGTATTACAGAATGATGGAGATGGCATATGTGGAATTGCATATCTATTAAGTAATATGCCAGAAGACCCAAAATCACAATTAGAGAATCTCTTAGCGAAAAAAAATGTTGGATATAGTGTAGTTAATGTTGGTATATTTAAAGAAGGAAATCAATATTATTATTGTCCTGAAACAACTCTTGCACATGAAATAGGACACAATTTAGGATGTGAACATGATAGAGACCACTCTAGTGGCGAAGGAGCGTATCCATATTCCTATGGATATGATGTAAAGGATATTTTTGCAACAATAATGAGTTATGATAGACCAATAATTGAATACTTTTCCACTCCCAATATTACATATCAAGGATATCCTATAGGAAGACCAGAAGGAGATCCAGAAGCTGCTGATAATGTTAAAACTATAAACAAAACAAAGATTGTTGTTGCAAATTTCTACAGAAATATTTCAGAAGCTATATATCCTAAAATATCTGTATCTCAGGATCATATAAACTTTGGTAAAGTTGAGTTGTATAGTACAAGCTCTTATACGTTAAATATAACAAATACAGGAGATGCCCCTTTATACATAGATAGTATCTCCTTATCAGGCCCAGAAGATTTTTATCAAAGGAACGCATGTATTGGAAAATCTTTGTCTAAAGGAGAAAGTTGTTCTATATACATATACTTTAGTCCGCAAAGTAAAGGGAAAAAAGAAGCTGTACTAACGATATACTCAAATGCAAAAAACAATCCTGCTTATAACGTGTATATATATGGAGAAGGTTTAGAAAAAAATAATCCAAAAGTAGTTATTAATAGCGATAGAATTGATTTTGGAAAAGTTCCTCTAGGAAGTAAAAAAACTTTTTCCCTTGAAATTGAAAATATTTCTCAAAACAGTGATTTATATATAGATATTGATTTCACTTATTCTTCAGAATTTTCTATAGAAAATAAATGCAAAAATAATTTAAAGTATAGAAACAGGTGCACTATAGATATAACATTTCAACCAAAAAGTTTAGGAAAAAAAATTTACACGTTTTTTATAAAAACAAATGATCCAGATAAAGAGATTATAGAGATAAAAATATATGGAGAAGCATTTAGTCCTGTTAAAGTTGAACCAGCTGAAATAAATTTTGGAAAAATCTTTTTAGGAGAATATAAAGAAGAGGGTATTCAAGTTAAAAATATTGGGGATACTTCTTTCTCTATTAAAAACATATATACAAAAAATAATATCTTTTTTGTAAAAAATAATTGTTTTTCCATATTTCCAGGAGAAACATGCAAGTTAAAAATTATTTTTAAACCTAGCAAAGAAGGCTTTTTTACAGATAAACTCTACATTGAGACATCTGTTGAAACAAATGAAATTCCTTTAAAAGGAACAGCAGTAAGAAAACCAGTGCCAAAAATATTACTGCTTACAAGAAATATCTATTTTGGCACTGTTATTTTAAATAAGGAAGTTGAAAGAAATATATACATAGAAAATGTAGGAACAGACACATTAAAAATTTCAGCACAGTTAGAAGATAAAAATTTTTATATAAAAGAAAACTGTTCTATTTTAAAACCTAAAAAAAGCTGTAAAATGTTAGTTGCATTCAAACCTAAAATTGTTGGAAAGATTTCAGGAGTATTAAAGCTAACAACAAATGATCCACAAAATAAGGAAATATCCATAAAACTATTAGGAGTAGGAAAACCTATTCCTGCACCAGATATAAAGGTTTATCCTCCAAAGATAATTGTAGAGAATATCTATGAAGGTAATTCTGTACAGAAAGTTTTTTATATAGAAAATAAAGGAAATGCTACTCTCAACATATATAACATAAATGAGGAAAGTGAGTTTTTAAAGATACATAAAAATAGGTGTAAAGAATTAGATCCCCCAAAAAAGTGTGAAGTCAAAATAGAAATTACAGGAAAAAGGAAAGGAACATATAGTTTTCAAATAACTGTTTTAAGTAATGATCCAGATACTCCAAAGTTAAATATACCTGTACATATTTCAGTACTTGAAAAACCAAAACCTAAAGTTAATTTACCTGAACTTGTAAACTTTGGAAATGTTTATATAAATCAATCAGCAGATTTTGGATTTATCATTAATAATAAAGGAAATGCAGTTTTTGAGATTTACTCTATAGATTTAACTGATAAAGCTAATTTTTCTATAAAAAAATCCTGTTATAAAATACCTCCTGCTAGTTACTGCAGATTTATAGTTAGATTTACTCCCAAAAGAAAAGGTGTAATTAAAGGTGTTTTAACATTAAGGACAAATATAGGAAACTTGAAAATTCCTATCCAAGGAACAGCTATATTCCCTGTAGGGGACTACATAAAGATATCTCCAGTATATATAAATTTTGGTCAAGTACTTTATGGCTTCGAAAAGAAAAGAACAATTAATATCAAAAATAATTCCCAGCAGACTGTTTTTATAGATTTTTCCTTAAAAGATAATAAAAATTTTCATATTAAAAATAACTGTCCTAGAATGCTAACTCCTTACGAGAAGTGCTCTATAAATATTATTTTTAAACCTATTGAAACAAAAGATTATAAAAACACTCTATTTATTAATGTAGTTGATCCTGTAGGTAAAATTGTAAAAAATGTAAAGATATTTGGTAAGGGGATTTATATAAATAAAGAAAAATTAGATTTAGATAATGATGGCCATATAACTGAAAAAGATATAGATATATTAGAAAAATTGATTCTTAAA
>JALVKE010000294.1 GCA_027028005.1 Persephonella sp. | reverse complement strand
CCTATAAGGAGCTGAATAGGGCTTTTTATTTTTTCTTCAATTCATATTTCTTCTATGAATTTTTTGCTTTTTTAAATTATTTTTATTTCTTTTTTTATATGTTTATCATTTTGTATAAGAACAGTCTTTCTTCTCTCAGTATGTTTAATAGAAAGACAGGTTATCAAATTGGTTTTATAAAAAATTTTCCATCCTCTTTACTAAAAAAAGCTGTAATAGAAGATGAAAATTACATCTTTTACACAAAAAGTTTCTCTATAAATCCTATAAAAGACTGGATACTTATATCTCAAATAAATAAAAATATAGCTTTTCTTCCATTAAAAGAAATAGAATTCTACTTTTTAGCTATATTTTTTATGGGATTTTTACTTATATCTACATTTGCATTTTATATATCAGAAAAGTTAGTAAAACCGTTGAAAAATATTGCAAATACAATGGAATATGTTGTAAAAAATGACGATTTTTCTATAAGAGTTCTTTATAAAGGTAGAGATGAGATAGCTGTACTTTCAAAATCTTTTAACTATATGCTTTCCCAGATAGAAAAAGCATTAAAAACCATAGAGGAGGAAAATAAAAAGAGACTTGAAATTCTTAAAAATCTTTTAGAAATGTTTAGCAGGATAACATCTACAGAGAAAGAAGAAGATATATTGAATATCTCCGTTATAGAACTAAAAAAATTTTTTAAAGATATAGATGTAAACTTTGAAAATAAGAAAAATGGTAAGTACAGTGTTCCTGTTAAATCTGGAAAGATTAAAGGATATATAAACTTTGATGCAAGTAGAGACTTTTCAGAGGAGGAGAAACATTTTTTTCTTTCTATCGGAAAACTTATAAACCTAATTCTTGAAAAGATAGAGCTTTTAAACAAATCTCAACAGGCATCAGAAGCTAAATCAGCATTTTTATCAAATATATCCCATGAACTTAGAACACCTTTAAACAGTATTATAGGTTTCTCTCAGTATTTACAATTAGATGAGAAAGATTTAGAGAGAAAAAAAGCTCTTAAGAGCGTAGAGATTTCTGGTAAGTATCTTCTTGATATGATAAATGATATCTTAGATTATGCAAAATTAGAGGCTAAAGCAGTAAAGGTAAAGAAAACAACCTTTTCTATAAAAGAGCTGTTTGAAGATATTGAAAATATTATAAAACCTCTTGCAATTGAAAAGGATATAAATGTTATCTTTCCTGAAGAAGATTTTGAGATTTGTACAGATAAGAAACTTTTAAAACAGATTTTATTAAATCTACTTTCAAACGCTGTTAAATTTACTGAAAAAGGATATATAGAGGTTTCTGTTAAAAAGGAGAATGATAAAGTTATCTTTTCTGTTAAAGATACTGGTATCGGAATAAAAAAAGAAGATATAGAGAAAATATTTAATAGTTTTACTCAACTGGAAAATCCTATGCAGAAAAAACATAAAGGAACAGGTTTAGGTCTTTCAATAGTAAAAGAGTATGTTTCTCTACTTGGAGGAGATATATATGTTAAAAGTGAAGGAGAAGAAAAAGGCTCAGAATTTATCTTTTTTATACCATTGAGTTCTTAAAAACTACGTAGTAGTAAACTCTATACACTCTATCTTCGTCAAAGCTTAATCTAATTTGCGAAAAAAAATGCCAGAATGCACCTGTTTTTAAACAGGTGATGAATGGCAGAGAGTTTCTGACGAAACTCTCAAAACCCTTTAATCGTTAATCTGCTATAATATTATAGAGGTTTTCAAATGACTACAATAGTTTTAGATAAAAAGCAAAAAATAAAAGAAAGTATAAAAAAGACAAAAGAAAAACGAAAAAATCAAGTTCCTAAAGTCTATCAGCTAAAAATTTCATACTCAAACCTGAACAAACAACAAAAACAATGGCTTGAAAAAATATTCTTAGAAGCAAAATGGCTATATAACTACACAGTGGCAGATATAGAAAACAGACTGAACTCTAAAACAGAAAAATCAAAACAGGTAGAAGTAAAAACACCAAAAGGCATTGAAACAAGAGAAATAACCTGTTTATCATCCCAGATGAAACAAGGGATATTAGACAGAATAAAGAAAAACCTAACAGACCTATCAAAAGCAAAGCAAAAAGGGATAAAAGTAGGAAAGTTAAAATTTAAGTCAGACTATAGGAACATACCACTTAAACAAAACGGAATAACATTCAAAGTGCTAAAAGACAAAAATAGAATAAAACTACAAGGATTAAAAAAGCCAGTAAGAGTATTGGGACTACACCAAATACCAGAAAACTGTGATATAGCAAAAGCAGAACTAATAAAGAAACCAAATGGATACTACATATACCTGACCTGTTATATAGACAAAAACTAAGTAAAAGAGGAAAAAATAAACAAACCAATCGGAATAGACTTTGGAATAAAACACCAGTTAACCCTATCAAACGGGATAACGATAAACTACCGTATAGAAGAGACAAAAAGACTAAAGAAACTACAAAAAAAATTATCAAGAC
>JALVKE010000293.1 GCA_027028005.1 Persephonella sp. | reverse complement strand
ATTATAAATTGAACAATATTCAATTTATAGTTTGAAAAACAAGGTTAATTTAATAGTAAAAATGAAGGATGACTAAATGAAAGCAATTATTCTTGCAGGAGGAAGTGGAACAAGACTTTATCCAGTTACAGGGGCAATAAATAAGCATTTTTTACCTATTTATAATAAACCAATGATTTACTATCCATTATCTTTGGTAATGTTACTAAGCATAAAGGATATTTTATTTATAGTCAATCCTGAAGATTTAAAAAATTTTCAAAAACTCTTTAAAGATGGTTCTCACCTTGGAGTGAATATAAAATATAAAATGCAAGAAGAACCACGAGGTCTTGCCGAAGGACTAATCCTTGCTGAAGATTTTATAGGAAACGACAATATTTGCTATATGCTAGGGGATAACATATTTTTTGGGCATGATTTAGTTAAAATTATGGAAGAAGCCAAAAATGATATAGAACAAAATGGTGGAGCCTATGTTTTCGGGTATTCTATTAAAGACCCAGAAAGATTTGGAGTAGTTGAGTTTGATGAGAAAGGTAATGTTTTATCTTTAGAAGAAAAACCTAAAAAAACAAAATCCCATTATGCAATAGTAGGGATGTATTTTTATGATAATGAAGCTATAAAAATAGCAAAAAATGTAAAGCCTTCTGAAAGAGGTGAGCTTGAGATAACATCTGTAAATGAAGAATATCTAAAAAAAGGAAAATTGAAAGTAAAACTTCTTGGAAGAGGGTTTGCTTGGTTTGATGCTGGCACACATGATAGTTTCCTTGAAGCTGGAGAATTTGTAGCAACAGTTGAAAATAAAACTGGATTAATGATTGGATGTATAGAGGAAATAGCATATAAAAATGGCTGGATAGATAAAAAACAGCTTTTAAAACTTGCTCAGCCTTTGAAAAAAACCGAATATGGGAAATATTTGATTGAACTTGCAGAAAATTCTTTGGTATTAGGAGCAAGTAATGCCATTTGAATTTATAAAAACAGAAATACCAGATGTAATATTAATAAAGCCAAAAGTATTCAGTGATGAACGTGGATTTTTTATGGAAACTTATAAAAAATCTGATTTTGAAAAGGTGGGAATTAAAACCAATTTTGTACAAGATAATCATTCCAAATCTATAAAAGGTGTTTTAATGAGGATTACATTTTCAAAAAAAACCAAAGTCGCAGGGAAAATTAGTCAGATGTTTGAGGGGAAGAATATTTGATGTTGCTGTAGACATAAGAGAAAACTCTCCAACTTTTGGAAAATGGGTAGGATTTGAACTAACAGAAGAAAACAAATATATGTTCTGGACCCGCAGGGATTTGCACATGGATTTTTAACACTTTCTGATGAAGCAGAAGTTTTATATAAAGTTAGTGGTTCAGAATACGCTCCTAAATATGATGCAGGAATAAGATGGGATGATCCAGATATAAATGTGAACTGGCCTATAGAGGGGATAAATAATGTTTTTTTGTCAGAAAAAGATAAAAAACTGCCATTTTTAAAAGATGCAGATATAAATTTTCTTTATGGAGGAAATAACACTTGAAAATTTTAGTAACTGGTGGGGCAGGGTTTATAGGAAGTGAGTTCGTTAGACAAGCTGTTAAAAATGGAGTAGAAACAGTTGTTATAGATAAACTTACGTATGCTGGAGATTTTGAAAGATTAAAAGAAGTTAAAGATAAAATAAACTTTTATAAAGCTGATATAACAAATAAGGAATTTGTTGAGTATATCTTTAAAAAAGAAAAACCAAATGTAATAGTTCATTGGGCAGCAGAAAGCCATGTTGACAGAAGCATATTAGATGCAACATCATTTATAAACACAAATGAAAGGGGAACGCAGGTTTTATTAGATGTTGCTAAAAATAGTGATATTAAGAAGTTTATAAATATTGCTACAGATGAAGTTTATGGTGATTTAGATGAAACAGGTCAATTTTACGAAGATACACCTTTAAATCCAAGCTCACCTTACTCAGCCAGAAAAGCATCTGCAGATATGCTCGGTAGAGCATACCAAAGAACATTTGGACTTCCTGTGATAACGGTAAGACCTTCCAACAACTATGGCTGGTGGCAGTATCAAGAAAAGCTAATACCTGTGGTAATTTTAAAAGCATTGAATGATGAACCAGTTCCTGTATATGGAAGGGGATAAAATATTAGAGAATGGCTTTTTGTTTCAGATTATGCTGATGCAGTTTTTGAAATTGTAGAGAAAGGGCAGGAAGGCGAAATTTATAATGTAGGAAGTGGGGAAGAAAGAAGAAATATAGAAGTTGTTAAAGCTATACTAAATATATTAGGAAAATCTGAAAACTTGATTGAATACGTAAAAGACAGGCCGGGACACGACTACAGATACTCATTAAACGTAGACAAAATCAAAAACGAACTTGGCTGGGAAGCAAAAGTAAAATTTGATGAAGGTATTGAAAAAAACGGTAAAATGTTATCTTAAAAATATGGATTGGGTAGAAAGAAAATTAAAATACTTAAAAAATTACTG
>JALVKE010000292.1 GCA_027028005.1 Persephonella sp. | reverse complement strand
ACATACAGATGAGCTCATAATAATAGATAGTGGAGGGTTTGATGCTAACTTAAATAGATTGGCTATAGCATTAGCTGATTTAGTTATCACTCCTATAGCAATAAGCTATGTAGATATTAGAGGTCTTCAAACATTTAAGCAAATTATAGCTAGTATAAATGAAAAGCTAGATGAAAAGGTTAATGTTTATGTATTGCTAAACAACATAAATCCTACAGCTGTAAATCCTGTAGAAGAGTTTAAAGAATATATTCTTAACAATCACAAAGACTACTTTAATGTGTTTGAAACTGTAATCAGAAAAAGAGCAGATTTTGTAAAGTGTTTTGAAGAAGGTAAGAGTGTCATTGAAATGGATATAAACAGTAAAGCAGCAAATGAAATGAAGAATTTACTTAATGAGATAAAAAACATCTTATTTAAAGGAAAGTAGATGAGTAAGTCTAACAGGTTCGATAAAATTCAAGAACTGATACAAGAAAGCAACAAAGAAGTTCCTCTAAAAGAAAACATTCAACCTCAAGAAACAAAAAATATCACTGTATATTCTGTCCCATCAGAGTGGATAGAAATACTAAAACAAAATCATCTAAAACTATCAAGCTTTGCAAAACAAGCTATGTTTGAAAAAATGAAAAGAGATGGTTTGATTTAACAGTGAGTTACGTATACCTATTAACTTGATTATTATTAGAAATAAAAGGACAAAAATGGATAGAATTAGCTTACAAGAACTAAAGTCTATCTTAACTACTTCTTCTATCGACAAAGATATTCAACACTTAAACAGTTTATTCGAAATATCTCCATATACTTACAACTACGATTACATTAACGCATTAATTACAAACCATCTATATGCAATAATCGATATATCAAAAAAACTAAAAAAAGAGTTATTTGACATTTTAGACAGCTATAAAAACTTAGTAGATGGAAAGGTTTTCAAAACCATAGAACACTACAAAAGGTTCAAAAAAAACGCTCTTTCATGTGGTGAACATATAGAAACATCCATATCAAACAACAACTCTGTCAAAATAAAAAAAGGCAAGTTTTGTAAACAACACAAAATATGCTTATTATGTGCTTTAGGTAGAGTTATCAATCAAAAAAGAAAGATTATTTCAATAATCAACTCCAACCCACAGTTACAAAACAATCATTGGTATTTTATTGTAACAACACTACATCATCACTCTCACGACAGTTTATCTAAACTAATAGAAGACTCTATTCTTATAAGAAGGAAAATATCAAGGAAGTTTCGAAGCAGTAGAAATAGTCAAAGTATATGGGGAAAGATACAAGGAGGTATAACTTCAATAGAAACAACTCACAACAATAACGGATGGAACTTACACATAAACTGGTTAGTAAATTCAAACGACTTTATACCAGTAGATAAAAACCAAACAAACTTAGAGCTAGAAGAATATCTATCAAACAACTTTAACAGTCCTATCCATACAATTAGACAGATTAACGCCAAAAACAAAAGAGAGCTAACCACTCAAATACTAAATATAGTCAACTACATTCTAAAATACCAAACACTAGACGTATACAAACGTATCGAATTCTTATACGGTAGTTATAAAAAGCATTTATTCTCTAGAATAGGTAACCTAAGAAACCAAAATATAGCTTAACATATACATATCTATGGAAAGCAACAATACACTAAACTACAGATACAACCAAACAGAGAAACCTCTTTAAGAGGCTTTATCAAGTGCCTTAAATATAGGCTTATACCAAACTTTCTTACTCGGGTTCCACTTATATCCAAGCTTCTTAATGAGGTTTTGTTTACCAAATGTTTTACCTTGAATTATCAAAAGACCATCTTGAATGTAAACACTAAGGTCAGCTTCTTTTAACTTATCGTTTTCTTGTTGAACTATTGTCTCTACATCTTGATAGTCATCATTTTGCATCAATGATTGTTTTTGAATAGCATTCCCCACTTCAAACGAAGAAGCATATTCTCCACCAATTAACCCAAATGCAGCCAAAGCTCTTCCTATTGCACTTGTTTCAGCATTCTCTATAGCTGATGTAGTATTAATAACTCCTTGACCTCTAATTTCTTCAGCATAGCCTGTAGCTAATATTTTCTCACTTTCATCAAAAATCGAAGCTTTTATAACCACTCTTTGTTCATCATCAACCACAATATCAGTAACGATAGAATAAGAAGGGAAATGCCTTCTAAAAATACCCACTCTACTAGCAACTGTTGCATACTCTTTGCCTTTTATATTCACCTTCTCTATCTTTTGTAGTTCTTCCATTGCTTTTACTAATTCATTCATACTAACCCCTTATTATGCACTTTCTAATGTAGGAATTTGAACTTTGCGTTTGTTTATTTTAATAGTCGCAGGTTTGATACTATTTTCAACTTCAATATCAATATAAGGCTCAATCTCGTTATATTTGTCAGTATATAAAGCCTCTTTGAGCTTCTTCTCATCAACTTTTGCATATCCAAGCTTAATCAATGCTTCTTCATCTTTTA
>JALVKE010000291.1 GCA_027028005.1 Persephonella sp. | reverse complement strand
CATTAATAGAAGGTCTAAGTTTAATTCAGGGCATAGTTTTCTAAACATTTTAATCATTATAAACCAATTATTTGAAATAGTCAAAATTTTTTCTTTAATCTTTTTATGGAAATCTTTATTTATTTCTACACCGTTCTTTACCAAATCTACTACTTCTAAAAACTCGGCAGAAGCTTCCTCCATTATCTTTTGCATCATCTTTTTATACATCTTTTTTCGCTTTTTTATTTTGTCTTGAAGATATATATCCCCATTTATTTCTGCCTTAAAAAGGGCTATCCTCAACTCTCTTTCAAGAATCTTTAACTGATAGGCAATAAAAAGATAGGGATTAAAATTTTTACTTATAACTTCGTATAACCTATCTACTCTTTCATCCGGAGTTTTATACTGTTTGTTAGGAAATTCTCCATATACCATTCCTTCTTTTTTTAACTCTTTTGCAAGGGGAGTACCATCATATATCTGGAATTTATTAAGCATACCCTGGATCATATTTATTTCAAGAGAAAGAAAATATTTAACATTTTGCTCAATCTGTTCTAATGTTGACCAGGGAGTAAAATTTATATAAGATACAGTAACATCTATCCCATATTTTTCAAGTATATTAAGAGCTTTTTTATGATCTTCAAGTTTTAATTTTTTGTTAAACTTGTTAAGAATTTCTTCGGAACCAGACTCAAGACCTAACAAAATCTGTCGTACCCCAATCTCATACCAGATTTGAACAAGTTCCTCATCGATAATATCTGCCCGATCTGATATAGAGAACATAACTTGAAGATTAGTTTTCTTTAGTTCTTCTTTAAATTGTAGCATTCTTTTTGTCTTATTTTTAGGTGGCCCCGTAAAAACATCATCTACTATCACTATTTCAATAATTTCTGGATATTTTTCTTTTAGTTGCTTTATTTCCTGAACTATATTTTTAGGACTTCTTCCGCGCCACAATTTTCCTTTCGGCAGTCCGTAGAAACTTCTTATAGAGCAAAAACTACAGTTCATGTAACAACCTCTGCTTGCAGCAATAGGAACGATCCCTATATCCTTTAAGTGAGATAATACATAGGGTAAGTAATCTCTTGCAGGAAAAGGGTGTTCATCCAAATTCTCAATAAGAGGCAAAGGTGAATTAGCTATTATTTTTCCATCAGCGCTTGTATAAGCAATATTTGGTAATTTTTCCCAGCCTTGTCCGTTTTTTAAAGCATTAACAAGATTTAACAAAGCCTTCTCTCCTTCATATCTAACAATAGAATCCAATTCAGGACACAATTTAAATATTTCTCTATAGTTAAAAGTAGGAGAATGTCCTCCCATAGTCATATGGGCTTTAACTCCCTGATGTTTTAAGAATTTAATGGTTTCAATAGTAGATTCTATAAATGTCATATCTGCAATAGTAAACCCTATAAGAATAGGTTTTTTCTTTTTGGCCATCTCTAACAGTCTTTTCTTGGCTG
The DNA here is from genome assembly GCA_027028005.1 of Persephonella sp. GTDB lineage: Bacteria > Aquificota > Aquificia > Aquificales > Hydrogenothermaceae > JAADDV01. The sequence goes on along the minus strand of JALVKE010000291.1, from coordinate 1,059 downwards.
TTTCTAAAGATAAATCTTCAAGAGAAGCATCAAATATTTGAACATTATAACCATTCTGTCTTAAATAGGAAGCCAGATAACCAAGGGCAAGAGACTCACTATTTTCCTTAAAATAAGAGGGATAATAACGAGGCATCTTTGCCAAAATAATTTCAGAGTTAAAATCACTCATTTTATGGTGGATATTTATATGGATCGTATTTATTGAAATTTGTGCTCAATCCAGTCCATTCTATTTGAAAAAAATTTGAATTAAAATTAAAAAGACCTAAGAGATTTTTATCACTATAATGAAATTTAAAAATAAATTCGCGAAATTTTACAATGTAATTTAGCAACAATGCTTTCTCAATCGTTTTCTTAATCTCTTCATTCTTCCCCTGGTCTAAATTTTCTTTAAATTCTATGTATTTTTTTACCAAATTTTCTATAGTTTGTTGAGTTTTTTTCCAGAATCCATAACCTATTTTCCATTCTTCTCTGCCATTAATAGTTATATCTGTTCCTTCGATCAACTCTTGAGATTTATATGAGTACCATTCTATACGCTGACTTTGTCTATCAGGATAATAAAAATTTTCTTTTCCTGGTTTTACTAAAGGACATATTAATCGCAATGTTCTATCTTTAAGATCTAAAATTCTTATTCCTAACGAAAATAAACCCTTCTCCCTAAATGTTAATCTGCCCCATTCCTGGAGAAAATCCGACAAAGCAAGAATAAAAGTAATTATTTTTCGCTTCTTTATTTCCTCATTTTCATTGAGAAGAGCGATTATTTCTTTGTAGATTTTTTTTTTTTTTTATTTTGGTAAAGAATTTACTTGTTCCAATGTTTTGTTTCCAGTGATTATTTTCTCCCCGTTAAAAAGCACTACTTCAAGACTTTCTACGTAATCACTAACGTTTCCATATTTGACAGAATGAGAACCTGAAGCATTAGTTCCTATGTTTCCCCCAATAGTGCAGTAATCTCGGGAAGATGGGTCAGGTGGGAAAAAATATCCTTTTTCTTTAAGTTTTTTCTCTAATTCTCCCAACCGCAAACCAGTTTCTACA
>JALVKE010000290.1 GCA_027028005.1 Persephonella sp. | reverse complement strand
ATGATATTCCATCTAAACAGGAACTTCCTGAAGTTACAAAGAAAAAAGTAGATAAAAAATATAATATTTTTATCTACAAAATAAAAAAGGTGTTTAGGGAAAATTTACTTAAATATCTTCCTGTAGAATTTTCTATAGAAGGATATAATATTCTAAAAAACAAAATCCCATTAGAAAAACCTCTTTTTTCCGTAGGTTTAGATTTAGAAGAAAAATATAGGTTTTTCATATCTACTGATGAATATTTTATTAAGTGTATAGAGGAAGTTTTACAAAAAAATAACCCTTTTCCTTTGCAAAAAGAAGATAATATTCAACTCAATATTGATAAAGTTTTTGAAAAAACAGTTATATCAATCCTTGAAGATCTATCTTTAAAAAAGAAAAAAATTGTTTTATCTAAACCTGTTTTTTATGAAGAAGAGTATGTATGTATTCAATTCTTTGGAAAAATTGAAGGAAAAGAAGTTAACATATACGTATCTTTTGATGAAATCTTGCTTGATTTGATAGAAATCAAACCTATTATATTTAGTCATCCTACAACACTTGGAAAGAAAAATATAAAATTGTTGAAAACATTTACATTTGTAAATGTGAATATGGAAACTGAGCCTGTAAGCATTCCTAAAAACTTACTTAAAGAAGGCTCAGAAATACCTTTAAAAAAAATAAATATAAAAAAAAGATATATATCTTAGGAGGGTTATTCTGAAGGAAAAACTTATAGAAAATCTTTCAAAGTATGTAAAATCTATTGTTGATAGAGGATATTTAAAAAATCAGAATTTTAAAGATTATTACTGTATAAAAGGTTCTACCTATACTTTATGTATAAAAAATGATCTATTTGTCCTTATGGTTTTTAGTGAAGGATCAAAATGGGGAGAGGAGTTGTTTAAAGCTGTTTTTAATGAAGATATAAAAGAAACTGATATCTATGAAGATGTAGATATTGATAAACCTTTTAATGTATATGATGTAGAACTTGAAGACCAGCTTTATGAAGCAGGAATTATAGTATACGAAAATAAAAAATCGTCTTTAAATTTAGAAGATAATAGTATTGACAATATAGAAATACCTATTGTTCTCAAAATTTTTCAAACAAAAATTTCTCTACAGGAACTTGATAAGTTAGGTGAAACTTCCGAAATAATATTAGATGAGGGAAGCATTTTCCCTGTTGAACTTTTAATAAATGGAAAAGTTATAGGATATGGGGAGCTATTAGTAAATAATGATGAATATAAGTTAAAAATAAAAACATTAAACATATAGAAAAATGATTACATTTTCTGTGTCCTGGGCGATCTTTTTATTAGTTTTTTTTGTTGTAAAGTTTAACATAAAAAAAGACTATAAATCTCTTACAGATTATGTATACATACTTATCTCAACAGTATTTGTTTTAGCTGGCATTATATTAGATGTTATAGGTTTCCAAAATACTTATTATCTTTTTCCTTTTATATATTTAGGTTTATTTGCTTTCCTACATAGGGATCTGCCTTCCTTTTACAAAAGTTATTCTTTCTTAATGCTTCTTTTTATATCTTTTGCGTCAACATTAAATATATTTGTAAATTTACCCTACATAAAATATTTAGTACCAATTTCTGCTTTTTTCCTTCTTTTTAGGGAATATAAAAATAAATATAATTTTGTGTGGATACCACTTGTTATTTCTATCATTGTAAGTTTCTTCTTTAGTAAAGAGATTTTTTATCTGCTAAATGCTCTTATTCCTATAACTCTCATTTATGAGATATTAAGTGAGTTAATTATTTATGTAGAGAGAAGTAAAAATATTTACAAGAATATTGTAGATAGAGCTATTAAAGCAGAGCTAGATAAACAGCACAGTGATCTAAACAATGAACTTTCCATAGCCTATAAAAGATTAAGAGAGATATTTAAGTTAAGTAATAAAACTATAGAGCCTATAAAAGTAGAGGAGATACTTGAAAATGTTGGAAAAGGACTGAGAGAGTTAGGTTACACAGGAGTTGTTACAGCTGTTTTATATAAAGATAAAGTTATTTATAACAAAACAGGTTTCTTTCCAGACCTAAAGAGATTTTTAGAGAAAGATATTTTTGAAATAGATGAGATGGAAATATCAAAGGATGAAACAAGAGTTTATATTCCTCTATATACAGATAGAGGGAAAATAGGTGTTTTAGGGGTCTATAAAAAAACACCTATATCTCCTAATGAGATAGAGTACTTAAGAACATATGCAAACTCTGTTGCCATATCAATAGCAAAAACCCTTTACTTTAAAGAGATAGGTTATTTAGAGAATATTCTCTCTAAAATGTTTGAAACATTAGACATAGGCATAGCTGTATTAAACAAAGATCTAAAAATAGAAACAGCAAATAAAGCTTTAGAGAAAATATTCAACAAAACAGATAGAGATCTATTTGAGGCTAACCAATCCCTTAAAGAGATAAAAGATAAGCTTTTAGAAGTTATAAAAGAAAACAGATCTTTTGAGATAACAAAAGAAATTAACAACAGAATTTATAGAATAAAAGCAGTAAAACTATCCTTAGATGAAGAAAAGATAGTTTTACTGATGGAAGATATAACCGATTTTGTTCAACTAGAGAGACAACTGCTAGAAACAGAAAAACATATAGCGTTAGGTAGGATTGTTGCCGGTTTATCCCACGATGTTAAAAATCCTCTATCCTCTATTCTTGCATACGCATTTAGTTTAAAGAAGAGAATAAAGGATGAGAAGCTAGTTGATCTCATTGAGAAGATAGAGAAAAAGGCAAATGTGGCAACAAAAATTACCCAGAGACTTATTAACTATGTTAATCCTAACTATGAAGATGAAAAGGTAGTTAATATAAAAGATATTGTCCTTGAGTCTGCAGAGTTTTCAATACCAACATCTGCTAAAAAAAGGATTTCTCTAGAGTTAGACCTAGAAGATGGACTAATATTCTGTGATCCAGTATCTTTGCAGAGAGTTTTTACGAATATCTTTATGAATGCTGTTGATGCTATAAAAGATGAAGGAAGTATATTTGTTAAAGTTTATAAAGATGATAAATATGTGTATATACATATAAAAGATACAGGGGTTGGTATATCAGAGAATATAAAGGATAAAATATTTGAACCTTTCTTCACTACTAAAAAAGAAGGAACAGGACTGGGATTAGTCATAGTTAAAAAGATTATAAAAGATTATAAAGGTTCTATAGATTTTATCAGTGAAGAGGGAAAGGGAACAGAGTTTATTATTAAATTTCCATTATACAAAGACGAGGGGCAGAATGGAGGAAAACCAGTATAAGGGTAGTATTCTTATTGTAGATGATGAGGAGGAAATTCTTGACTCTTTTTCCCTTGTTTTAGAAGATGAAGGTTACTATGTGGAAACCACAAGTAATCCCCAAGAAGCTTTAACACTAGCTAAGGAGAGAGATTTTGATCTAATTCTTTCTGATATGAGAATGCCACAGATGTCAGGAGAAGAGTTTTTAGAGGAACTTAGAAAGTTTAACAAACATACAAGTTTTATTGTTATGACAGCGTATGGAACAATAGATAACGCTGTTTCCTGTATGAAAAAAGGAGCATTTCACTATCTTTCAAAGCCTATTGATTTTTATGATCCATCTTTTTGGAATCTTATAGAAGAGTCTGTTGAAAAATCTAAACTTCTTAAAGAAAATGAAAAACTAAAAAAAGAGATAGAACATCTTAAGTCTTTAGAGAATCCTTACTTTATACTTACCCAAAATCAAAAGATGAAACAGCTTTTAGAGTATGCAAAAAAGATAGCTCAAACAGATCTAACTGTTCTTATAACAGGAGAAAGTGGAGTAGGAAAGGAGCTTTTTGCTAGAGCTATACATGAATTTTCTCCAAGAAAAGACAAACCATTTATAGCTATTAACTGTGCAAATATAACGCCTAGTCTTATGGAATCAGAGTTTTTTGGATACAAAAAAGGAGCTTTTACCGGGGCAGATAGAGATGAGAAAGGGGTTATAGAAAAAGCAAATGGTGGAACATTATTCTTAGATGAGATAGGCGAGCTTCCATTGGAAATACAGAGTAAGTTTTTAAGATTTTTACAGGAGAAAGAGATTAGAAGAATAGGGGACGAAAACCCTATAAAAGTAGATGTAAGAATAATAGCTGCTACAAACAGAGATCTTAAACAGATGGTCAAAGAAGGAAAGTTTAGGGAAGATCTATACTATAGAATTGAAGCTATAAAGATAAAAATACCTCCATTAAGAGAAAGAAAAGAAGATATACCTCTCCTTGCAAACTACTTTATTCAAAAGTTTAGTAAGTCTTACGGTAAAAAGATAAAAGGGCTTACAAAGGAAGCTTTAGAAGTTTTAATGAAGCAAAAATGGGAAGGTAACGTTAGACAGCTTGAAAATGTTATAAATGCAGCATGTATTATAGCTGAAGATAATGGTTACATAGATGTGTTTCATCTAAGTGGTGAAGTTATAAATGATGAGGAAAATATTGATAGTGATTTTATCTTAGATTACAACAAAGCAAAGGAAAAATTTCTGTTTAACTTTATGCAAAAATATTTAGGAACACTTCTTACAATGACGCAAGGTAATATATCAAAGGCTGCTCAACTTGCAAACATAGAAAGACAATCTCTTCAAAAACTTTTGAAGAAATATCACGTAGATCCTAACAAGTATAGATTAAAGTAGGGGAAACCTTTAGATTTCCCCTCGCTCTTTTAATATTCTTATACCTTTATCTCCAATATCCTTTCTATAATGAGCTCCTTCAAAGTGGATTTTTTCAATAGCTCTATAAACCTTTTCTTTTGCCTCAGGAAGTGTGTTTCCTAATGCTGTAACAGTTAAAACTCTACCGCCAGCAGTAACAAGTTTCCCATCTTTTATATCTGTTCCCGAATGGAACACAACTACATCAGGATCTTTCTCTGCTTCTTCTATACCTGTTATAACTTTTCCTTTTTCATATGGACCAGGGTATCCCTTTGATGCCATTACAACGCCTATAGCCCACTTATTACTCCATTTTGGCTGAACGTTATCTATATTCCCTTCAAGTATATCTAACATATGTTCCACAAGATCTGTTTCTAATCTCCTCATAATGGGCTGAGTTTCAGGATCCCCCATCCTAACATTAAACTCAAGAACATTAATTCCTTTAGGTCCTATCATAAGACCTGCATATAGAAAACCGCACATCTCACGACCTTCTTCTTTCATTCCCTTTAATGTTGGATACATGATCTTTTCTAGTATCTGTTTTTCTATCTCAGGAGTTATTACAGGGGTTGGAGAGTAAGCTCCCATACCACCAGTATTTGGACCTTTATCGTTGTCATAAACCCTTTTATGATCCTGAGAGGTAGCCATAGGAACGAGTTTTTCTCCTTTTACCATTGCTATGTAAGAAGCTTCCTCTCCTTCTAGAAACTCCTCAATAACTATCCTTTTTGAAGCCTCTCCAAACTTTCCTGCAAACATATCTTTTATTGTCTGAATAGCCTCTTCCTCTGTATTTGCGATGATAACCCCTTTTCCAGCTGCAAGACCATCTGCCTTTATAACAATAGGGGTTCCCATCTTTTTAACAAACTCTATAGCCTCTTTTTCATTATCAAATGTTTCATAAAAAGCTGTTGGAATACCATATTTTTTCATAAAGTTTTTAGCAAAAACCTTTGATGCCTCTAAAATAGCAGCATTTTTTCTGTGTCCAAATATCTTCAATCCTGCTTCTTCGAAAGCATCTACAATTCCTTCTGAGAGAGGCTGCTCAGGACCTACAACAGTTAAATCTATTCCTTCTTCTTTTGCAAATTTAACAAGTTTTTCTACATCTGTTGGAGATATATCAACTTTTTCAGCTATCTGCCATATACCTGCATTTCCCCTAGCAACATACAGTTTTTTTACTAAGGGGCTCTGTTTTATCTTCCAGGCTAATGCATGTTCCCTTCCACCATTTCCAACAACTAATACTTTCATCTATTTTCGCTCCTCTCTTTATATTTCTTTTATTGCATCTTCTTCTGGTTTTGTTAAGTAAGAATAGTTTTCTCTTTCTCTTATAACATAAAACTTAGAACCATCTACAAGAACTTCTGCAGCTCTTGGCCTAACATTATAGTTTGATGACATAGAAGAACCATAAGCACCAGCACTCATGATTGCAAGGTAATCTTTTCTTTGAACATCATCTACTTCTCTATCTAACGCAAAGAAGTCTCCTGTTTCACAGATGGGTCCCACAACATCAGCAACAACTTTTTTATCTTTTTTTTCTAAAGAAACTATATGATGGTATGCTTTATACATAGCAGGTCTTAAAAGATCATTCATACCACTATCAACAATAATAAAATGTTTATCTCCTTTATCCTTGGTAAAAATAACCTGTGTTATAAGAGCTCCAGCCTCACCAACTAAAGAACGTCCAGGCTCTAGGATAAGTTTTAAACCTGTTGACGAAACAATAGGAAGTATCCCTTTTGCTAAATCTTCAGGAGTTGGTGGGTTATCTTCAGGTTTATATCTTATTCCAAGCCCGCCACCAATATCAAAATATTGAAGCTCAATACCCTCTTTTTTTAGCTTAAAGACCATATCAGCTGTTTTTTCTACCGCTTCCATATATGGAGTTATCTCCATGATTTGTGAGCCGATATGACAGTGTATACCAATAACTTCTATATTCTCTAGAGAAACAGCTTTTTTATAAACATCTAAAGCCCTATCTATATCTATCCCAAACTTACTCTCTCTTAAACCTGTTGATATATAAGGATGAGTTTTAGGATCAACATTTGGATTTATCCTTATAGATACCCTTGCCTTCTTATCATTTTTTTGTGCTAGTTCATTTAATACATCTAACTCCATCTCACTCTCAACATTGAAAGAGAGGATATTCTCCCTAAGAGCGAACTCTATCTCAAAGTCTGTTTTACCTACCCCTGCATAAACAATTTTTTTTGCAAGAATTCCTGCCTTTCTTGCTTTATAAAGTTCCCCTCCTGAAACTATGTCACATCCAAAGTCTGCATTTTCAAAAATTTTTAAGATAGAAAGGTTAGGATTAGCTTTTGCAGCATAGCAGATAAGAGTTTCGTAATCTGAAAAAGCTTCACTATAAGCTTTTATCTTATCTTCTATAGCCTTTCTGCTGTAAACGTAAAAAGGGGTTCCAACTTTTTTCGCTATATCTTTTATAGGAATTTCTTCACAGAAAAGTTCATTATTTTTGTAATAGAAATTCTCATTTATCACATATTCCATTTTTTCTTTATTTTGCCTCCTAAAAAAAATTATCTTAAAATGTATTTATAAAATGATACTATATCTTTTTTCAAAGAGAGAAGAAC
>JALVKE010000289.1 GCA_027028005.1 Persephonella sp. | reverse complement strand
TGCTGTAGCTATCTTCCAGCTTGGAAGAACAATTTCTGCACCTAACCTTTTTGCTTCAAAAATTCTTCCAGGGGGTTTGAAATATATAAGTCCTGTTTTTATAGAAGGTAAAAGCTCTTTTGTTTGGATTAATGCCTCATCGTAAAAGCTTATAACAGCTACCCAATGAATAGCATTATGTTTTATAACAAGCTCAAGGACGTCAGGAGTTGTTTCAGGCTCTTTTATTTCAATAAACAGTCCTACTTTTCCATTTACAGTAGATAAAGCCTCATCTAACGTTGCAACTGGTTCACCGTCTATAGAAATGTTCTCTCTTATATACGAAAAATCAACATCTTGAGGTTTTATCTCCTCTCCTGTTAATCTTTTAAAATCAGGATCGTGAAGCAGAATAAGAACATTATCCTTTGTTTTTCTAACATCTACTTCAACAATATCAACTCCTACTTCTATAGCATACTTAATAGAAGCTATTGTGTTTTCAGGCTTTACCCCTTTAGCTCCTCTGTGTCCAACGATACTGAAAGGTTTTTTACTTAAAGCTTCTTCTATTTTCATCTGTTTATATAGTCCTTTAGTATTTTTGCATGGTCAAAAACAAGTTTATCAAAAGGAATTTCTTCAATCTTAAAAACTTTTACCTCTTTCGCATCACTTTGGGCCTTTGGCTTTCCATAAGCTTTGCATACGAAGGTTACAGATACTGTATGAAAGCGAGGATCCCTATCTGGGTCTGAGTAAACTCCAAGAAGTCTTATTATCTCAACATCAAGATCTGTTTCTTCTTTCATCTCTCTTACAAGAGCGTTCTCCACTTTCTCTCCTACTTCCACAAATCCTCCAGGAATAGCAAGTCCCAGTGGGGGATTTTTTCTTTCAATGAGAACAATCCCTTTAAAATTATCATTTTCATCAAAAAGCTGAATAATGCCGTCAACAGCAACAAAGGGAGTTTTTATAGCCATTGTTTCTCCTTTTTAATTTCATAATCTATAATAACCTTACGCTAAAGAAGAAAAATTTTCTAGAGGAGAGAGATGGTTGTAAAAATCCTTTTAGTATTTGGAATAGTTGTTGGTATGTATGCGATATTTAACAATATAGGGGGCGTTATCTCAGCTTTTAGTATAAAAGACAGTACTCTAATGGTTGCAAAGTTACTTCAAAGTGGGCTTCCTGTCATAGCAGGAGCTGTTATTGTATGGGTTTCAGCTCTAAATCTTTACGATATGATCTTTAAAAAAGAAAATAAAAAAGAAAGTTCAGAAAAGTAGTTTCCTTTCATTTGATTTTCATTTTCTTCATGTAATCTATTTTTGCAAAAAGGGAAAACAGGATTAAAATTCAAGGTATATAATAGATTTAACTTACCAAAAGGGAGGTAAATATTTCATATGATAGGTTTTCTAGCAAAAAAGATATTTGGAACAAAAAATGAAAGAGAGATAAAGAAGTTAAAACCTATAGTAGATAAAATAAACCAGCTTGAGAAGGAGTTTGACAGTCTTTCAAACAAAGAGATTAGAGAAAAAAGTCTGCAGCTGAAAGAGAAGGTTCAGTCTGATCCTGAGCTTAGAGATGCAATAACAAGAGGAGAGATGGTTGATATTCTCCCTGAGGCTTTTGCCCTTGTTAGAGAAGCTGCTAAAAGAACGTTAGGGCTTAGACCTTTTGATGTTCAGCTGATAGGTGCTATGGCTCTCCATAAAGGAACTGTAGCTGAGATGAAAACAGGGGAAGGTAAAACACTAGTTGCATCTATTGCTATATATCTAAATGCTCTTACAGGAAAGGGAGTTCATCTTGTTACAGTAAACGACTACCTAGCAAAAAGAGATGCTGTATGGATGGGTGCTATATACAAGTTTTTAGGACTTGATGTTGGAGTAATAAACACTAATCAGCAGTCTTTCCTTGTTGAATGGGTTGATGAGGAGAAGTTTAAGGAAGCAATAGAGAAGGATATGAGGGTATGGCCTCAAGGATTTTTTGAAAAACTTCTTCCAGATGAGAAATACAACATTGAAGCTAGGAAAAATTTCTTCACCCACGCAGTAGATACAGAAAGAAGAAAGGCATATGAAGCAGATATAACATACGGAACAAACAATGAGTTTGGATTTGATTATCTAAGGGACAATATGGTTTTCTCAAAAGAGCAGATAGTTCAGGTTAAGGGTCATCACTTTGCTATTGTTGACGAGGTCGACTCTATCCTTATAGATGAGGCTAGAACACCTCTTATTATCTCTGGTCCTTCAGATGAAGATGTATCCATATACTACACAGCAGACGCTTTTGTAAAAACCCTTGTAAAAGATGAAGACTACGAAGTTGATGAAAAGAATAAAACAGCTGTTTTAACAGATAAAGGTGTCGAAAAAGCTGAAAAATATTTCAATATAGACAACCTTTTTGACCCAAGAAATATAGAAATTCTTCATGCAATAAATCAGTCTCTCAGAGCAAATACACTATTTCATAGAGATGTTGATTATGTTGTAAAAGATGGAGAAGTTATTATTGTTGATGAGTTTACAGGAAGGCTTATGCCAGGAAGAAGATGGTCTGACGGTCTTCATCAGGCAATAGAAGCAAAAGAAGGAGTAAAAATAGAGGCTGAAAACCAGACATTAGCTTCTATCACATACCAGAACTACTTTAGAATGTATGAAAAACTAGCAGGTATGACAGGAACAGCTGAAACAGAAGCAGAGGAGTTTAAAGAGATTTACGGCCTTGATGTTCTTGTTATTCCTACAAACAAACCAATAATAAGAAAAGATTATCCAGATCTTGTTTATAAAACAAAGAAAGAAAAGTATGAAGCTGCTATAAAAGAGATAGAAGAACTACACAAACAGGGAAGACCTGTTCTTGTTGGAACAGCTTCTATTGAAACATCTGAACATCTTTCAGCTCTCCTTAAGAAAAGAGGGATAAAACACCACGTACTAAACGCAAAACATCACGAGAAAGAGGCTGAAATCATCGCTCAGGCAGGTAGATTAGGAGCTGTTACCATTGCAACAAATATGGCAGGTAGGGGAACAGATATTCTTCTTGGTGGTAACCCTGAATATCTAGCTAAAGAGATTTTAAAGAAAAAAGGAAAAACACCGGAAACAGCTACTGAAGAGGAGTATAAAGAAGCTTTAAAAGAAGCTCAAAAGATAACTTCCGAAGAGAAGAAAAAAGTTATAGAACTTGGAGGACTTGCTGTAATAGGAACAGAAAGACACGAGTCTAGAAGAATAGATAACCAGCTGAGAGGTAGAGCAGGAAGACAGGGAGATCCAGGTTCTTCAAGATTTTATCTTTCTCTTGAGGATGATCTTTTAAGACTTTTCGGTGGTGATAAACTTAAAGCTCTTATGGAAAGAATGAGAATTCCAGACGGAGAACCAATTGAAAGTGGAATGGTAACAAAAGCTATAGAAAATGCTCAAAAGAGAGTTGAAGCCCAAAACTTCCAGATAAGAAAAAGACTTCTTGAGTTTGACGATGTAATGAACAAACAAAGACAGGTTATATATGCTCTTAGAAAAGATATTGTTGAGGGAGCAAACATAAAAGAGGATGTAAGAAGATGGATTGAAGAGGTTGCTTTATATTACATAGATAAGTATGCTCCTGCTGAAGAGTATCAGGAAAAATGGGACTTAGAAGAACTTGAAAAATCCTTTAAAGAGTGGCTTGGAATTGAAATAAAGATAGATAGAGAAAAAGAATGGGATAGAAAGGAGCTAGAAGATTACATTCTAGAGGAGATCTTTAAGGCTTATGATGCTAAGGAGAATAGAATTGGCTCCGGTGTGATGAGAGAATTTGAAAGGTATATTATCCTACAGGTTTTAGATCAGCTATGGAAGGAACACCTTCATATCCTAGATAGACTTAGAGAAAGCGTTTACCTAAGGGGATATGCTCAAAGGGATCCTCTTGTTGAGTATAAAAAAGAGGCATTTGCTCTGTTTGAAGATATGATGTTTAAGCTAAAGCAAAACTCTGCTGAGTATCTGTTTAAGGTTGAAATATTCTCTGAAGAACAGGTTCAGGAACAGCAGGAGAGATTAGAAAAAGAAGCTGAAAAAACTTTAGAAAAGGCACAAACAAACGTAGAAGCAGAGGAAAAACCTAAAAAGAAGAAGAAAGCTATTAAGTACAAAAACAGAATAGAAAGAAGAAAAAGGAAAAAGTAATGTCAAAAAAGTCTCTGTTCTCCACCAGCTTTAAAGCTGGTAGGAGAACATATTTTTTTGATGTAAAAAGCTCATCAAATGGTTTTTATCTCATAATCTCAGAAGTTCAAACAATAAAAGGAAAAGAGAGAAAAGATCGCCTTATAATCTTTGAAGAACATCTAGATCAGTTTTTAGAAAAACTAGAAGAAGCCTCTAATCAGCTGAAAAAAGCCAAGTTATACTTTCATGATTAAACTTTTTATACTTTAATCGCTACAGATTTAACTTCAAATAATCTTATTCTTTTACTAGCTGAGATTATTTATTCCTTTATCTCAAATATCCCTATCCTGTGATAAACTAACAAAAATAAAACTATTTAAAGCTAAAATTTCTGCTAAAGGAGAGGTAGATGGAATATAGAAACCTGGGGAAAAGCGGTTTAAAGGTATCTGTTATATGCCTTGGGGCTATGACATTTACAGAAAAAGGTTGGCGTTCTGCAGGAAGGATGGATTTTTCTGAAATTCAAAGAGTTGTTAATTATGCTTTAGATCAAGGAATTAACTTTTTCGATACTGCTGATATATATGCTTTTGGAGAGAGTGAAGAACTTTTAGGAAAAGCTTTAGGGAAAAAGAAAAATGATGTTATTATTGCAACAAAGGTAAGAGGAGCAATGTCAGAAGATCCTAACGATAGAGGTTTGTCTAGATATCATATATTTAAGTCTGTAGATGCCTCTCTAAAGAGACTTGGAAGAGACTATATAGATCTATATCAGGTTCACTGGTGGGATAATCATACCCCTATTGAAGAGACAGTTGAGGCATTAAATGATTTAGTAAGGATAGGAAAAGTAAGATACATTGGTATATCTGATTTTGCAGGCTGGCAGATAGCAAAATCAGTAATGCTACAGGAAAAAAAAGGATACTCAAGATTCATTTCTGCTCAGATGTACTACTCCCTTTTAGGAAGAGATATAGAGTTTGAGGTTGTCCCTGCATGTGAGGATTTAGGTTTAGGGATATTGGCTTGGAGCCCATTAGCTGGAGGTTTTTTATCTGGAAAGTATTCAAGGGAAAATCCTCCACCTGAAGACAGTAGATATGCAAGGATGGAAAGACCTTTTTTAAGGTTTGATTTTGAAAAAGGATACTTTCTTTTAGATGAACTTAGAAAATTAGCTGAAAAGTATGATGCTTCTGTGGCACAGGTCGCTTTAAACTGGATAAAAGCAAAGCCTTTTATAAGTTCAATAATTATTGGAGCAAGGAATTTAGATCAACTAAAAGATAACCTTGGTTGTGTAAACTGGGATCTATCTCAGGAGGATGTCGAGTATTTAGATGAGATAACTGTTCCTGAAAGACCATATCCCCAGTGGTTTTTAGATATGTTTGCTGACCTCTAAGGCAGGGAAAACCTGCCTTATTAAAAGGCTTTCCTTAATTTTTTTATGCTTGAAAAAATAATATCTGTTGCAATATGAACAAATTCAGATAGAAAGAGACCTATTAAGAAAGACACAAAGAAGGGAGCTTTTAGTAAATAGATTATATTGTTTATATCTAAGATATCTTCAAGATTTATATTTAATTCCACAAAGTTAATATTTAAATATTCCTTCAGAAAAAAAAGAGGAACGAATATAAACGTTAAGACTAAAAGGAAAAAAACTAGAAGATAAAGAAGTTTAATCATCATACCAATAACAGGTATATGAGATATTCCTCTGTGGGAAAATATCTTTGTGTAAGGTTTCCATATAAACCTTAAAAACTTCCATCTTTTATTTGGCTTAGAATGAAAGATATCATTATCAGGAGACAGGAAAAAAGTTCCTGACATATATCCTATAAAAAAGCCTGAGAAACTCTCAGGCTTAAGATAGTAAGCAAAAAAGGGAAAAGCTGTTAAGTTTATTATGTCGTGGGTTTTTCCAGATGCCATTATTTACCTTTTTTTGTTGATACTTCCATAACAAAGAATTCAGCTCTTCTATTGGTAAATCTATTTAGCCAATTTTTATTGTCAAAAAGATACCCTTCTTTTCCTCTACCAACAATCTCTATCCTTGATGCAGGAATACCCATCTTAACAAGGTAGTCTTTAACTACCTTTGCTCTCTTATAGGCAAGTTTATCATTGTAAGCTTTGCTTCCTATATTATCTGTATACCCTATGATCTTTACTTTTAACTCTTCATGGGTTTTAAGATATCTAGCAATAACATTTAAATATGGAAGATACTCTCTCTTTATATTGTACTTATTAAAGTCAAAATGAATTCTCGCTTGTACTTTAAGAGGCTTTTCTTTTTCTATAAATACATGTTTAGCTTTTTTTACATGTTTAATTTCTTTTCTTTCTTTTTTAATATCTGAAATATTAGGATTTGTTCCTTGCTCAACTTCCATATAGCAAGGAACACCATCTTTATCATTATCAGAAAAAACATCTTTTCTTGCTAGTGCTATAAACTTTTTTGCTTTGTTCAAAAAAATGATCTGATCAATTCTTGTTAATTTTACCTTTTTTTCTATTCCTGTATCTGGATCTACAAACTTTATTCCACCAACAACTTCTAAATATGTTTCTGCTTTTGCTATGTTTTTAGGGGAACACTCTAATACATGCTTAGAATAAAGATCTTCTATCTTATCTTTTAAAAGCTCAAATTCTGTGAATATTCTTGCTTCAGCAGGATTTATCTTTTTTTCTTTTATCTTAACCTGATAATGTATGTTTAAAGAACGGAAAGGTACTTTTAGATTTGTTTCTGTCTCTTCTCCATATCTTTTTGCTATAGCTTTTAATGCCCAGTCTATTGACTTTAAAGCTGCAGCTTTTCCTGCAAGAAGATTTATTTTGGATGTTTCCTCATTAGCTATTTTATAGTAAGTTTCAGCTTTTGCATACTCATAAGGAGATAATTCAGGACAACCACTTTCAAATGCAGATTTCATAGAATTTTGTGCTTCATCTAAAAGTTCAGTTACAGTTATACTTGCATTTGCTGTTAATAAATTTCCAGCTAGAAAAATAGTTGTTAATATAAATTTTCTCATCCTGTTCTCCAAATATTGAAAATTTTTATAATTTTATTATGTTTTATCGGCTATAGATAACTTTTTCTTTATAATAGATAAAAAATATATAAGGAGTTTTGCCTATGCTAAAGTCTATGTTTGATAAATTAAAAAG
>JALVKE010000288.1 GCA_027028005.1 Persephonella sp. | reverse complement strand
AATACATTCAATAAAATTTAACAAATAAACAAAGGAGGGAGTATGGCTAGATACAAATATACGTATGTTGTAAAGAAAAATAAAGAGTTTAAGAAAAATCTTTGTGATGTTGTTCCTGTTTCTTCAGATCTGAAAAGATTTACAAAATTTTTATGGGCGGGAATAGATGAAGGTATATGGTGCGTTTATAGGCAAGACCCTAGAACTAAAGATATTGTAAGAATAGAGTTTTTCCCACCAAAAAAGAAAATTTATACAAGATTTTGATTAAGATCAGAAATTTCCTTAACACTAGATATATAGGTTTTAGATTTTTTATCTTATTTGCTAAATAAGACAGTAACTAAACAACTTTTTTTATCATCTTTTATAGATCTTAGAAATTTATACTATTTATTAAACACTGACTTATATTTTTTTGTTAATTTATAATTCTTAGATTGAAATTTATACATAGCTATAAGGAGGATGTATTGAGAAAACTAAAAGATATTAAACCTTTGGAGCTTAAGGATTATAAACTTTATGTTATAAACCAACTTAAACTACCTAAAGAGGTAGAATGGGTAGAACTCTCAACGTACGAAGATGTGGCTAAAGCAATAAAAGATATGATTGTAAGAGGGGCACCATTAATAGGAATTGTGGGAGCATATGGATTTGCCATAGGTGTTAAAGAGATTGTTGATAAGAATCTTCCTTTAGAAAAAGCACAAGAAATTTTGGAAACATTAAAAAATACTAGGCCTACAGCTGTTAATCTTTTTTGGGCTCTTGATAGAATGTGGAAAAAGTATCAAAAATGGTTAAATGAAAAGAGTAAAGAAGAATTAGTAAAACTTCTTTTTAAAGAGGCAGAGAAGATAGAATTAGAAGATTATCATGCAAATAAGTCAATTGGTGGATACGGTCAGGTTTTAATACCTGAAAAAGCAAATATTCTAACTCACTGTAATACTGGAGCTCTTGCCACATCTGGATGGGGAACAGCTTTAGGAGTGATAAGAAGTGCCTATGAAGAAGGAAAGGATATAACTGTTTATGTGGATGAAACAAGACCTTATCTGCAAGGGGCAAGGCTTACAGCCTGGGAGTTGCAAGAAGAGGGTATACCACATTATCTTATTACTGATAACTCTGCAGGTTTTTTGATGAAAAAAGGATTAATTGACGTTATTATTGTTGGAGCTGATAGAATAACAAAAAATGGAGACGTTGCCAACAAAATAGGGACTTACTCTTTATCTGTTTTAGCAAAAGAACATAATATTCCTTTTTATATAGCAGCTCCTACCTCAACTTTTGATTTGGAAACAGAAAAAGGAGAGGATATTCCTATAGAGATAAGAAGCGAAGATGAGGTAAAAAAATGTGGAGGATGTGATATAGCCCCAGAAAGGACAAAAGCACTAAACTACAGTTTTGATATAACACCTGCAGAAAGTATAACTGCTATAATTACAGAAAAAGGTATAATATCTGAAATTAATAGAGAAAATATAGTAAAATTCCTGAAATTTAGGGGAGGATGAAATAAATCTAAAAAGGAGAGGAAAAAATGAAAGTTGTAACAATTGGTGGAGGAACAGGTTTATCTTCTCTTTTAAGGGGGATTAAGCATTTAGTACCGGCGACAATAGCTGATTTATCTGCAATTGTTACCGTTGCAGATAATGGGGGGAGTTCAGGAAGATTAAGAGAGGAAATGCAGATCCCTGCTCCTGGGGATATTAGAAACTGTATTGTTGCTCTTGCTGAGGATGAGGATATTTTAGCTAAAGTTTTTCAGTATAGGTTTTCAAATGGAGAAGGTTTAAAAGGACATAGTTTTGGAAATCTATTTTTAACTGTTTTAACAAAGGTAAAAGGGGATTTTTTAGATGCTATAGAGATTACCTCTAAGATTTTAAATATAAAAGGAAAGATTATCCCCTCTACTGATGAAATGGTTGATATTGTTGCTGAGTTTACAGATGGTAAGGTAATAAAGGGCGAAACTCAGATAACAGAGTATGGAAAACAGTTAAAAGGTAAGATAAAAGATATATGGATGGAACCTTCAGATGTGAAAGCTCCCGAAGATGCTATTAATAAAATCCTTGATGCAGATTTTATTATATTAGGACCTGGAAGCCTCTTTACAAGTATAATTCCTAATCTTCTTGTTGAAGATATTAAAGAGGCTATAAAAAATTCAGATGCTTATAAAGTTTATGTGTGTAACGTTATGACTCAATACGGCGAAACAGATGGATTTTCTGCTTCTGATCATATAAAAGCCCTTCATAAAATTGTTGGACAGCCGTTTATAAATGCTGCTATTATAAATACAACCATTCCGCCAGATGAGGTTTTAAGAAGATATATGAAAGAGAATGCAGAGCCTGTTGTGGCTGATGCTGGAAATATATCTAGAATGGGTATTACTGTATATGCTGAAGATCTTTTAGATAAAGGATCATATGCTAGACACAATCCTGAAAAGTTAACAGAAGTTTTACTTAAAGTGTTTAAGGAAAAAGCTCTTAAAAGAACTGCTTAATGGAAAGATATTTAACAGAATTTGATACAAATATTTTACCTGAAGAAACTGTTGATACTGTTATTATAGGAGCAGGAGTTGCGGGACTTTCAACTGCTCTGCAACTTTCAAATCTTGGAATAAAACCACTAATTATCTCAAAAAAAGAACCAGATATATCTAACTCCTTTTTGGCTCAAGGAGGTATTGCTGCAGCCATTGGAAAAGATGATACTCCTGAGCTTCATTTTATAGACACTGTAAAAGCAGGAAAAGGATTATGTATAGAAAAAAATGTGAGAGTTCTTGTTGAAGAAGGTTTAGAAAGAGTTGTTGATTTAATAACCATAGGTGTTCCATTTGATAAAGATAAAAATGGCTTACCTTTACTAACAAAAGAGGCAGCACATTCAAAAAGAAGAGTTTTACATGTAAAGGATAGAACAGGATCAGCAATTGGAAAAACCCTGTATCAAGAGATAAATAAAAGAAATATAAAATTAGATACTTGTTTTTATCTTGAGGAAATTTTGGTAGAGGATAACGTTTTTAAAGGTATTATAGTATCAAATAATACAGAAAAAAGATTTATCCGAAGTAAATCTCTTGTTTTAGCAACAGGAGGATATTCTCCTTTATACAAAAGAAATACATCAGCATATAAAGTAGGTGGAGATGTTCTTTCAATAGCTTTTAGAGCTGGTGCTGTACTGAAAGATTTAGAGTTTGTTCAGTTTCATCCTACAGCTTTGAACCTGCCAGATTACCCTGCGTATCTTATCTCTGAAGCTGTTAGAGGAGAAGGAGCAATACTTGTAAATGATAAAGGGGAAAGATTTGTTGATGAGCTGAAACCTAGAGATGAGGTTGCTAGAGCTATATACATGCAGTATAAACAGGGAAGAAAAGTTTTTTTAGATATATCTCCATTAAAAGAGAAAGGGATTAATTTTAAAGAGAGATTTCCATCTATATATAAAATGCTTAAAGAAGCAGGTCTTGAAAATAAAAATCTTATACCAGTTAGTCCAGCTGCTCACTATTCAATAGGAGGAATAGAAGCAAAACCTAATGGAAAGACAAATATAGAGGGTATCTTTTCAGTTGGAGAAATATCCTGTACAGGAATTCATGGTGCAAACAGACTTGCAAGTAACTCTCTTCTTGAGTGTATAGTTTTTGGTTATAAGACATCTTATAGTGTTTACTTGTATAACATGTATACTAAGGTAGATAAACGTTTTAACGAAAAGAATATTATAAAGAGAACTGAGATTTTGCAAAAAAAAGATTTCATATTACAACAGTTAAAAGATATTATGTGGGATAGTGTAGGATTAATAAGGGAGGAAAAACCGTTAAAAGAAGCACTCAGTAAAATTCAGAGACTAGAAAATCAGTTATACTCCTATAAAAATGTAAGATATCTTTTAGATCTTGTTTATCTAGCAAAAGCAGTAGTTCTTTCCGCTTTAAATAGAAAAGAAAGTAGAGGAACCCATTTTAGACTTGATTTCCCAAAGGAAAATGATCAATATAAAAAACACACAAAGATTTATAATAATTTTAAAATAAAGATGGAGGTAAATTAGCCATTCAGGAGTTAAGAATTAACAGACAGATTAGAGTTAGAGAATGCCGTTTAATTGATGAAAATGGTCAAAATCTTGGTGTAGTACCTATTGAGGAAGCTTTAAGGTTAGCAGAGGAGAAGGAGTTAGATCTTGTAGAAATTTCTCCAAATGCAAAACCCCCAGTTTGCAAAATAATGGATTATGGAAAGTATAAATTTGAACAGCAGAAAAAAGAAAAAGAGGCAAGAAAGAAGCAACGTCAGAAGATGCAAAATATTAAAGAGATTAAGTTTAGAATAAAAATAGAAGACCATGACTATCAAACTAAAGTAAAGCATATAAGGGAATTTATAGAACATGGAGATAAGGTTAAAGTTTGGATATGGTTTAGAGGAAGAGAGAATGTTCATCCAGAAATAGGGGAAAAACTTGCTCAAAGAATAATAAATGATGTTTCAGATATAGCAAAAGTTGAAAAGCCACCAAAAAAAGAAGGTAGAAATATGCTTTTTACATTGGTTCCTAAAGGATAATCTTTTTGGGTTCCTTGACAGGAGCTATGATCTTATTATATTTTGGTTAGTATATACTAACCAAAGAGGTGTAAAGATGAGAATTGCCTTTCCATCAAAGGATGGAGTTCATATATGGGGTCATCCTGGTAGAGCTGAATATATTGTTGTAGTAACAGTAGAGGATAATAAAATATCTCAAAGAGAAGTTATCCCAAATGTTTTAAAACATCATGAAAAGGGAGAAGGGCGTCTTCCCAAAGAAATTACAGAAAGTAGAAATGCACCAGATGAAAAGATGATTTTTGGAACCTCTCCACTGCAGAAGGAAAAGGGAACTCCAAAACATAAGGATGAGTTATGGGCATTTTTAAAAGGGGTTGATCTCTTTGTAACAAGAAGTTGTGGAGAAGGTTTTAAAAGAAACCTTGAGAAGATAGGTGTTCCTCTCGTTTTAACAAAGGAAAAAGATATAGATACATTTGTAGAGAATTATTTTAATGGAGGTTAGGAAATGAAAAAGGTTCTTGTTTTAGGTGGTGGTATAGGAGGCGTTGAGGCAGCTATAGCTTTAAGAAAAGAGGGATTTAATGTTGAATTAGTTTCAGATAAAGATTTTGTATATATATATCCTATATCTATATGGATACCAACAGGAGAAGTAAATCTTTCAGATGTTACTATTCCTTTAATAGAAGTTGCACGGGCTCACAAATTTAAATTTATAAAAGATAGAGTTGTTTCTATATCTGCCTCGGAAAAAAAGGTAGTTCTTGAAAATCTTGGTGAAAAAACAGATTTTGATTACTTAGTAATAGCCTTAGGTCAGACAAAATTAAAACATAAAGGAATAGAGCATACTCTATCTATATGTGGTTCTCCAGAAGAAGCTTTAGAGATAAGAAAAAGATTAGAGCAGTTAATTGATAGAGGATATGGAAAGTTAGCTTTTGGTTTTGGTGGTAATCCAAAAGCTCCAGAAGCTGTTAGAGGAGGACCTGTTTTTGAAGTTATGTTTAATGTTCATAACTATCTAACTAAACTAGGATTGAGGCCAAACTTTGATATCACTTTCTTTGCTCCAATGCAAAAACCTGGTGCTAGACTTGGAGAAACTGCTTTAAAGATGATGGATACCATGTTTAGAAAAATGAATATAGAGAAGATAACAGGCAAAAAAATAAAAGAGTTTGTTGAAGATGGGGTTATTTTAGAAGATGGAACAAAAATAAAATCAGATCTTACAGTATTCACACCTGCTGGAGATGGTCATCCTGTAATAAAAAATTCAGATCTTCCAAAAACAGAAGCGGGATTTTTAAAGATAGAAGACAGCTGTCAGGTTGAAGGATTTGAAAATATATATGCTGTGGGAGATGTTGCATCTATAGAAGGTCCTGATTGGAGAGCAAAACAGGGTCATTTGGCAGAAGTTATGGGAAGAGTTACAGCACACAATATAGCTGTTAAAGAAGGCTTAAAAGAAGGTAAGATCGAAAGCTATAAACCTCATATCAATATTATGTGTTTAATGGATACAGGAAATGGAGGAGCATTAGCTTATAGATCTGATAAGCATGCTCTTTTAATTCCTTTACCTATTGTAGGCCACTGGATGAAGAAAGCTTGGGGATTGTATTACAAGCTCTCTAAACTAGGTAAGATACCAAGACTTCCCGGAATGTAGGGAAGTCTCTCTTTTATTCCTAAACAAATTACACTAAAACAGCTTCTGTTTTTTCTCACAAAAATTTCCCTTTTTATCAATAATACTTATAATATTTCTTCTTAAAAATTCTAAAAGGTAAAATCATGAAGCATATATCTATAGGAAAACTTCGTATAGTATATACAGAGCATTCTGATGGAAATATGAGAGATTTAGATAAAAGAGAAAAAGTATTAAAAACATTTAGATTTGATAATGTTCTTATTCCAATACAAAAACATACAACAAATATCTTATCAGCAGAAGAATACAACAGAGAAGAAGCAGATGGACTTTATACAAATAAAAAAAATATGCCTTTAGGTGTTTTAACAGCTGATTGTATGCCTATTGTTCTAACAGATAGTAAAACCCTTGTTGTTATTCATGCAGGATGGAAAGGTCTTTTTGAAGGTATTTTAGAAAAAGGTGTTGATCTTTTTGAGAGAAAAGATAACGTTTTTTGTTTTATAGGACCCTCAGCTAAAGATTGTTGTTATTATGTTCAGGAAGATTTTTTAGAGAATGCAAAAAAATATGGAATTGAACTTAATAAGAGATATCTAAAAAAAGATGAAAAAGGTTTTAAATTTTCCCTGCAAGAAGTAGCAAAAGGTAAATTAAAAGACAGAGGAGTAAATCATATTATTGATTTTTCAAAATGCACTATATGTAATATAAATTTTTATTCGTATAGAAGAGGTAATATTAACGAAAGAATTTTAACTTTTGCATGGTTGGAGGTATAGATGGGACTAAAGGATCTTTTAGGAAAATTTAAAGGACAAAAAAAGCTTACCATTGAAAAAGGTGAATGGATAAAGTGTGAAAAATGTAAAACTCTTTTATATAGCGAAGATTTAAAAAAGAACTTAAAAATATGTCCTCACTGTGGATATAACTTTCGTATGACTGCTCAGGAGAGAGTAGAGTCTATATTAGATGAAATATATTCATATGATCTCTTTCCTAAAATATCCCCTGTAGATATTTTGAATTTTAAGGATACAAAAAAGTATAAAGATAGAATAAAACAGGCTCAGGAAAAAACAGGTCTTAAAGATGCAATTGTAATAGCTAATGGAAAAATATACGATAGGGAAGTAGTTCTTGCAGTAATGGATT
>JALVKE010000287.1 GCA_027028005.1 Persephonella sp. | reverse complement strand
TTAGAAAGTCCTTTATATCCTCCTTTTCCCCATGCATCTTCATAAAAAACCCACCCTTATTGTCGTGCATACATCCCACAAAGTCTAAATCAAATTCTCCCTTCCCTATGCTTGTTATTACAGCACGTCGCAGATATTTCCCGCTTACAATTTTCATCGCCGAGATGGTATTATAGGGCTGAAAAGGGTTAAGGTCAACCTCAACGGGGTCCGAGTATATAATAGCCACCTATGCAATCTATAACGGTTCAATATGAAGAAGGAAGCGGATGGTTTTTGTTATACAACGGGATGGAATGGGGACCTTTTGATAAAATAGAATATATAGGGGATAAGTACTCATTAGTGGAGAGGAAAAATAAATACTATATCCTAATAAATGGAGAAGATGATATATATGGGCCTATAGATAAGGTTTTTAAATATACTGAGAATTACGTATTTTTTGGAATTAATGATCAGAATTTCCTTATGTATCAAAATAGAATTTTCCCGGTTGACAATATCATTAATTTTGATCCAATAATATACTTAAAAGACGGATATACATTTATAATAATAAATGATACAATCAATGGTCCTTATGATGATATTTATAATTATACGCGGTATTGGTTTATTTTTGAAAAGGATTTTGCAAAATATTTATGGTTAAATGGCCACAAATATGGTCCCTATGCGGAAGTATCGTATGCAAAAGATTTTGAAGGATTCATAATGAGAAAAAGAGGACAAATTTACTACATTCATGAAAGCGGTAAATACCCTCTCTACGGTCCCTTTAATGATATAATTAAAGCTCTGAAATTCAACTATGATGAATTGTATCTCATTATAAAGGAGGAATCAAATTTGTATATTTTAAATGTTTGCACAGGTGATAAGTATGGGCATTTTGATGATATAATTAAATTTTTGGAAAATTACAAAGGATCATATCTTATTGTAAAAGAAAAATCGGATTTATATATTTTAGATATTCATACAGGTAATAAGATGGAATTAGAAGGTAAAATTAAAGATATTCTATTAAGAGATATAGACAGCGAGAGGGAAAATGAAGGTAAATATGAGCAGATAATTGTGCATTATGGACCTTATAATTGGATAATAGTGATTAAAACAGATAATAAGGTTAAAGTGTACTTTAATAAAGATTGGTATGAATTTGATTTAGATTATATGATTAGAATCGATTGGGCGTTTACGAATAAAAGATTTTTTGTAATTAGGTCTATGGCATATAAACCAGGATATTTTTTAACGTTAGATGAGAATAGACAGCCTCAAATTATTGAAGCACAGTGGATATATTATACTTTTGCAGATGTAATTATGAACGATAAAGATTATGTCTTGTACTATAATGAAGGAGGCTATGGAAATAAAATGATTTATTGGAATTCCAAGCTTATGCCATATACTGATTTTAAATCCATAGAAGGATTGGATGTTTATGAATATAGGGATGAGGAAGGTAAGTACTATTTGTATCATTATGGCAAGCTATTAGGCCCCTATAGTGAGATTTATCATTATCCTGAAAATGATTTTTATAAATTGAAAGATGAAACCGGGGTTTATTATCTATATTACCGCAATAATTTATCCGGCCCATATGATAATGTAGAGGTTCATTATGTAGCCGATAGTGACATTAAAATTATGCATTACAAAAAGGATAATAGGTGGTTTGTAAAGATAGGAGATACTATTGAAGAATTTCCTATTGATGATCAGGATCAAAGCAGCGAAGATGAATCATTCAGCGTCAGAAGTTATCATGTAAAATGTGGTGAAGATAATAATGAAAAAGAAGTAATTATTGTAAAAATTTTGCATAAGGATAGTTGTATAGTTAGGATAACAGATCAAGGCGTAGTCAAAATTTTGCAGAAAAGTAGATTTTCTAATTCCAAATGTTTTAATTCTATTGATAAATGCCTAGATATGGATGGTAAATTTTTACTTATACACAAAGATACTTTATATCTACCTGATGGTAGAATTATAAAACCACCAAGGATAGATCGTCGCATAAAGGTAAATTATGAGGTGATTGTTAATAAGTCTAAAATTATAAGTACCCAATTTATGGTAAAATAATTTACTATTCTCACATCTCCCCCTCTATCTCGTCAAGGAGCTTGAGGCGGTCTATCGTATCCCTCTCCTTCACCTTCGGTGCCAGTTGCCAAGCGTAGTAAAGGGGTAAGGCCTTTAGGCCGAACCATCTCCTTATGAGCATGGCCGCTATCGGGGCGGCGGCGGAGCTACCGTGTCCGGCGTTTTCAACCACGACCGCCACGGCGAAGGTGGGGTCATCGTAGGGGGCGAAGGCGATGAAGAGGGAGTGGTCGTCCCCGTGGGGATTCTGGGCAGTACCGGTCTTACCTCCGTACCTGAAGCCGGGGATCCGGGAGAGGGCGGCCGTACCCTCCTCCACCACCCCCAACATCCCCTCCTTAACCTTCTCGTAGGCCCAAGCCGGAGCCTCAACCTTAAGCGTCTCCGGGCGGTCAAGGGGGGAGAACCTCGGAAGTACCACCC
>JALVKE010000286.1:646-7469 GCA_027028005.1 Persephonella sp. | reverse complement strand
CGCTTTTACAGTGTTTTGCTATTTCATCAGTGTTTAAAAATTCAAGATTATTTTCTTTACAGAACTCTTTAGCAAATGTAGTTTTACCACTTCCGTTTGCACCTGCTACGATAAATAGTGTTTTTTCCATATAAAATAGCCTCTTGATTTGCTTAATTCTTATTATAATCTTTTTTTTTACTAAAACACAATACCTGAATTAGAATTAAGGTAAAACTTTTATTTTAAACAAAACCAAAATACATAATTTAAATAATCCTTATGTATCAAGAGTTTAAATAATCCTTATGTATCAAGAGTTAAAAAAATATATTAATGTCTGGTGCTTTATTATAGAAAAACAGATTTAGGATTAACCCATTAATTATTTATCTTCCAAGTCAATACCATATCCAAATTTTAAAATATTAACCCAATACCCAATTTTTGCTTATTTTAGGCTCATAATTCCCATTAGTTTCCTTTTTTACTATTTCTTTTATCACATTCCAGTAATTCAATAAAATCTTCAAAAGTCTTTTTCTTTCCTCTTTAAAATTAGGAGCTATTATCGTGTCAATAATCATCTGCTTAGGAACTACATCTGTTTTATACTTCACTATAGTCCAATCTCTTAGTTCATCTATATCCTCAACTTCAGCACCAAAAACATTCTCAAGGATTTTAAGTGTCCCTTTCCATAAATCAGATACCGATTCTAAGGATTGTGTATTAATATCTTCTAAGTTATCAACTTCTTCTTGAGAAGTACACCCCCGTTTTAACCTTATTTCAAATTCTATATGTGTTATTTTGCGGCCTGTTTTTTTCTTCCTATAAGATACTTCCAAATCCGTCTTTTCATTAATCTCTTTTATAGCCTGTTTTAAAACTCTTCTTTCAAAATTATCAAATCGTGGATATTCATTAGGTTCGACCCCTAACATTTCTCGTAAATCTGGTAAATAATCAACTCTATATCCCGTATTTTCATATTGTTTTAACAATTCATAAAGCCTTACTGCATAAGTTGAACGTAATTTAAACAAATGTTTAAGTGGTACTTTTGAAAACTGTTCTTTTAGTTGTAATAAATAAGGTTTCAAATGTTTATCTATGCTAATTATTAGATAACCTTCACCTTCTTTATATTTGGCATAAGATATAAAAGAAAATTTCTCAAACATTCTTTTATTATTCTCATCTAAAGTCTCAATTTTTATAATTCTCTGCATTAATCTATCTGTAGCTTCATTTAATACTCTATACATATTTTTATGCTTAGTCTCTATTAGCTCAGCCAGTGCTTTAACGGATATCTTGTAATCTTTGAAATCTTCATCATCTGGTTGGATGAGAGAAATTAAAGATAAGAGTATCCTCTGCTCCTCTAACGTAAGCCTATAACGGGCTTCTATAAATTTATTATGCATTGTAGCTACAGCATTTTTACTTACCTTATCCACTTTCACCATTTCCTTTTTATCCATTCTCTTATACTCCCCCTCCAAAGAATCATTATAGATAGTATAACATACCTACATCCCTATACAAGAAATGTAGTTTGTAGTGAAATAACCCCAAAAATGTAGTTATTTGACCCCAAATTTGTAGTGAAATAACCCCAAAAATGTAGTTATTTGACCCCAAATTTGTAGTGAAATAACCCCAAAAATGTAGTTATTTGCATGGTCAACTTGGCAATACGACTGCTTTAGCCGACCCCTAAAAACAAGAAAAAATATAATTAAAATAATTTAAAAAGCTTTAAAAAAGCGAAAAAATTTTTTTTAAAGCTAATTTTTGAAAAAATATTTGAGAATAAGGAGCAAAGAAGATAGAGAAAAATCAGAACGGTTGTTCTTACTGTTTTCTTGGTAGGTTTTCGTGTGAAATTTTACGGCAGATATTCAATTATTCGAATATTTATTGTTATATTATAATGTATGAATCCATTTTCCCTTTATTTTAAGAGTGTTTGCCTTCCATCTTGAAATTAAAAATATTGAAAGTATTCCAAGAGGTTTTATAAAGAGCACTCAAAATAAAGCAACTTTTATATGTTTATTTGTTGCTTTAAGCCCGAAACTTGTTGCTATATGCATGGTCAACTTGGCAATACGACTGCTTTAGCCGGCCCCTAAAAACAAGAAAAAATTTGGAAAATATAGTTAAAAAATTTAATAAAACTTTTGATTGTATTAGTAAAAAATTTACTATCAGACAAAGAATCAATAATTGCCATACTTGACACTAAACCAATCCCAATTTGTGAACTTATTAGAATGAAAAGATGTAAGAAGGTCAGAGGGAGAATATATAAAGGGAACAACGGTCATAGAGAATGGTTTGGATATAAGTTAGGGCTAATAATAGATACCTATGGACAACCTATATCATTTAGTATAATGCCAGCCTCAAAACACGATATAAACGTATTAAAGGAGTTTAAAGGAGAGTAGACAGTTATAGATTTACTCAATGGCAAGATATTAATAGCAGATAAAGCATTTAATTCAAAAGGGTTAAAAGAAGAGCTAAGACGTTTGAATATAGAGTTAGAAGCCATAAAAAAGGGAAAGGTTCATCATAAACAAAAAGAAAAACAAACTTTTTTGAAGGCTATCAGAAAGAAGATAGAGACTGCCTTCAGCAGATTAAAGTATATGGGAATTGAGGATATCAAAGCTGTTTCTTTGGAAGGTTTCTTAACTAAAATACACTTTTTTATTTTGGCTTTGCAGTTTAAAATTATCCTTAATGTTTAAATTGGAAATTAGGGTTATTAAATTTCTTAGTTTCTTAGCTCTCTTTACAATTGCTGGTAGTTGTGGTATGTACGGAAACATATCACTGTAATTTTCTTTGAACTCTTATATTGTGGATTTTAATTCTCTTTTTCTAAAAGTTGCTGCATAGACTAAAAGGGTTATCAGTTCACTGTCTGAAAACTTTGGTTTGTTTGTTTTATGCCTATGTCCTATCAATTTTAGAACCTCATCTACAATTACATAGACTGTTGTTATATAATCTTTATAACTCATTTGGTTCCCTCTAGTGGTTTTTATCTTTATTTTGCCACTGGAGGTTTTTTATTTAAATTCTTTCCCTGAATTGGAAACTAAGGTTAGTATAATTAAATTTATAGAAACAAAAAACATAAGATCAAACAAAAACTTTCTTGCAGCTGTATGGTTTTCGCTATCTAACCAAGTCAGATATATAGAAATCATTGCTCCTCTGCTCCTGTTAAATACAAAAGAAAAAATAATTTATGGTATAGAAAAGGTAATTAGATTAAACCCGGTAGTTCTCGCCATTTTAGGAACATCCATCCTGATTGGAAGTATCCCTACATACAACACAATTATCTTTGATAAAAAAACAGCAAAAGTTTTTACAAATGAGAAAATATTAACTAGCTTAGAATATAGTTTTCCGATTTTGTTTTCAAACCAAAAAGTAAAGTTAACTCCTCCAATGGAAATCAGATGGACAAATCCAGAAGTTTTAAATCAAATAAAAACAATGCGAACAGAAGGGAAAATATCTTGTTCTATCTTAAAAAAATACAAATACACAATGCTTGTAGAATCCTATCTAAAAGAAAAACCTGAATGCCTGGAGATGATAAAAACCTATAAAAAAGTTAGAATATGGAGAATAAAGTTTTAAAAATAAAACTAAGGAGGTAAACATGAAGAAATTATTGCTTTTTATTGCAATAATAGGGTTTTCCTTTACTCTTGGCGGGTGTAAAAAATACACATTCGCCATAAATGAGGTAAACGTATACTGGGTAGTAGATGCAAAAAAAGAACTAATTAAAAGAAAACAAATCCTAAACTCAGGTCAACTAAATAAAAACAACTGGACAAGATGGGACTTCATTCTATATACAATGAGTCAATACTTTTATACCGATGAAACAGATTACCCCATAAACGGATTTGTAATTTTCGAACCTAAAAATGAAAAAGCTAAAGAAAAACTTAAAAGAGGAGAAAAACTATATAAATGGAAAGACTGCTACATCAGAAAAATCAGCAGATGGTACTACATAGACATCCAGATGCTTCCTAGAAAAACAGAAAGAGGAAAACAAATTGCAGAAGCATTTAGAGATAGCTATTACTACACTATAAGAAAAACTCTTGACAGGATAAATAAAGATAAAGATTTAGACATCCCTTTCCAAGAATGCACTGATCTGGCAACTTGCCCCAAAAGTGCAGAGGAAAAAAACAACACAATAATAATAAAATTCATTGAAACAACTCCTCCGCCGGAAACAGAAGATGAAATATACGGAAAGTTGGTATATATAGACACTTACAACAACAAAGTGGTAAGAACTGCTGACTTTCACTTTATACCTGAATGCTTCTACTATCACATGCTTCCAAAATCTACAATACAAAAGTTAAACTTGAGCAAATCCGAATACGAAAGATTAGAAAAAATAAAAAAAGAACTGGACGAGATATACAGCCACTATTCTTACAGGGTAAAAAAACGCGAAAAAGAATTACTCAAAAAATCCTGTATAAAAATCCCTGAAAAAATCATCAAAACCGACTTTAACATTAAATATACAAAGGAAACAGGTTGGGAAAGAGGGGAATATATAACACTTCCCGAAAAGCTGTTATACGGAATTCAAAGAGATATAGTCAGAAGTGCCCTTGCTAACTGGAAAACGGATACTTACGGAAAATTCTGGAAGGTGAATCCCATAGGACCCCATAAGGAGCTATTGAAAGAAGTAACAAAAGAATGGTTTGAAAGATACAACCTGCCTATGAGAGTATTCCCTGAAGATTTAAAAATTAAAGAATAATCAAAAGCCCCTTCAAGGGGCTTCTTCTTTCATCTGCTTTTCTAAATCAAACAGAAACTGAATTATTTTTTCAGGAACAATCTCTGGTTCTGTATTAAGCAAAATATCATGAACCCTGGGTTCTATTAAAAGCTCTCCTTCTCTCTCCATTAATAGCGGAATATAATACTTGCCGGAAAGTCTTCCTTCTTCCTGCATTATTAGATGAAAATAAGCAAGTATCCGGATACCTTCTTTTTTCCTTCTTTCTGCAAATTCATCTTCACCAACCTTAAAAAGCAAAGCCCTTCTCAAATCATCATTGCGGTAGATAAGGTAAGAAAATACAGAGCCTTCGGAAGAAACAAAATCCAAAAATCTGACCCTGTAAATATACCCTTCAGGCTGGATTTCTATCTCAAACTGGTTTTTCTCTATATCCGAAAAGACCCTATGCCTGAGATAAAAAGTCCTGTTATCAAAAGCCTGTGCAAATATATCTCTAACTATAATAGGTTCCATTGGGAAATTATAGCAAATGTTGTGCTTTATGGCGGAAAAAATGCAATTTTGATTTCTATTTGGAAATCAAAACGATATTTTTAGCTAAAAATCTAAAAAATATTTTATCTATAACACGAAACGCTAAATAAAGACAGGCTTTTCAAGTTAACGAACTAAAAGAAACTAACGAAAAATATCAAATACCATAAATATGGAGAATTAAAGATGAAATTTAAAATTGAACCAATTGAATACTGCATGTGTAAAGAAAAAGCTCAACCTATAGTAGATTATATTGGGAAAATTAGATCAAAAATACATCTAACAAAAAATGATCTTTCCGAAGAAGAAATTAGGAAATTTGCAAAAACAATAGTAAATTTTATAAGTTCTCATGTGTACATTGGAGATCTTAAACTTCCTATACTGTATTTTTACCGGATAGAAAGTATTTTTTTTCCAAAAAGCAACGGTATGTGTAGAAATAAAAATACTAACTGCTATAAGCTCATTCGGGAAATAGTGAATTTATTAAAAAAAGAAAATTTTGAAGAAAACTATTTTTGTAGTTTTTGTAAAAAATACAATAGCATAGACTGGCAAACTTTTGTAAAAGAAACACAATCGGCTGAAAAATTATCAAAATTCAATAAAATAGCTGAAGAAATATCAAAAGAGCACAATTTTATAAAAGAAGAATTCTTAAAAAAGAATGTAAGGGTAGTGAGAAAAGTTCAAGCCCCGCCTTCGGACAAAGACAAATTTGCATTTTTAAGTAAAGACAAAAAAATCATATATATTGTAGAAGAAAATAAAGAATTTAAAGTAAAACAAAATAAATTCCGAGAAAACATTAAAGAATATGTAATAGCAATTATGCTTCTTCTTGATAGATTTCACTATTTGTCGTTTAACTTTCCTTTTATTATTTCGCATAGAAATTTTTCTTTTGAACATAACCCTGAATTAGCCAAAAATCTTATTCTTGGGATTTATATACCACCCAGAGAATATTTCAAAAAAGCAGAAACGAATGTACAGTCTGTTTATATTCAATTATTTCACGATATATACGGATATTCTCAATTTTTCAGTCTTGATCAAGTAGGAATACCTAACTCTGGATTAATAAATGAGATCAAAAGGATAAGAAGCAAAAACAAAAAAAAGGCAAATGAAAATGAAGTGAGCAATGAAGAGTATCATCATGTAAAAAGAGAAATTAACTTAGACGGATATGTGTTTGGAAAAATAAAAAACCCTTTCCAAACCATCGTTAAAGATATGAAATTTAAAAGTACTCTCAGAAACTTGCTTAAAGGTGATTTTGTTAATATATCTTATGCAAAGCGAAAAAATAATAGAGAGCCTGTCATTATAGATGATGAAAGAATATGTAATGCCTTTGGAAAAAAGGAAGTAAAAAAGAAAGAGCTTGAAATAGCAATTTTAAAGGCACAGACTTCAAATATTTCTATTGAAAATATTGATAAATCTAGCTCGTTAGGAACGGTAGTAGGT
>JALVKE010000286.1:0-636 GCA_027028005.1 Persephonella sp. | reverse complement strand
TAGGTATTATAGAAATAGAAATACCATTACTGGAAAAAATTGACAAAACTTTATACAAAATTTCAAAAACGCAATATTTTTATGTTAATGATAAAACGGTCAATCAGGAAAAGATCTTTAACGAGTTGAGATTAAACTTCAACATAAGATATCAAAAAGAGATTAAATTTAAACATCTTCTTATCGGTGCCATTTTTATTAATAAAACTATTGCACATAAATTTGACAGCGAATTGAAAAAGAAAATCCTCGTAGAAAGTAAAAGTATAAAAAAAGCGCTTGAGAAAAATGTCGGTATAGAGCTTGGAAACAGAAAATTCAAAATAAGAGAGCACGGATTAACTGAGATTTTTTCGCCAAAGCACTTAAATCTAAGTGAGAAAGAACTTTTATTAATCTTTAAAGAATTACTTGAAAAATATAAAAAGTTTACTGTATATAGAAATAGCACAAACATAATAAGTGATTTTTCGTATGTATATAATGTTTAATGTGTAAGCCCAAAAACACCGATCTTACTTTGGTACTTAATGGTATCCAGCTTATTGAGTTTTATGGAAAGATTTGATTTCTATATAGAAATCAAATTATTAATTCTATTATAAAAATTACTATAAAATTTGGATTAAGTATGGG
>JALVKE010000285.1 GCA_027028005.1 Persephonella sp. | reverse complement strand
GTCCTATATAATATTATTATGGAATTAAATCTCCACCAAAGAAATACACCACATCATACGGACTGCTAAAAAGGTGTCTAAGTTGGAAGTAACGAGAGTTTTAACGATAAATCTAACGAGAAAATTAACTGACGAACAATGGATTATCTTAAACCATTTAACTTATTCCTCATCAAAATTATGGAATGTAGCTAACTATCAAGTTATGCAAGGCAATATAAAGATTAATGAATTAGAAAAGAAACTAAAAACTAACTTTTGGTATAAAAACCTTCATTCACAGTCAGCACAAGCAGTTTTGCAGAAATTAAAAATCGCATGGCTAAACTACTTTAAACAACATACGAAGAGACCAAGATTCCAACCTAAAAATGGACATTATCCAGTGAAATGGAAAAAAGATGGATTTAAAATTATCGGTAATAAGTTAAGATTGTCCTTATCAAAGCAAACAAGACAGTATCTCAAAGAAAAGCATGGCATCGAGTCCAAGTTCCTATGGGTAGAGTTATCGAAAACTCTACCGCTTGATGCCATGCAGGTTAAAGAGGTTGAGATAGTTCCTCACGATATTTATGGAAAGAGATATTATATTCTACATTTGATCTATAAAAAGAAGGCTGATCCAAAAAAACCGAAAAAAGAAAAAGTAATGGCTATTGATCTAGGAGTAAAAAACTTAGCAACCGTAGTGATACAAAATGAAAAGCAACCTTTAATATTTGATGGAAGAATTTTGTTGTCTAAGTTAAGATGGTTTGCTAAAAAAATAGCGAAGGTTAAATCTCACATTTCAAAACAAGGTTTAAAAACTTGCGAACGTTTGTCTAAGGTAACTGTGAAAGAAAGAAATTATGTCAATGATTACGTCCATAAGATTAGCAGATGGATCGTTAATTTAGCAAAAGAAAAAAAAGTTTCAAAAATCGTTATTGGAAATCTAACGAATAATTTCTCAAAAATGAACATTGGTAGAAAAAATAACGAAAAATTTCATAGAATTCCGTTTGGAAAACTTATACATAGAATAACTTATAAAGCGGAGGAAGAAGGTATAACAGTAGATCTTGTGGATGAAAGTTATACTTCTCAAAAATGCAGCGTTTGTGGAGTAATAAAGAAATCAAATAGGAAATACAGAGGTTTATACATCTGTTCTGAGTGTGGAACGGTTATCAATGCAGATATTAATGGTGCGAGAAATATCTTATTTAGCGTAGTCCCGAATCCCGAAAGGGATAGGGATAGTGGGCTTGGCAACCCCTGGAGAGCGAAAATTATTCCTTCGCTCTCCTAAAGAAACTCCGCTCTTTAGAGCGGAGAGACGTCATCTTATATATTACCATACAAAAAACAAGCGCAAAAAGTGTTAGAAGAAAAAATTAAAGATGATATGGATGAAATCTGTCATTTATAAAGGAGAAATCCTTTCTTCAGGATCAGCAGAAGGAATTGTAGCAACTTTAGGAGATGAAACGGATAACAAGATAGTTGTTGCAAAAAGAATAACTCCACTAGATTCTTTTAAAGTTGTCAATGCATTGGGTATCATTGTGGAAGAAGGAGGTATGCTGTCACATATTGCTATTTACGCGCGAGAGTTGGGGATTCCTTGTGTTAAACTGGACAATGCTACGAAACTGTTACCAAAATGTTCTTTGGTGAAAATACATGAAAATGGAACAATCGAATTGTTTAAATGACTTAATTGCTCAAATTATTGCTGAGGATATGTTAAATTTATCTTTAAACGCAGAATTTGAAGTTTCTCAATTTCCTGTGCCTGCTACTATTTTGTTTGATGTTCTTAATACAGATACTTTTATTTCAATTTTAGATACTCTGAAAAAACATATTTATTGGCATAATATTCCTCTCGGTTTTACAATTCTATTTCTTATGCCAAGAAATATTCCGTTAGAAAATGAAGCAAAATTCTTTAAAGAAGTTTTATATTATTTACATAATATAAGAAAAGATTTTTCTCTTAGATCTTCTATAGAATTAAAAAAATTAACACATAACTTACCAAGTGATTGGGAAGAAATTTCTATTAATGAATATAGGAAATTTATATTTCTTCTTGAAAATTTGACAGAATTGAAGGTTCCTATTTTTAGAGGTTGGGCATATGATATCTTTATATGGAATGGTTATTTGTATAGAGCATATAATTTAGGAACTTTGAAAGATCCTAGATGGTTTTACTTTAAAATAAAAATCATACAAAATCCTGTTTTAGATGTTTTTGATCATGTGATAGAACCAGAAATTCCAGAAAAAGTATGGATCTATCCTAACATGAATATTGGAGAATTAATGACTTTGCTTGAAGAAAGTATTAATAACGCTAAAAAATACAGTGTAGATATGAAAAGTAGGATATATTACACCGTCAAACAATGGGAAATATTCTTGGATCTAAAAGTAGAAAGAATTGTAATAAAGAATATGATTTCTAAAGATACATATAAAAAAGAAATAAGTGACGAGATTAAACAAAAACTTGTTGAAGGTACAAAAAAATATTTACTTTATATGTTAAATTGATCCACAATATTCA
>JALVKE010000284.1 GCA_027028005.1 Persephonella sp. | reverse complement strand
TTTCTAGCGTAAGGAGATATAGTAATATCTAACTTTAATTCAGTATTAGGTTTAATTAATTCATGAAGCTCTTGTACTTTCCTACTTTGTATATTTATTCCTATTACATCTTTTATTTCTAAAGATTCTTGTGGAAATTTTGAACTTGTATCAGAAACGTAAAGGGTTTTCATTATGTCTTTTTTAGCATCATTTTCATTAAAATCCCCACGAAATACAAAATTTTCCCATCTGGATGACATCTGCTTAAAATTATTTTGTATCTTTTTTTTCTTATCACTTTTATTTTTAAAATGCTTTACGTTTAAACAATTTTTATATTCTTCCAAAAACTGATTTTTTATTTCTTCATTTTCAAGGAATTTATCCTTTAGAATTTTATAAAAAAGAGCTGTTCTTATTGCTCCTTTTATTTCTGTTCCTGGGATATAAACTTTTCCATTTTCTTTTATAAATTCCCAAATGTGTTTGTATTCATTTCTATGATTTTTTATTCCTCCTTTTATCCCAACTTCATATTCAGGACTAATATCTATTCTATAACTTTGTAAAATTTCTCCCAAGCTTTTTGTTAAAGGATTTCTTTCTATGGTTGCTGTAAGATTTAGCAGTCTTTGGGGATTACTTTTTAAAGCTTTTATGACTTTTTCAAAGTTGTAAATCTTAATTTTTCCATTATCAAATGCATAAGACCAGTTGCTTATTTGGTCTCCTGTTCCTATATGAATTGGAGAAAGAGCTATTAATTTAAACTTCATTTTCTAATTTCCCCCTTGGATATATAAAGGAAAAGCAAATCCGTATTGATAAATTTTTGTTCCATTTATATTTTTAGCTTCATAAAATTGACCGTAAAAGGATTTTTTATTCTTGACATTAAGAGTAGAACCTTCTGATAAATAGAGAACTTTGTCCTTCCATATATCTATATCTTTAAAACCGTAATTGTTGTCTATTGCTCCTCTAAATGTGAAGTAGTCATAGTAGCTTTTTTGTAAATCATAAGTTTCTTTTTCAGGTATAACTGGAGCAAGTGTTATGAATTTATCAGTTCTATTTTTAAAATATTTTTCTATCTCAGAAAATTCTTTAAATTCTCCAAACTTAACCCGTCCGTATCCAATAGAGCGATTACCACCAAGTCCGATATCTTCCAAAAGGTTAAAAATAGTTTTTAGCTCATTTTTTATACTCTCGTTTTCTACTGCTATAAAAAAATAGCCTTCTTGTAGAGCCACTATTTCCTCAAAAAATAGACCTCCGCTTCCTTCTGTGGTTCCAAAAATTCTATCTATTGATGCATGAGGAATAGCATCTTTTTTTAATAAAGAAATATTTTCTTCAGCTTTTTCATTCAAGTAGTTATGTAGTTCCAATTCATTTGTTATCTTTCCATCTAAAACCTGTTTTAAAGTTTCAAAATCTACAAATTTGATTTTTTTAAGTTTTTTATAGTCTATATCTGTTTTTTCTGTTCTTTCTGATTTTAAATTTGGTTTTGGGAAAAAATATTTATCCTGTTCTCTTGGGAAAATAGAACTAATCAAAAATAAAGGATGTCCTTTTTCAAAATTATCTAAAACTTCCTTTAATATATCTTCTCCATATAGAATATTATATGCCCAGCTTATAGCTCCAAATAATGTATAAGAAGACAGGAAATCTCTAAACAAAGATAAAGGCGTTATATCTACCTTATAAACTTTCATTTATGCACCTTTTGCCAGAGCTTTTATTTCTTTAAATTTTTGCAAAATCTCATCAACAGTTGGATATTCTTTAGAAGAAATATTTTGGTTTGGATTTATATAGGCATCTTTACTTTTAAAGCATACTTCAATATTTTCAAACACGACTCTACCATTCCCTCTTGAACCGCCACCGCCTAAAAAATTATCTTGAAGAGCTTTCATCGCAACGAAAACTTTTTTCAAGTTATCAATATCTTCATCTTTAAAAACTTCATAATTTATATAAACTTTAAAAACAGAACCTGCTGGCACTCTTTCCACAGGCCTTGGAGTTGCCATTGAAGTTATTCTATTAATTACATTTTCAGTTTTAATTTCTGTATAAATATTCTCTCCAAGATTTTTCCATTTCTCTATAGTTTCCTTAGAAGGATAAGCATCTGCAATTCTTAATTTGACAGGTTCAGAAGTTTTGTTATTTTTGTGAGCTCCAAAAATCTTACAAACAACACATTCACCACAACCACACGGCTCTCCATTATTAACTGCTACTCTGTTTTCTATCCATTCCAATAAACTTCTCATTTTCCCCTTTAGAGAAGAACCTGGAATATAAGGCATATCTTCTTCTATTTTCCACCCTTGCTCTAAGTAAGATAAGTCTATGGGAAAATTAGTTTTTATTACTGGATTGTCTAAACCACCAATTTCAAAACTTTCTTTTGAACCTCCAATATGAAGTCCTGTTATATTTATTAGTTCTGCCTTTATTTTATAAATACCTTTGAACTCTAAATTCATATTTAATTACCTCCTTTTTTCCAAATGTTTTGAATAAGCTACTATTGCTGTAATAAATTTTTCTAATGTTATGAAGTCTTTTGGATCA
>JALVKE010000283.1:2044-2596 GCA_027028005.1 Persephonella sp. | reverse complement strand
GGCTTAGAAATAGCATTATAAAAACGTTTATTTTTTTCGGAATTATTCTTATTCCTGTTGCTGTTTACAGATATATTAAAGAAGGAAAAACCCTTCTCTTATGGGGAAGTTCTTTTGAAACAGGTCATTTTTATGCTATTTTCTCAATAGTCTCTTTTTTAACAGTACTTTATTTTTACAGACAGAATAGAAGGAAATTATCCTTTCTTTTTTTCTTTCTAATGATTATTTTTTCCCTTATTGTCATCTTCTCTTTTAGGAGAACAGCTTTCTTAGAGTTCTTAATAGGGTTTTTTCTTGTAGGGATTGTTCTATACAAGAATAAGCTATTAAAAACCAAAGAGTTTTTTTCTGTTTTAGCTTTCTTAGTAGTATTTTCTGTAGCTGATTACACATTTATGTCTTACAAAGATTATAGATTTCAGCAGTTAAACAAGGTTATAAAAGAAAAAAATAGCTTTGAAAAAAACCTTAACGTTATTACAAGCAGTAGATATGCAATATTTCTAGACGCTGTTGATATTATAAAGACAGATATAAAAGAAAAAAACG
>JALVKE010000283.1:0-2034 GCA_027028005.1 Persephonella sp. | reverse complement strand
CGTGATTAACCTGTTAATAGGTCACGGAATAAGGTGCGGCAGTTATCTACCTCATAAATATGATAAAGAGTGGAAGATATACGGTAGAGAGAGATATGAGTCTATCTTTTTCATTTCTGAGTTTATAGAAAGGGGATTAATAGGATTAACCGCTATATTATGGATACTATTTTCAGCATTTAGATTTTTCCTTAAGATAAAAATCTCTAATATGGAAGAAGGCTTATTTATCGTCTTTTTACTTCCTCTGATACTTCATCTTATAGGCATAACTTTTACATTTTTCTGGGATGCTCTTTTACCTTTATACTTTTTATTATTTAAAGTTGGAGAAGTGTATTTTGAAAGACATTCTGTTTGATTTAAAAACTCTTGGAAAATTAGAAAAGGGAATTTTCTTGAAGAGACCAAATAGATTTGTTGGTATATGTAAAATAGATGGGGAAGAAAAAACATGCCATATTGCTGACCCTGGAAGATTAAAGGAGATTTTAACAGAAGGAAGAGAAATATTAGCTGTAAAAAATAAACCTCATTTAAAGATGGACTACAAACTTGTTGCTGTAAGGATGGAAGATAGGTGGATACTTCTTAATACATCTCTCCACTCAAAGATAGCTAAAGAGGCTATTAAGAAAGGTATTATAGGTTTTTTACCAAAAAAGATTAAATCAGAAGTTTCTTTTGGAAACAGCAGAATAGACTATCTAGTAGATGATAAAGTGTTTGTGGAGCTTAAAGGGTGTAATCTGTTAGTAGAGAATAAATGTCTGTTTCCTGATGCTCCAACAAAAAGAGGAGCTAGGCACTTAGAGGAGTTAATAGAGGCAAAAAAACAGGGATATGAGGCTGTTATTCTTATAATGGCATTGAGAGAGTGCAGATGTTTTGATGTTAATAGAGATTTAGACCCTATTTTTTCAAAAATGTTTGAAAAAGCTTTAAAAGAGGGAGTTGTCTTTAAAGGTTTTAAAGTAAAAATAGATAAGGATTACAGAGTTGTCTTAAATGGAAAGCTAGAACTGTGCCAATGAATATCATCAATTTTTTTGATATCTTTCAGATAATGAATATTATCGGCCTTATTGCCTTTGCTGTAGTTGGCTCTTTTAAAGCTATAAAGGAAGGTCTTGATCTATTTGGTATTACAGTTTTAGGAATTATGACAGCTTTAGGAGGTGGTATCACTAGAGATATTCTTGTTAACAGTGTTCCAACTGCTCTAAAATCAATGACAGATATGATCTTTGCTCTTTTTGGAGTATGGCTTGCTATTGTTTTATACAAAGTGTTTAAAGGAGAGATAAGAAATAAATTTTTTATTCTTATTCCTGATGCTATAGGCCTTTCAGCTTTTACAACAACAGGAGCTATTATCGCCTACAATGCTGATGTTTCTTTTTTTGGTATTGTTATTCTTGCAACCCTTACAGGAGTAGGAGGGGGTATTATAAGTGATATTCTACTTGGGAAGGTCCCATCTGTACTGAGAGATGACTTTTATGCTTCCTGCTCCATAATAGGGGCTGTAGCTTTTTATATATCTGTGCTTTCAGGAATAGACATAACTATCGCGTCAGTTATCTGTAGTGCAGTTGTTTTTATGATAAGAATTCTTGCTATTCTCTACAACTGGCAACTGCCAAAATTCTCTTAAACATACTATAATTTTATTTTCTTATAAAACAAAAGGAGGTTTTAATGCTTATAAAAGAAAGACTTTTTACGCCAGGACCTGTGCCTTTACCACCTCAGGTTATAAAAGCTCTAGGACAGCAGATAATTCACCATAGAACTCCAGAGTTTACTCAAACATTCCTAGAAGTAAGAGAAAAACTTCAAAAACTTTTAAAAACAGAGAGAGATGTTCTTATGTTTGCCTCATCTGGAACAGGGGCAATGGAAGCTTCTATCCTAAACTTTTTTAGAAAAGGGGATAGAGTTTTAATAATAAATGCAGGGAAGTTTGGTCAAAGATGGAAGGAGTTAGCAGAGACATTTGAACTAAAGGTTGTGGATTATGAGATAGAATGG
>JALVKE010000282.1 GCA_027028005.1 Persephonella sp. | reverse complement strand
ATACTATATATTTAGTGGGAGATAAGATTTGCTTCTTATAGTGGTTCTTATTCTTATTGGAAGTATAGCAGCGACTGTAACATCTGTATCAGAAGATAGTTATCTGTTAGATGAATATACCAGTAGAACAATAGAGTATGAGCAGATATATATGATGGCTGACCTTGCCCTTGAGGCTGTAAAAGAGATTTTTAAAAATGATGATCCAAAAGTAGATTACTATGAAGAGTACTGGTCTCAGAACATAACTGTTCCAATAGAAAATGGTATGGTAACAGTGACTATTGTTGATCAGGAAAGATTTTTAAATCCAAACTACCTTGTTGATAAAAAAGACAAGATAGATAAAAAGTATCTAGATATCTTTAAAAGACTTTTCTTCCTCTTAAACATAAACGAAAACATTCTATACAACATTATAGACTGGATAGATAAAAATCAGTTTAGTAATGGCGGCGTTGAAGTTTACACAGATTATCCTGCGAAAAATAGAAAGATTGACACATTAGAAGAGCTTAGACTTATAAATGGTATAGATGATCAGATTTTTAACGGAACTGTTGAAAATGGAGAGTATAAACCAGGGTTAAAATCTCTTCTATCTCCTTACTCAGATGGAAAGGTAAATGTAAATACTGCTTCAAAGTGGATACTTATGGCTCTTGATCAGGATATTGATCCAGCTTTAGCTGATGCCATAATAGCTTATAGAAAAAATAAACCTTTTAAAAATTTAAATGACCTAAACCTTGTTGATGGTGTTACAGGAGATATTATTCACAGAATTTCCACAGTTGCTGATGTAAAAAGTAAAAACTTCCTTATAAACATGGACATAAAACTTGGGGATAGGGATTACAAACTTCTCTTCCTTGTGGAAAGAGACGGAAAAAATATAAAAGAAAAATGGAGAAAAGTATATTAAATGATTGTAAAAGGCGTTGATCTATCTACAGGTTTAGTTGCAGTAGGAGAGGCAAGCTTACTAAATAAAACAGTAAATATTATTGATACAGTAGACCTTAATTTATATCTGTCCTGTTTTCAGGATAAGGACTGTGAAGAAAAAGAGAAGATTGTAGAAAAGGAAGTCCCTGTAAAAAAAGCATCAAAAGTTATATACGGTTTTCCTGTAATAAAAACCCTTTTTAGAAAGTATACATTCCCTTTTAAAGATAGAGAAAAGATAGAAAAAGCTGTAAGAGGTAATTTATCTATAGACCTGCCAGTTCCTTTAGAAGAAGTTGAATATGCTTACGTTACAAGAAACTCCTTTGAAGATGACAAAACCCTTGTTTTCTGTGTTATTGTTCCAAAAGAGGAGCTTAAAGGATTTAAACATCCAGTAGACAGTGAGATATTTGCTTTACTTAGGCTGTGTAGAAATCAGTATATAAACAATGGTGTTCTTATCCACTTTTCAAAAAATTACATTTATATAATGAAATTTAAAGATACCTTCCCCCTTGAAGTTAGAGTTGTTAGAGAGGAAGAGGTAAAAAGATGGATCAATAAAGAAAGCTCAATATTTTCAGGCTTTGTTCCTGATTACATACCTAAAGATAAAATCCTTTTAAATCCATCTAAAAAACCTGAGTATAATGTAGCCTTTGGATTACTACTAAAAACTGTAGACGATTTTGGGGTAGATTTTCTTCATAAAGATGAAAGTAGAAATGTTTCAAAGTTTCTTAAAGGAGCTTTATATCTTTTTCTTTCTATTGCTTTTTTAGATATCTCTTTATTTACCTATATCTTTTTTAAAGAAAAAGAGATAAGGAAGATTAAAAGTGCAGAAAAAGAGATATATATGAAATACTTTAGTGCATCTGAAGAGATATATGATCCTTTAATGCAGGCAAAAGGTCATCTTGCAACAGTTAGAAAA
Organism: Persephonella sp.; assembly: GCA_027028005.1. Lineage (GTDB taxonomy): Bacteria > Aquificota > Aquificia > Aquificales > Hydrogenothermaceae > JAADDV01. Next base: position 5,720 of record JALVKE010000282.1, on the reverse strand, counting down.
TCTATTACTTCTTCTGAAGATGCTGCAGATATACTAAATGATATAGGAAAAGCAAAGGATGTATCAGGAGTAAAGGAGATCTATAAGATAAATATCTCAGGAAATACATTTGTTATTCAGGGAAGGGCAAACTCAATACAGCAGATAGAAAAATTCAAAAATATTTTGGCAATGAACTATAAAACATCTATAGCAGAAACAGTAAACACGCCACAAGGAGATATAAGGTTTGTCATAAAAGGTGAAATAAAATGAAAAAGTTTTTACTATACTTTAACAGTTTAGAAACAAGAGAAAGATATCTCCTTTTAGCAGGAATATATGCTGTTATTATAATTGTTGGAGTAATTTTTATTACCATTCCTCTATATGAAAAGTTACAAAAGATAGATAGAAAAATTCTAAAAGAAATAGAGAATTATAATCAGCTAGTAAAGCTTGCATCAGAGTATATTGTTTACAAACCTAAGTACAAAAAGATTGATCTTTCCCTTTCATTTATTGAGAACGTTGCAAAAGAAACAGGCATAAAAGATAGTATATCTTCATTAAAACCTGTTTCAGATGGTGTAGAAGTTTCTTTTGAGCAGGTTGATGGACATAGTTTAGCTACTTTTATTCAGAAAATAAAGAAGAAAAATCTAAAGATAAAATCTTTTTATATGGAAGATATCAAAGGAAATGGAAAACTTAATGTTAGACTTGTAATTTCGGAGTAGAGAATGAAAAAGATAGGATACTTTTTTATATTCCTAATAAGCTTTCTTTTAACGTTTGTTTTTACATTTCCTGCAAAAACTATTGTAGCTTACTTCTTGACAGAAAATAACATTAATTACTCAAAAATAGAGGGAAACATTTTTAATCTAAAAATATACGATCTTGAAGCAAATAACATATATATACCTGTTGTTTTTTTAGAAAATACATTTATCAAAGTCATTGCAAGTTTAAATCCTGAAAACTATCTCAATGTTGATTTTCTTAAAAGAAAAGCAAAGTTAAAACTATCTGAGCTAAAACTTGAAAAATATCAAAAAAATCCTTTAGCATATGGAGTTATTTCAACAAGCACAAAGTTTATGAAAAAAAGTAGTTTTATAGTAACAAAAGGTAATGGTAAACTTCTGTTAAAGAAGATGTCTATGTTTAAATTAGGTTATATAGAAGTTTCATGGCACACAAAACCAGAGGATAACTATTCCCATATTGATGCTGTAATAAAAGGAAGAAACATAAATGGAACGTTTAATGGAAAACTTATACTCCCTATTGGGGATGAAAAAAATATTAGATTAAAAGGAAGATTTAGCGGAAAATTTTATGGACAACATGTTGAGCAGGAGATTAATATAAATCCTTTAACATTAAAAGGACTTTAATATGCACGAATTTTTAAAACATTTTGATATAACAAAGCTTTTTACACTGATTTTAATTGTATCTTTAGGAGCATCTTTAGCTATAGGAATAAATGCGTATATTGAGTATAGATTTTTTACACTACCACCTATTCAGGTTAAACCTGTTAAAGCAAACACTATAAAACAGGAAAAAGATTACTCAAATATAGCCCTTCTATTTGAGAAAACACAACCTGAGCAACAGACAGTTATAGAAAAAAAACCTACAAAATCCCCGATAGTTGCATCAAAGACATCTCTAGGAAATCTTACATTAGTGGGAACTATTATCATAAATAACGAGAAATATGCACTGATAAATACAGGGAATAACCCTCATATATTAAAAATAGGAAGTAACATAAGCGGATATCAGGTAAAAGACATAGGGAAGTATTATGTTCTTCTTTCAAGAAATGGAAAAGTATATAAGCTTACAGTAAAGGTAAATATTTCAGGCACTAAATACACATCAAGAAGATATAGACCTAAGTCTACATCTACAGATACAGTAACATACAGATTAGATAGAAGGTATGTGGAAGAACAAACATCAGATATTGGAAAAATACTCAAAGATGTTTTTGTGGTTCCAGTGGTGAGAAACGGAGAAACAGTAGGATTTAAGTTCAGGTATATAAAACCAGGGAGTCTTCTTTATAAATACGGACTTAGAAGTGGAGATCTTATTTTAAGTGTAAATGATAGACCTATAAGGACTGTGGAAGAGGCTTTTAAAATATACAATATCCTCAGGAATGAGAGCATTGTTAAAGTGGAAGTTGAGAGAAGAGGAAAGAAGAAAACTATCATATATGAAATTAAGTAAATAGAGGGGATGATGGATAGAGCAAAAATAATAAGAATGTTTTTTATAATACTTCTAGCTATATCTGTCTTTATTGAAAGATCACAGGCGGAAAATTTAAGTTTTGAAACAGTTGTGCAAGAAGCAAGGGAATTTAAGAAAACAGGAAAAGTTTACTTTAACTTTGAAAAAATTGATCTAAAGCTTTTAACATACTTTATAGCTGAGCTCACAGGAAAAAATATTGTTCTTGGAACAGATCTAAGAGGAACAGCATCTTTAGTTTTTACTGAACCTGTTACTATACAGCAAGCTTGGGATATTTACACTTCTATACTAAAAGCAAGAAATTACGCTGTTATAGATAAAGGCTCCCACGTGGAAATTGTTTCCACGGCAATATCTAGAAATATTGTTCCCCCTGTGGAAACATGGGGAAAAAAGTCAGATGAGATGATAACCTTTGTTTACAAGCTTAAACATGCAGATATATTTCAAACGTTAAATCTTATAAGAGGATTAAAATCTCCAAGAGGGCTTGTTTTTTCTTACAATCCTGCAAAGGTTCTTATTATCACTGATTCAGCTTCAAATATAAAAAATTTAAAAAAAGTTCTAGCTATTATAGATACAGAAAATACAGGAAGTATTATTAAGATATACAAGCTTAACTATGCAAATGCTTCTGAAGTTTCATCTGCTATAAACACAATGTTTTCAGATCTATCTAAAACAGGGGCTTTTGTTAGAACATACACCTTAAAAAGTCAAAATATACTTTTAGTAAAAGCACCTAAAAATGTTATTCCTCAGATAGACGCCATTATTGAAAGTATTGATAAGCCTGTTGAAAATACAGCTTACAGAAAATTCTGGACAATACCTTTAAAAAATGCAAAAGCAAAAGATATAGCAAATGTTTTAAATCAGCTTTTAGAAAATATATCCCTTGTTTCTATAAATACCCAAGAGGCAAAAGGAAAAGGAAAAAAATCTCCTGTTCCTATAAAGATGACAGGTAAGAAGGATAAACCAAAGGTAATAGCAGAAGAAACATCAAACACCCTTGTTGTTTATGCAAATAAGATGGAGTTTGAGGCAATAAAATCCCTCGTTGAAAATCTAGATAAACAGAAAAAACAGATACTTATAACAGCATTTATTACAGAGGTTTCTCAAACAGCTTTAAAAGAACTTGGAGTAAGATGGCAGGTACTTGGAACTCAAGGAGGAGTAGCCTTTAAAGGGGGCATATCTGATAGTGCTTTCTATAATCTCATTGGGGCAAGTAACTTTGTAGCAGGAGTATTAACAGACACAGGAAAAACTATAAATATAAACGGCAATACTCTGTTTTTCCCGGAACTTCTATTTATGTTTTCCCTTCTTGAGAAAGGGACAGGTTTTAATGTGATATCTTCCCCAAAAATTCTTGCTATGGATAATATGAAAGCAAAGATAAATGTATCTCAGGTTATACCTTTTGCAGAAAGTATAAAGTATGATGTTAATGGAAACCCTATAGTTAACTATAACTATAAAGAGGTAGGTCTTTTACTTGAAGTAACTCCTCATATATCAGGAAAAAATGTTATTATGGAGCTTCATCAGGAAGTTAACGATATTATAGGATTTGAAAGTGCTCAGGTTGGAAATCTTAGTTATATTGTTCCTAAGACATCAAAGAGAGAGGTTGATACAACAATAACAATTGAAAATGGTAAAACAGTTATTCTTGGAGGTCTTATCTCTAAAAAGACAGTAAAAACAATGGAAGGTGTTCCTCTATTCTCTCATCTACCATTGATTGGAAATCTATTTAAGTATCGTTCAAGAAGTAAAGATAAAACAAATCTATTTGTTTTTATAACACCTTTTGTTATAAACAAGCCTGATGATTTAGCAAAGATAACAGAAGAACATATGAAACTTGTTAGAAGGATGCAGAAGATAAAAGAGAAGAAGAAAAAAGATATTGAAAGGAAAAGTGATAAGGAAGATATTATGAAACAGTATAGACAGTTTTTTGGAGGTATGTAACTATTAAAGACCTAAAAGAGTTATCCTTAGATTTTATAAAAGAGAATATGGTTCTACCTGAGGGAGATAAGGTTTATATAACAGAAAAAACCCCTTTTTATGCAGTTGAAGATATAAGATTTCTTCTTGGAAAGCCTCCTGAAACAGTTCTTATATCTGAAGAGGAGTTTCAGGAAAAGTTAGAGGAGTATATAACAAAACTAGACAGTAATATAAAGGAAGAAGAGAAATCAGAAGAGACATTCTTTGAAAATCTTTTAGAGGGTTCAGACTCTCCTGTTGTCCAAAAATTAAACAGTATCTTTCTAAGGGCTATAAGAGCAAATGTTTCAGATATACACTTTGAACCTTTTGTGGATAAGGTATCTGTCAGATTTAGATTAGACGGTGTTCTTCACGAAGTTGATCAGCTACCTTTAGCAGCCTATCCTCAGGTGGTATCAAGGATAAAGGTAATAGCAAAATTAAATGTTGCAGAGAAAAGACTGCCTCAAGATGGAAGGATCAGGGTAAAGATAGGAAACAAAGAGATAGATATGCGTGTATCTACTCTTCCAACAGTTTTTGGAGAGAGAATTGTTATAAGACTTTTAGATAAATCTAACAAAATACTAACACTAGAAGAACTTGGTTTTGATAAAGAGGATTTAGAAAAGTACAGAAGAATAATAAAAAAACCTCACGGGCTTGTTCTTATAACAGGACCAACAGGTTCAGGTAAATCAACAACCCTATACGCTTCCCTTTTAGAACTAAAAACTCCAAGAAAAAATATAATTACAATAGAAGACCCAGTAGAGTATCAGATTACAGGGATAAGTCAGATACAGGTTAATCCACAGATAAATCTAACTTTTGCAAATGGATTAAGAAGTATCCTAAGACAGGACCCTGACATTATCATGGTTGGTGAGATTAGAGACTTAGAAACTGCCGAGATAGCAATCCACGCGTCTATGACAGGACATATGGTTTTATCCACCCTTCATACAAACGATGCTCCATCTGCAGTTGCAAGACTTGTTGATATGGGAGTAGAGCCATTTCTTATAGCTTCGTCCCTTGAAGGAGTTATAGCCCAGAGACTTGTTAGAAGAGTTTGTGAGCACTGCAAACAGCCTAGAAAAGCTACAGAAGCAGAGATTAAACAGATAGAGGCAAAAGGAAACTATAAAGTGGAAGGGGATATATATGTTTACGAAGGAAAAGGATGTGAACACTGTTTAAACACTGGATATAAGGGAAGAATAGCTATATATGAGATAATGGAGGTAGATGAAGAGTTAAAAACATTAATATCAAAGAATGTTGAAACAAATGTTCTTAGAAAAAAAGCAATGGAAAAAGGAATGAGAACTCTTGTTCAAGATGGAATAGATAAGGTTCTAAAAGGTATAACAACCCTTGAAGAAGTTCTTCAGGTAGCACAGGTTTAAAAGATGCCTTTTTACAGATACAAAGCCCTTAAC
>JALVKE010000281.1 GCA_027028005.1 Persephonella sp. | reverse complement strand
GCTATGTTGTTGCAGGGCTGGATATTGGGGCTACTGACAGCACAGCTTATCTTCTTATTTACAAAGAAAGAGGAACTTATTATGTGTTAGATGGTTTTATGGCTAATAACTTGTCAGAGGCCAAAATAGCAGAACACATTAAAACCACAGAAAACAAATACAACATCAGTGTTAGAGTTAGGTATATTGACCCTTCTGCTAAATTAACAAGAATAGGGCTCGCAAGTGAGCACGATATTGTTTGTTATCCTGCTTTAAATGCAATTAAAGAGAGTGTGCAGGTAATCAATCAGTTGTTTGAACAGGATAAACTATTTATAAATAAAGAATTAAAAGAGCTTATCCAAGAAATTCAAGAGATTGAATGGAAAACAGAGGGAAGTAAAACTACTGACCCTTTTAAGAAACATAAAAATCACCATTTTGACTATATCGCAGCATTAAGATATGGTATTTTTAGCGATTACAAACAATCAGGCAGTTTAGAGTTTACAATTCTATAAGGAGGTGCAATGACTAATCAAAAACCAATCATTTGGGAAAAAGAAAAGGAGTTAGTAGAGGCAATTAGATTGCTAACTCCTTATATGACTTATGCAGATATAGGAAGACTTTTAGGGAGAAACAGGAGAACAATTCACACAGCAGCTAAAAGACACAATTTAGTCAGTTCAAAAAAGAAAATACCACCTGTAATAATTATAAAAGATAGAGATAAATTTGATGAAGATATGCTATCTTTGAAAGAATTACAATAATGGTTACAAAAAAACTTGCAATTCGTTGTGATTTGTGTTATAATGTCATCGAAGACACAGGGAAGTGCTATTGTGGCAAGTTAGCTGCAATAAGAAACAGGAAGTTTCTATTCATTTACACTGATGAAGAGTTATTCTCTTTTGTAAGTGTATATCAAGACGACAAAGAGCGAAAGGTTAAAGTAATAGAAGTTGATTTTATTAAGAAAGCTTTTGTTACTTTACCTGTTGCCTCTAAGGTTCTTGATATGATTAAGCCAATAAAGGATTAAGTATGGTATGGGTTTATGCATTAGATTACCTTTTATTAGGTTTTGTAGTCACATTATTTTATGCAGTGGCTAATAAGAGAGAGTTTAAAAAGATGAACAGAGTAGAAGCTAATGTTCACTTTATTGTTAGTTGGCTTATATTTCCTATTGTATTGATTTATGAGCTTGTTAATTTTTTAGTTAATTACTTTGTATTAAATGATTGAAAGGATTTTAAATGAATAGAGCAGAGGAGTATAAAGTTCCTATTAAGCCTAACAGAGGCTGGGCTGGATTACACAAACAGGCAAAAGAGCTATATAAAGCAAGATATTTTCAGCCAGATGAGGATTATGAACTTTGGTTAGATAGAATTTGTAGAGCTTATTCAGATGATAGAGAACATAGAGGTAGAATGAAGCAGTATTTTAGGAATTATTGGTTTCATTCAGCAACTCCTGTTAGTGCAAATGGAGGTCTTCCTGAAAAAGGACTACCAGTTAGTTGTTTCGTTCAATCAGTTGCAGATAGCAAAGAAGGCATTTTAGATGCTTGGAATGAAACATTTAATTTAGGTGCAAGAGGTGCAGGGATAGGAACTTACTGGGGTAATGTTAGAGAAGTAGGTGCAAAAGTAGGATTAAATGGTGAGAGTAGTGGTATTATACCATTCCTTAAAGTTGATGAAGCTATGACATTAGCAGTATCACAAGGAGGGTTAAGAAGAGCATCGAAAGCTGTTTATTTACAAGTGTCACATCCTGAAATAGAAGAGTTTGTTTCTTTAAAAGATGCAACAGGTGACCCTAACAGAAGAACACCTCAACTGTTTACAGGCATTGTGATTGATAATAAGTTTATTGAGGCAGTTGAAAGAAGAGAGCAATATGATTTAATCTCTCCTAAAACAGGAGAAGTGGTTAAAAGTATTGATGCTTTTGGTTTATGGCTCAAAATATTAGAGCAAAGAATGACAAGAGGTGTTCCTTACTTGCTATTTATTGACAATGTGAATGATGCTGTTCCAGAAGAGTATAAAAAAGAAGGTTTCAAAGTAGAAACTTCAAATCTGTGTGTAGCTCCTGAAACAAAAATACTTACTAAAAATGGTTATGTAACTATTAAAGATGTTGCTGGAACTAAACAAGATGTGTGGAATGGAGAAAAATGGAGCAGTGTTGATGTGTTTAAAACAAATGATAATGCTCATTTATTAAAAATAGAAACAACAGGCGGAGTTGTAGAATGCACTGATTACCATAAGTTTTATATTATAGAGCAAAATAAAGTAATCGAAAAAAGAGCTTGTGAGTTAAATGTAGGAGATAAGCTTGTTAAATTTGAATTACCTATAATTGAAGGCAGTAAAGAATTAAAATCAGCATATGATAAAGGTATATTTAGTAAAGACAGCTTTTTTGTTCCTGATGTAGAATACACTATACAAAGTAGGATAAAATGGTTTGCTGGGTTATTAGATAGTAATGCAAAACTTATAGAAAATGAAGAAGCACAAAGCTTTCAAATTGACAGTGCACATTATTGGTTTTCATACGATGTTTTAATGATGTTACAAACACTTGGAGTGACGGCTAAACTAACTAAAAATAATGCTGGATATA
>JALVKE010000280.1 GCA_027028005.1 Persephonella sp. | reverse complement strand
CATTGAAGTATTGATAGAAACGGAGCTGGTATTCCCTGTGGAGTAAAAATATCAGATAAAAGATGAGCAATTTGAAGAATTATTGCATCTAATAAAGACTGAGGGGAAAAGGAATTACTTCTATCTACAATATGAAGTTTCCCTTGCCTATCTATAACTGTCATTTGAGCTTTCATTATATCTAAAGTTCCTATTAGTAATCCTAAAATAGGATCATGTCCAAAACTTTGCAATCTGTGAGTTTTTGGAGAGAGTCCTTCTACAGAAGTTCCCAATACATCTGGACGATCTGCCGGGAAATCATAAGGAACTTTTGCTTTTTCTTCTAAAAATGTTTGAGCCTTTTTTAACCATCCAAATATATTATTATCTTCTGGAGAAGCTTCTATGATTTTATCTTTAAAGCTCAAAAAAGCTTGAGTAATAGGGCTTCCCTTGTATTCTCTACCAAGAAAAGAAGAAGTTTTAGGAATAGCTACAATAAAATAATCTAATAAAAAAGCAATTCCTACTGATAAAAAGATGGCTATGTAATCATATTTATTCCATTTAAGATTCCCAAACTGGATATCATATTTTTTAGAAACTTTTACTATATTAGAAGGAGAAAATAGTTGAGAAAGCAAATCTTTCTCAATATTTAATTTATATTTCTGTAAATACTTTTCTACATTGGACAAATAAGCTTCCCAATTTTCATCCCACTCTATCGTTTCAAGTTTTTGAAAAGTTGGCAATTCTTCTTTTATCTTTTTTCTTTCTTCTTCTGTCAAATCTATATTAAATGTAGATTCTTTTGAAATAGTAGTTTCAAAATCGTCCAGACTCATTCCAAATTCTGAGAGAAGAGTTTCTATTCTATCTTCCGGTAATAAAGTATCAAGATTATCTTCCTGAAGTTTTTTTTCAATTATTGATAAATTGTCTAAATTTTTAGCCTGCAGTTCTTTTAAGTCTTCCATGCCCGAATATATTTCGGATAAAACTTTTTCTCCTGAACGAATCTGATGTTTTTGAGCTAAAAATATTTTAAAAGCATCTTCCATTTTTTTATTCATTTTTATTTTCCTCCCAGCCACTTAGAGAACTTTTTACTTACTTTTTGCGATACATCCTTAGTCACTCCTTCTAATTTAAAATACCCTATTTCTTCAAAAATTTTTACCAAATTTTCTAAATGTTCTCTTGGAATATCTCGCTTTAAAATAAATTTTTCTACTGTTTTATCTCCTTCCTGCTTTATCTCTTTTCCATAAAATTGGAATACATATTCCTGATACTTCCGTTTGGTAGGTTCATCAGTAAGATTTTTAAATTTTTCTATATCAAGTTCCTTGGGAATTCTTATTCTTAAACGGGCTTTTTCTCCCATATTAACTTTTTCAGATAGTCCTTTCCCTCCTTTAGTTAAAAATTCTAACGCGTTAGTTAATTTTTTAATCTTTTGCTCCCGTTCTATCATTTTATCATAAATTTTTTCTATCTTTTTTTTCTGTTCTTTAGCAACCTCTAAAGCATTTAGAAGGTTTTTAGCAAGATAATTGATGTCTGACATTAAACAATTTATAGAATATTGCGTCTGTTTTATAATCTCTTGAAGTAAAAATTCTTTTCTTCTTGCTTTTTCTATTTCTGAGCTTCCTGTCAATTTTTTCAGTCCTTTTTGAGTAAGAATTGCAAGTGTAATTGCTGTACCAATTCCAGTAACCATACTGGAAAATCCTAAAATACCTCCAAATCCAAGAAATGCTAATCCAGAAGTAATACTCGCTGCACTGAGACCGGTCACAGAACCGGTTAAAAAGATTGCAGCTAAAGGTACTCCTACGGCTCCAGCATTTGAAATTATATTGCTCATTATTTCTTTTAGCTGATTATCATCTACTTCATCTGAGTAAATTTTTTGTTCTTCTTTAACTGTTTTTTCAAAAAAATTTATTTTCTCATCTGAAATATTAAATTTTTCAACTAAAAAAGAAAAAATTTGAGAATCTCTCTCTGATTTTTGAACTACGGATTTTATAAATATTAAATCTTTAAGAAGCGAATAAATTACTTCTTCTAAGCTTATATCAGATAATTTGGCTTCAATTATTTCAATCTGTTTTTGAGTATCTTTTAAAAATTCCTCTTGTGTACCTCCTTCCTGGCTCATATAACTATAAAGTTCAAATCTGTCTTGACTGTTAAATTTTAATCTATAAATTAAAGATAAAATTTCTCTCATTTCAATTTTATCTATTTTATTATCGTCTTCTAAAGCGAAATTAAGAATAATCTTCACATAAGCTTTTTTAACTTCAGAAGGCATGTCTTCCAGTGGCAGCTTTTCAGAAATCTTTGTTGTATCAGCTTTAATATAAGCTTCTTTTAGTTCTAATAAAAGACTTCGTAATTCTTCTAGAGATTTACATTCTATAAAGGGAGGAATTGTTATTTCCTCTCCATTTTTTAACAAAATGGACACAAATTCTTTTGTTTTAACTTTGCCTTTTTTGTCTACATATTCTTCTTTAGCATATTTAACATCTTGAATTTCTTCATAAGAAATTTTAGCTTTTATTTCATCCATTTTTATATAACAGGCATCTAAAGAGAATAGCCATCCTTCTTTAGCACTTCCAAATAAAGTAGTATCCACAATT
>JALVKE010000279.1 GCA_027028005.1 Persephonella sp. | reverse complement strand
GTAAAGAATATGAAAAATACGATGAAAAAAATATATACAGATTTTAATGAACTTTTAAAGGAACTAAATTTAGTAAAAACCAAGGCTGAAAATAACTCAAAAATCGCAGAAAATCAAAAAGTAGAGTTAAATTTTGTAAAATCAAAAATAAATTCTCTAAACAATACTATAAGAAAAATTGAATTAGCTATTGTTCAAACAGCTGCTTTATCTATAAGTGGAGCAGTCGAAGCAATTAGGATAGGAGAGTTAGGAGAGGGTTTTAGCGAAGTTAGTAACGATATAAGAGATTTAGCTATTTCTTCTGAGGAAAACTTAGATAGAGTAATAGAAATAATTGATAAGGTTCAAGAAGAAAACGATATCATCGCAGTAGAAATCAACAACATTATTCTTACGCAAGAAAGGGAAAATGAACGTATCCACAAAGTAGAAAGTGAAATACAGAGAAATATAGAAAATATAAAAATTGTTAAAGATAAAGTTGATGCATTTCTTCATTCTATTGAAGAAATGTTAACAGCTTTAGAAGAGTCAAAAATTGCCTCTGAACAGATAAAAGAAGCTGCTGATCTATCATACAAAAATGTTTCTGAGTCAAAAGATGCAGCATCTCTTATTTTAAACACAACAAAAGAAATGAAAAGTTTTGTAGGAGCGATGAATGAATTTATAAACAGATAGGGGGAGAGGACTATGAAAATTAATATTTTAGAGTTTAAAGTAAAAGATCATTTGTTTGGTATTAGGACAGAATTTGTGAAAAGTATATTTGAGATTGAAAGTTTTAGAAAATCTCCTTTACTACCTAAAAACGTAATAGGTTTTACGAGTTACAATAAGCATATATATCCTCTTATATGTATGGAAAAGCTTTTAAGCTTATCTGAGGAATGCACCGATCCACATGGTAAAACAGCTATAGTAATAAATGCTGGAGAAAAATATTTTGCTCTAGTAGTTGACGAAATATTGAAAATTCAAGAAATTGAAAAAAATCAAGAAGGAAATGAAGTAATTAACTTTTATAATTTACAAGGAAAGCTTTTAGAAGAAATTACTCCAGAGTTTATATCATTGAATGTAAAAATTCCCCATTTAAATCAAAAAATTTCTTCTCAATCCTTTTCTTTTGAAGAAAAAGATAAAAATTTCAGTGAAAGAAGTTTTCTCATTTTTACTTTAGGAAATCAAAAGTGTGGATTAGATACTGATTTTATAAGAAAAGTTGAATATGCAGAAGGGGAGATAAACAAAATAACAAAAGACCAAAATTCTTGGATTGATGGGGTTTTCTTACTAAAAAATAATGTGATAAAAGTAGGAAATCTAAAAAAACTTCTTGGATTAAAAGATAATCAGACTAACGAGAAGAATTTGGTAATTATAGAAGATAACAATAAAATATTCTCGTTTCTTGTAGATGAAATAGTTGATATACATAGTATTAGTGAGGAAAAAATAAATAGAAGTACAAAAGATAGTTTTATATTTAAAGATTTCATAGTTCACGAAAAAACAATTGTTCCTATCATATCTGAGGAATTTATAAAAGAATCCTTTGAGAAGTACTCTATAAAGATAAACAGTTCCCTTGAAGAATTTAAACAGAAAAAAAATGAGGTTGATATTCTTCTTTTCAAAATAGGAAAAGAAAGATTTGGTGTTCAAATGGAAAATGTTAGTGAAGTTTTTGATTATTCAGACACTCATGTAAGTAGCTATCCTACAGAAAATAAATCTATTTTAGGTGTTGTAACAGCAAGGAAGGAAACTTATTTCTTGATAACTTATGAGCATATATTAGGAGAGAAAGTAGATAAAAATTCTGAGGACACAAAGATATTAGTTATTAGTGATGATAAAGTAAAAATAGCTATCTTAATATCTGAAATAGAAGATATAGTCCACATCTCAGAAGACAACATAGCAAAATTTGAGGACAATTCTCAGTTTATAAAAGGAACATTTTTAACAAAAGAAGGAGAGTTAGTAAATTTACTTAATCCATCCTGGATTGTGTCAGAGTTTAAGAAAGAAAATGAATTAAGAGAGGCAAAAGAGAAATGATACAAGATGACATAATTCAGTTAAAAAAGCTACGAGATTTTTTAAACAAAAATTGGGGAATATATATACAGGATGATAAATTAGATGGAGTATATAAAAAGAAAATAAGAAAGCTTATGCAAAAGTTTGGATTTAATGACTTAAAAGATTTTGTAAAAGACATAACTGTAAATAAAAACTCATCTCTTGTACAAGAGTTTATAAATACAATAACAGTAAATGAAACATATTTTTTTAGGGAAAAATATCAATTTGATATTCTTTTTAAATATATTCTCCCAAATTTAGATAAAAAAAGAGATAAAAATGAAGTAATAAATATACTTAGTGCCCCATGTTCTACAGGAGAAGAGATATATAGTATTGTAATATATTTCCTTGAGGAAGAAGAACTGTTAAAAAAGAGAGATTTTATGCTAATGGGAATAGATATAGATGCAAATGCTATAGAAAGAGCAAAAAAAGGTATATATACAGAAAGAAGCTTAATAAAACTTCCTAAACACATTGTAAATAAATATTTTAAGAAAGTTGGAAATAAATATTTTTTAAAAGATATAGTTAAAAATGCTGTAAATTTTAAAGTG
>JALVKE010000278.1 GCA_027028005.1 Persephonella sp. | reverse complement strand
ATCAAAATATGAACAAAAAAATAATATTTTGAAAATAAAATGGTTTTTACTTGAAGAGCTCGCAACACTAACAAAAAGACAGAGAAGAAGTGCGTTAGAACAACTTGGGATGGCTAAAGTTATATACGAAGCTATTGAACCGGATGTTTTAGAAAAAAGTGAATTTTTCAGAAAATGGAAAAAAATATTTAAATTAGAAGATTTACAAAATATTTTAGGTGTTTTACTTGATATTTATCGCCAAAAAGGAATATTAAGCGATGAATTATTACAAAGAGAATTCAATAAATACGATAAGGAAGTTAGAGAAGGAATAATTTCTGTTAGGGAATTTTACAAACCACAAGTTTTAGATATAGAAATTAGTAGAAATAACCCTTATAAAGTAGGATTACTATCTAAAAATGGGAGGTCAACAGCTCAAGTTATTTTAAAGAAGATTTTAAATGACAGAAAATTAGTAGATGAATTTCTTTCGGATTTATGGGAATACTTATCAAAAACTGAAATGATAGTAAAAGTCGAACTTAAAAGAAAAAAACATGGTAAACCTGAAAAAATCAGAGGTGGAGAAGGTTATCAATTAAATATAAATAAAATAGCTGTTATTCATTCAGAAAACAGGTATCTATGTGATACTTGCAGGCAGGCTTTTCAATACAAATTACCAAACAACAAATGTCCAGGATACAGATGTAAAGGAACTGTAAGTTTGGTAGGAAGAGACTATGACAACTATGATGTCTACCAATTTACAAAAATGAGCTTTACACCACTTCTTGTTCGAGAACATTCAGCCCAGGTACCCCAAGATGAAAGACTAAAAGCTGAAAAAGAATTTAAAAAACCAAATGGAAAAGTTAATTGTTTGGTAGCAACCCCTACATTAGAATTAGGGGTAGATATCGGACAGTTAGAAATGATTTTAAATAGAAATGTTCCACCTCAACCAGCCAACTACTCCCAAAGAGTTGGAAGAAGTGGAAGACGTCATAGAATTGGAGCTAATGCAACTTATTGTAGAACAACACCACATGACCAACATTTTTTTAAAACTCCCGAAGAAATTATAGCTGGAAACATTAAAATTCCATCATTCTCTATGAGAAACGAACCGTTAATTAGAAAACATATACATTCAACTGTATTAACATTCTTAAGAGAAATCCCTGAATTAAAAGAAGAGTTAAAAGAAATTTTCCCAACATACATTTGGTATTACATTGGAGAAAAAAATGAGAATGGAAAAATATATAGAAATTCACCTATTTATGTGAAAGAAAAATTAGAAAAAATTATAGATATTTATGAAACTGAACTTTTAGATATACTGGAAAGTACTTTTTCTAAAACATGGGCAGAAGAATATAAAATTTTTGTTTCGAGAGAAAATCTACAAAAGTTTCTTAAAGAAATGCCCGGACTTCTGCAAGAGATAATTAATAAATTATTCAACGAAGTCCAGGCATATTTAAAAATTATTAACGAAATAAATGCAAAACAATTTAGAGGTGAGCAATTAGAAAAGAATGAAGAACTTAAAAGAAAAAAATATGAAAGTGCTTTAAAAAGATTATGGCAAGAAGAACAAAATAACTATACTTTGACATATCTTGCCCAAAAAGGATTTTTACCAGGTTATTCCTTAGTTAAGGAAAATATTACAGCAAAATCTTTAGAACCGTATTTAGAGATATCAAGGGCTCCAGCTATAGCATTAAGAGAATTTACACCTGCAAATTTACTTTATGCAAATGGAAATAAATTTAAAATACAGAAGATGAATTTTTATGGTTTATCCCAAGATAACAGAGATATTTCTTCCATAATAGAAAGCTATCTGTATAAACCTTCTATAGAAAAAATAATACTTGCAGAAAATTACGATATGGAAGGAGACGAAGAATGGTTTGAGCTTCAATCTTTAAAATTAATAGATGTAGAGCTTGAGAAAGTTGAAAAGATATCAGATACAGAGGATAGGAGAAGAATAGTCTCATTTTTAATATTAGGAGATATTCTTCCCTATCATCAAGGTGGAGCAGAAGGAAAGATTAGTGATTATAAATATCAATGGTTTAATCAAAGGGGAATCAGGCTTATCAATCTTGGAACTCGTTATCAAATAAATAGAGGAAATATAGGTTATCCAATTTGTCCTGTATGTGGCGAAGTCCGTTCTCCTTCTGCAAGTGAAGAAGAAATAAAAAAATTTAATGAAAACCATTTACGTACTTGTAATACAAATATAAACTGGTTTACTCTGCATGCGGATATTATCTCAGATTTATTAATTATAGGAAATTTTGAATCAAAAAAAGATGCTTATAACATTTTAGAGTCTATAAAAATAGGGGCTTCCTATCTTTTTGATATGGAACCTAATGATATAGAAGGAGTATTAATTGCTGAAGACGAAGATAAATACAAAATAGTCTTTTATGATACCGTTCCAGGTGGTTCAGGATTTTTACCTCTTATTTTAAGATATTGGAAAGATGTTATAGATAAAGCCATAGATTTACTTTCAAATTGTGATTGTGAAAAATCCTGTTATAAATGTTTACTTGATTATAGAAATCAATATATACACGATATTTTAGATAGATTTAGAGCTATGAAAATTTTAAAACAAATGAAAGTTAAACCAAAATTATCTTTTGAAATACCA
>JALVKE010000277.1 GCA_027028005.1 Persephonella sp. | reverse complement strand
AGATAGAGCCATCTTCTAGCTCAACAAGAAAATCTGCTCTTCTTTCTTTTACTTCTGGCAAAGATGTATCTAAAAGCTTTTTGGCTTTTTTGCCTGTTAATATCTGAATAAACTGGGGTTTAGAAAAAATTAAATATTAACTTTTCTAAGAAACTTTAAAATTTTTTGTTTTCTTGCTAGTTCCTTTGGACTTTGGCCTGCAGTTTTAAATTACTTCCGTTGATCGCTGTATAGCTACTCCTAGTTATCACTATAAAAGTTTGATCTTATTCCTTGCAGTCCCAATATATGATTTCTCCCGCTGGTTGCTATATAAATTGATTCTACTATTCACTATAAAAATAATTGCTTCTATTTATTTCTTTATAGCTATAAGATTATATTGGGTAATCTAAACTTTACACAGGTTATTATAAGATTTTTAGCCTTCTATCGTAAGATACATTGAGTATTAGGCAGTTATATTTGTTAAATATACTTAGCTATTTCTTCTAAAAGTGCTAAAAGAACATTTTTTACACTTTCCTTATCTAATGCAACAAGAGGTAAAACCTTTACATCTTCATCCAGATCTAAAGCTGTTCTAATATCCTCTGGATCCCAAGCTCCCTCTAAATCCTGTTTATTACATCCAACAACAAAAGGAGCTGGATATCTAGATTCAAAAAAGTTAATTATTTTTCTTGCTTCGTGAAAAGTTGATGGGTCTGTGGAATCAACAAGAATAACAAGGCCTAACATTCCTTTTCCTAAAATATCCCACATAAAATCAAATCTAGATTGTCCCGGTGTTCCAAAGAGATATAAAACGTGTTCGTCATCAATAGTGATTTTTCCAAAATCCATTGCAACAGTTGTATGAGATTTGACCTCTTTTTCACCGGCTTTTGTGGTTTTTGCTTCAGTTTGAACAGTTTGAATTTCACTTACAGTGTTTATAAATTGAGTTTTTCCAGCAGCATAGGGTCCAGCGACGACGATTTTTATCTGCTTTTGAACTTTATCTCCCATTATAGTCCTTTTATCCTCTCTACTATCTTTCTTAATAGATTTCTTGTTAGATTAAATCCTACTTTTCTTTTCACTTTTTTCTTTCTAGATATAATTCCTGTTGCTAAAAAACCATATAGTGCTCTTTCTAATGTTAACTGTTTAACTTTTGCCTCTTCCATTATCTGTTTTACTGTTCTATTTCCATCTATATAGTCTAATATCTTCTTTTCTGTATCTGTTAAATGTGCTTTTTCTGCTAAAATACGCCAATCTGGATTTTTTTCAAAAACAAGATTTAAATCAGATATTTTTCTCTCAACTTCTTCCTGACTTAACTGTCGGCTTAGATACATTATTATTTTTTCTATAGGAATTATAGGCTCTATGTCAGCAGGATATCTGATAAATCCAGGAGTAAATGAAAACTTACCCTTTTTTACAGCTAAAAGAAGGGGAAGTTTCGCAACTAAAACTCTGTAGAGATCATCCTTTGTTATACCATCTTTTTCCAAAACTTGCTCGAAATCTACATCAAGATAAATATAAAAAACTTTGGCAACTTCTCTTATATAGAGAATATTCCCTTCTTTAAAATAGACGGCAAACTTTCTGTTTTCATTTTCAACAACAAGAATGCCGTCTTTTTTATCTTTCCTTAATATCTGAAAGATATCAATGAAGTTAAATACTTCTAAATTTCCTGCTATAGCCATGTTTTTATCCTAAGAGTTCTTCAATTTGTTTTGCAGCTCTCTTTATTTCCATTAATAATAAACCAAGTTTTGCATCTGCAGGAGCTAAAACTCCTAAAACAGCTAAATCTTTTATTCCTGTAAATATCATATATCCTTTTGTTCCTTTTACATAAAGCTGTTCAAGTTCTCCTTTATCTAGTTCTGATGCTACTCTCTCCCCAAGGGATAATATGGCAGCTCCCATTGCTGCAACTCTATCTTCATCAACATTTGCAGGTAATACAGATGCTATAGCAAGACCATCTGGACTAACAAGTACAGCTCCCTCAGCTCCTGAATCTCTTATAACTGCATTGAGCACTTCATTGAAGTTTCTTGCCATAATTTCCTCCCTTCTTCAATATATTCATTCATTATAACAAATCATTAACTTCGTTTATGAATTTTTCCTTTTTTTCTTCAATACGTATTTCTTTTGCAAGCTCCTGTATCAAAGTAATAATATCCTCTGTTTTTAACCTATTAGGATCTATATTTAATTCGGACATTTTTCTGTTTAATATTAATTTTGCTATTGGACCAATCTCTTTAACAAACTCTTTTTCTATGTGTTCTAGAATGATTGGATCTATAAACTCTTCTTTTTGCTCTCTTTCTTTTTTTATACTTTCTTTAAGATGTTTATCTATACCTTTTTTCCTTTCATATTCTTCAATAGATTCTTTAATAAGATCTTCTAAAGAAGGTACTTCTTCTGATTCTTCTATTTCTTTTTCTTCTTTTATAATTTCACAGCTATTTTCTCCCTCTTTAGAAGATGCAGTTGAAAAGGTTTCTTCTATACTACTTTGTTCTACCTCTACTTTCTGGACATTTCCTATATAATCTTCAATATTAACAACGTTATCTTTTTTCTCTTCTTTTTCTATCTCTTTAGTTTCTATTTCAAAATTTTCTAACCCTTTTTCTGTATTTTTAAATTGAATTTTCT
>JALVKE010000276.1 GCA_027028005.1 Persephonella sp. | reverse complement strand
AAAGAGCTTTTGAACATAAATATACTGTAATGATAGGTAGAAGTCATGGTATCCATGCAGAGCCTATAACATTTGGTTTTAAATTAGCTGTTTGGTATGAAGAAACAAAAAGAAACATTGAGAGATTAAGGAAGGCAATTGATGTTATAAGTGTTGGGAAAATTTCAGGAGCTGTTGGAACTTTTGCAAATGTTCCGCCACAGATAGAAGAGTATGTTTGCAAAAAGTTAGGTTTAAAACCAGCTCCAGTTTCTACTCAAATTATCCAGAGAGATAGATATGCAGAGTTTTTTACAACTCTTGGGATAATAGCTTCTTCTTTTGAAAAATTTGCTGTTGAAATAAGACATCTACAGAGAACGGAAGTTCTTGAAGCTGAAGAATTTTTTTCAAAAGGCCAAAAAGGTTCGTCTGCAATGCCACATAAAAGAAATCCAATTTTATCTGAAAATGTTACAGGTTTAGCAAGATTAGTTAGAGGATACAGTATCCCTGCTATGGAAAATATTGCTCTGTGGCATGAGAGAGATATAAGTCATTCTTCTGTTGAAAGAGTTATTGCTCCTGATAGCACAATTGCATTAGACTTTTTGATTAATAGATTTAATGGAGTTTTGAAAAATTTAGTTGTATATCCAGAAAATATGAAAAAGAATTTAAATTTAACAGGTGGTCTTATATATTCCCAAAGGGTTTTACTTGCTTTAACAGAAAAAGGAGCTACACGAGAAGAAGCTTATAAAATTGTTCAGAGAAATGCAATGAAAGTGTGGCAGGAGAAAAAAGATTTCTTTAAAGAACTTAAAAATGACCCTGAATTGAAAAAGTATCTTTCAGATGATGAATTAAAAGAACTTTTTGATATAAATTATCATTTAAAAAATATTGATTTTATCTTTAAAAGAGTTTTTAATGATTGATATTTAGGAGGATTTATGAAAGTTGACTTAAATATTTTAAATAAAAAACCTGATTATGAAGGTTCGGTTCAGCATCTATATTTTCTTGATGATAGAATTTTATGCAAAACAACCACAGGTGGAAGTGTTTTTGATGTTGGGACTATATTTTATATTCCTGATAATGACATTTTTAGAACAGCTATTAGACACAAGATTTATACTGGATTAGGTAAAAGAGAGTTCTTTGATGAAATTGAGAAATATATTAAAGAAAAAAATTTAATTCCAGATGATATTTTAAAAGAGATTATTCTTAATGGTGTTAAAACTCATCATATAGGGATAGTAGATAGTAAAACAGGAGAGGTTTACAAAGATTCATTTCCTCAAGAATTATCAAATTTAATACTTGTAAAAAGATTTAATATTTTAAAACCAATTTTGCTTAATTTAAATAATCAGGCTTTATGGAATTATCATAAATTTCATTTAGCTGATAATTATGTAATACCATTAGAAAATATTATAAGATTTGGAATCACACCTCAAAGTTCAGTATTTAAAAGGTATAAAAAATCAGATGAAGAGGGTAAAAAGAAAATCTTAAAAGAATTTGGAGTTGAAGTTCTATATGAATGGCAGATTTTTGATAGACCAATAATAGATTTTACCACAAAGTATGAGCCACAAGATAGAGCTGTTACATATCAAGAAGCATGCAATATAGCAGGAGTAGATGAAAGGATTTTTGAAAAATTATATTATACATGCCTTTTTTGTGCAGTATACGTTTTTAAATTTTTTGAAAGGTTAGAATTAACTTTATGGGATTTAAAATTAGAATTTGCTATTTCAAATAATGAACTTTATTTAGTAGATACAATAGATACAGACTCTGTTAGAATTACTAAATATTATAAAAATAAATTTATCCATTTTAATAAACAGGCTGTCAGAGATTTTTATTTAAAGTTTCATAAAGACTGGATAGACAAAGTTAATAAAGCTAAAGAAGAAGCTAAGCAAAAAGGCATTCCTTTTCAAGACATGATTCCAACACCTCCAGAAATAGATAAAAATTTTCTTGAATTACAATCTAAAAAATTAAAATATCTCGTTGATTTAATCATTGAAGGAAAGTCTAATATAGATATTGATAAAGTTTTAGATGAAGAGATAGAAATTTTTAAATAACATCCCGGGAAAGCCCGGGAGTTTATTTTCTTACTCCAAGATTTAATTCATTTTTGAAATCAGATTCAAAAAATTCATACTTTCCTTTTTCTTTTTTCTCTTTTAACTCTCTGTCATAAGCTCTCAAATCTTTTCTCATAACTTTTGCACTAACTGTTTTTGGAAATTCTTCCATAAATTCAATAGATCTTGGTCTTTTGTAAGGAGCCATATTATTCCTGATAAATCTAAATAAATCAAGAGCCATTTCTTTAGATGGTTGATAATCTGGTTTTAATACTATGAAAGCTTTTGGAACAATTCTATCTCTTTCATCAACAGTTGGTGTAACTGCAACTTCAAGTACAGATGGATGAACTGCAATTTCACTTTCAACTTCAAAAGGAGAAATTCTATAATCAAGGCTTTTAAATACATCATCTGTTCTACCAACAAAATAAAAATATCCTTCTTTATCTTGATAAGCTGAATCACTTGTTTTATACCAGCACCCTCTAAACATTTCCTTATTTTTTTCTTCATCATCATATTTATCAAGAAGTCCAAGAGGTCTGTATGGATATGTTTTAACACAAATTTCTCCATCTTCAC
>JALVKE010000275.1 GCA_027028005.1 Persephonella sp. | reverse complement strand
AGGCTTTTTCTATTTGCCATAGGTTATTGTAGTTTTCAATAACTTTCTTTGCCGATAATGAGGTATTTGTTGTGTATCCTTTTAATCCATCCCAAAGTGCGTCTTCTTCAAATTTTTGCTTATCAATGGTAATTTGAATATTACCGGTCATTTTCAAATACTTGTTATAGCCTCTATTATTAATATTGGCTTTTGTAAGCTTGCCGGATTTAATTTGTTTTTCAAGACGTTTTAACCCTCGTTCTCTATTAACTTTGTCTTTACTTGCTCGTTTTGCAGAATAACTTATTATGAGCTTTAGATTATCTCCTTTTTGAAATTTAGCTGTTTCTCCATCTTTAAGTTTAAGAGTTTTTATTTTTCCCTTTATCGCTTTTGACTCATTCTCCGATAATAAATTTATAACCTTTCTCTATAAGCAAGTTTATATTATCATTGGTTAATAATCCGGCATCAGCAACAACTATTGGTTTTTCTAATTTAAGACGCTCCGAAAATTTCATCTGCTCGACATACGCGGATATTGTCGTTACTTAACTCTGAGAGCCTTGGTTCTCTTCTTTATCAAAAAGTGTTGGACCATATAAGCGTGGTAGTTCGTTGAGTGCTTGCTTATATAATCGTTCAACTTCTTCGGAATTACTGCTGCAGCCTATCGTTTTTATTACCTTGTTTTTTCTTCTTACTTTTTCAACGATTTGGATGCTGATACTTCCGCTTTTATTCCTCTTTTTCCGTACAAACATAATCTAAAAATATATCGAGACACCCTTTTTTGCAAACTATTCTATGCTAACTTATTTGTTTGAAATAACTTATCTTTTTTGTGCTTTTTACCGCGCAAAACAGGAAAAAGTAACTCAGATTGTTTGCAAGCATTACGATTAACATTGGTATAGTAACCCGAATTCGTTTTTAGAAAATCATTTGATAGTCACGGAGCATTCTGTGACTATTATTATTAACCATTACTATCAAGAAATGCTTTTACGTCATTTTGTTAGGTGAGGTTATTGACAACTTTATAATATTTTACATAACAAAAGGGAAAAGAGAAACAGTTTATAAATAATCTGTTTACAGCAATTCAGAGGCAAATTTAACTATTTAAGAAATAATAAGTTAAAAAACTTATAAAAATATTTTTCCGTTTATTTTTTTATAAAAAAGTGTAGCACAGAATAGTATTCTGTGTTACGAAAAATTCGCTTCTGAATTGCTGTCTGTTTATCCAGCTATAAAGATTATAGTTAATTTGCACTGCATAGAAAGCGGTTTATTTATAACTCAAAACCGGAGCTAACCATTTTTCAATTTCTTCCAACTTCATTCCTTTTCGTTTCGCGTAATCTTCAACTTGATCTTTGCCGATTTTACCGACGTTAAAATATTTAGCCAAAGGATTGGCAAAGTAAAATCCGCTTACAGATGCAGTGGGATACATTGCATAACTTTCGGTTAAAGAAATTCCAGTATTCCTTTCAACATCTAAAATATCAAATAAAATTTTCTTTTCGGTATGATCCGGTTGTGCGGGATATCCGGGAGCCGGGCGAATACCAATATATTTTTCTTTTATCAAATCTTCATTGGTAAGGTTTTCGTTTTGTGAATAACCCCAATATTCCGTTCGTAATTTTTTATGAAGTAATTCAGCAAATGCTTCGGCAAGCCTATCGGCAAGTACTTTAACCATTATTGCATTATAATCATCGTTTGCTTTTTCATATTTATCTACAAGTTCTTGAACACCAAGTCCGGTAGTAACGGCAAACGCTCCGATATAATCTTTTTTGTTTGTTTCTTCGGGTGCAATAAAATCGGAAAGAGCAAGGTTGGTGAATTTATTACCTTTGTCGGTTTGCTGCCTTATCGTATGAAGTGTTGTAAGAACTTTATTTCTTGTATCATCAAAGTAAAGCTTAATGTCATCTCCGCTAGAGTTAGCCGGAAAAATTCCCAATACGGCATTTGCTTTTATTAGTTTATCGGAAGTAATTTTATCTAATAATATTTGTGCATCATCAAAAACTTTTCGAGCTTCTTGCCCAACATTTTTATCGTCGAAAATCTTCGGATATTTTCCTTTGAACTCCCATGCAATAAAGAAAGGAGTCCAATCGATATATTCTTTAATTTCTACAAGAGGAAAATCATTCAATACTTTTATTCCAATAAAATCCGGGCGGGTTATTCTTATTGTATCCCAATCAATTTTAAATTTATTCTTTCTTGCTTCTTCAATAGGAATAATATTTTTTTTTGAGTTTTTCTTTGAATGATTTTCTCTAAGCAAATCATATTCTTCCGAAATATTTGAAAGAAAATTTTTTTGAGTATCTTTGTTTAATAATTGTCCGGCAACTGTAACAGCTTTGGAAGCATCGTGCACATGAACAACTCCGTTATCGTAATGTTCTGCTATTTTAACAGCCGTATGAATTTTGGATGTTGTAGCTCCGCCGATAAGCAAGGGAATTTTAAGGTTTTCTCTTTTCATTTCTTCTGCAACATGAACCATCTCTTCTAGCGAAGGAGTTATAAGTCCGCTTAAACCTATCATATCAACGTTTTCATCCTTTGCTTTGGAAATAATATGTTCGGAAGGGACCATTACACCAAGATCGATGATATCATAATTGTTACAACCCAGTACTACTCCAACAATATTTTTCCCAATATCGTGAAC
>JALVKE010000274.1:2387-2748 GCA_027028005.1 Persephonella sp. | reverse complement strand
GTATAGAGTTTACAGATAACCCTGAAAAAATATCTGAAGCAAAAGTTATCATAGTTACTGTTCCAACGCCAATAGATGAGCACAGAATACCAGACCTTAGACCTATAAAATCAGCATCTAAAACTGTCGGAAAATATATGCAAAAAGGTTCTATTGTAGTTTATGAATCAACAGTTTATCCAGGACTAACAGAAGAAGAGTGTGTTCCTATTTTAGAAAAGGAAAGCGGTCTAAAGTGGAAAAAAGATTTCAATGTAGGATACTCTCCTGAGAGAGTAAATCCAGGGGATAAGCTTCACACAATAGACAAAATAAAAAAGGTAGTAGCGGGAGATACTCCTGAAGTTACAGAATTTTTAGC
>JALVKE010000274.1:0-2377 GCA_027028005.1 Persephonella sp. | reverse complement strand
CATAAAAACAGCAGAAGCAGCAAAGGTAATAGAAAATACCCAGAGAGATTTAAATATAGCTCTAATGAATGAGCTATCTGTGATATTCAACAAAATGGGAATAGACACAAAGGCAGTATTAGAAGCAGCAGCAACAAAATGGAACTTTTTAAGATTTGAACCAGGGCTTGTTGGAGGGCATTGTATTGGTGTAGACCCTTATTATCTAACATTTAAAGCTGAAGCAATAGGACATCATCCAGAGGTGATACTTGCAGGAAGAAGAATAAATGACTATATGGGAAAATTTGTAGCAGAAAACACAGTAAAAAATCTTATAAAAGCAGGAAAAGCTGTAAAAGGAAGTAAGGTATTAATACTTGGACTTACTTTCAAAGAAAACATAGCAGATATAAGAAACACAAAAGTGATAGATGTGTATAATGAGCTAAAAGAGTATGGAATAGATGTTTTTGTTCATGACCCTTATGCATATCCTGAAGAGGTAAAAGAAGAATATGGGATAGAGCTTTTAGATGACATAGAAAAAGAAGCTCCTTATGATGCGATAGTTGTGGCAGTTAAACATAAACCTTTTATTGAAGAGCTTGATTTTAAAGAGTATAAAAAACTTCTAGGAAATAGTGATAAACCTGTTTTAATTGATATCAAAGGCCTTTATAATAAAGAAAAGGCTTTAAAAGAAGGCTTCCTTTACTGGAGACTGTAAAAATAAATTACAAAAAAGACATATAATAAATAAGACAAACACAAAAGAGGGGGATTCATTAAATGCTACAGAGAGCAAAAACTATTATTCTTATTCTTATACCTCTATTACTTGGTCTTTACATAAGGTTTGATGATCTTACTGTCTGGCTTAAGAATAAAGCTCTATATTTTTACCATGGCAGAGCGATTTTCACAGGAAATGATGCTTTTTTCTTTGCAAGGTATGCAGAAGAATTCTTTAAAGGAATTTATAAAGCAGGGCAAACAGATTTTTTAAGAAATGTTCCAGATTTTGAAAAATACTTGGATCCTGTTCCCTTAATAAGTGTGATTTCTGGTTTTTTTGCTAATATACAGGGAACATATATTGAAAATACATCATTATGGTTAGTACCTATTCTTTCTGTTTTGTTTTCTATTCCTCTAGTTTTATTCTTTAAAAGGATAGGTTATCCTCTAGCAGGATATACAGGTGCTATTTTAACAACTATTTCTGCAGCATATCTTCCTAGAACAACTATAGCTAGATTAGATACAGACTCTTTAAACCTCTTTTTCCCTTTTTTAATACCTCTTCTTTTAGCTTTGTATATAGAAACTAAAGATAAGAAAAAGTTTATATATATTTCACTAGCAGGAATATCTGGAACTCTCTATATATGGTGGTATCCTAAACCTTCTCTCTTGCTATCCTTATTTGCTATGTTTATAGTTGTTTTACTTATTGATAGAAAGTTCAGATTAACAAAAGATGATTTTTTAGCAATTGGGATTTTCTTACTACTATCAAATCCTACCAATTATTTTCAAGGAATATCTGATGCATTATCTAGGGCGTCTTCTTACATTTTCATGGCTGGTAAAAAATCTATTGAAGGAGGATTTCCTAATATTCAGCACTGGGTATCCGAACTTCAACATTACAGTTTTTCACAACTATCGCAGATAACAGTTGGAAATGAAATTCTCTTTACTATAGGATTAATAGGTTTGGCTTTTATATTTATAAAAAGATGGAAATATATGCTTCTTCTTCTTCCATTTGTTGTGATAGGTCTAATTCCTCTCTTTGGAGCTATGAGATTTTCAATGTATTTAGTACCGTTTATAGGAGTGGGTATAGGTGCTATTTTAGATTACATCGTTTATCTCCTTTCTAAAAGTAAAGAGAACAGAATTAAAATTGAATTTGGGGCAACAACATTAGTAGCTTTAATTTTATTGGTATTAGTTGTTTATATAAACAAATATGCTTTTGCATTTGTTGCGAGGACAAAATTTCCACCACCTTTAGCAGGGGAATTTCTAAACTTAAAGAAAGTAACAGAAGAGAATAGTTGGATTTGGAGCTGGTGGAGTGAAGGGTACATGATTGAGTATTATGGGAGAAGAGGTGTATTCGTAGATCCAGGTTCTCAATTTACTCCCAAAACATACTTTTTAGGATTAACTTATGCTGAAGATAATCCAGAAAAAGCAAGAAATGTAATTTTATCTATAGCTTCTATTGGTTTAAAAGGAATAGAAAAAGAAATGAATAATGGAATTTCCCCTTCTCAAATAAAAGAAAAAGCATTAGAGGGAAAGTATATAGACAAAAATAAGCTAAAAAATCCTATTTACTGGATGTTCACTTACAGATCCTTACCAGCCTTTGATGGAATCA
>JALVKE010000273.1 GCA_027028005.1 Persephonella sp. | reverse complement strand
TCTTAAAAGGGCTTAGGATTGATTTTAAAGGGGTTTTGGGGTTAGGGTATATGATTGTATTAGTTAAAGCCCTTTGGGGGCTTATTTTGGGGTTGATGAGATTAGGCACTCACGGTAAAGGGCGTTTTTAGCAGTATCAAAAGCTATTTTTTTTAATGAAGTACTTTTTTTAACATTCATAGGGGGTACTTAAGGGTGCTTAAGGGTACTTAAGCCTTGATTTTCTACGTAAAAAACTTGATTTTCTTAGTGTAAAAATCAAGTAATTTTAAAATTGAGTAAAATATACACACAAAAAACAAGGGAAAGGTTAAAAACAATACCTCTTAGAACCTTAGTTGTGTCTAGCAAAAAAACAAAACACCCCTTAAAAAACCACAATACCAACAATCCAATTAAAAAACCAAAACCCCATAAAACAAGGGTTTAATCCTATAAAATTGCTATATTTGAGGAAAGTTCTACGTCGAACTAATAGAGATACAATAGTGTCTTAAGGCGTTATTGTGTTCTTTCTATAAAAAAAGTGGTAGGAGATAACGCCCATTAATCCTACCACTTATTTTTCAATCATCTTTTATATGGTTGTTGCCTACGGTGTGAAATAGCCACCTACCCCCAAGCCTTTTGATTTGTTTCGTATAAATCCCCCTATTGCCTATTGATAGGGGTTAGGCAAAATGAAAAAAAACATTACAGGAGTATAGGAGCTTGAAAACTTCTAAACAGATATTAGAAAACATGACCCTATACAAACAACTACAAAAGTATAAGGATAGAACCATGAACCAACAGCAGAACCAAACCAACCAACTACAAAAAACAATGAATGCAACAATAGTAACAGGCGAATATACAGACAGACAAACAGGACAGAAGAAAAAGAGCTATTTACCCATTGGTAAACTTTTTATTTATAATGATGGTGGTATGTCTCTTAAATTGGACGCTTTACCCTTACACGGTCAAAACATAGTCTTTTATCCACCAAAACCAAAACCACAAAATCAACAAGCTAACCAAAATTATAATAATGGATATAGGTAAAACTAACCCCTCTTTTTTCTTTGTAATTTGAGGGTAGCGAGTATTTAGATTATTTTGCATTTTAGGAAAAACTATAGCAATACTCCAAAAAAGGAACTTTTTATCCCTCTTAGGCGTAGCCCATTAATCGCTTTAATAAAATTAAATTTGGTAGATTTAAGATAAATGGAAGTACAAAAAAGATAAAATGGAAGTACAAAAAGTAAAGGGGTTATTATGAAAGTAGAAAAAAGAAAAAAAACTAAAATGTTACAGTTTAGAGTTACACCTGATGATTATAAGGTTTTTGATGACAAATCAAAACAACTCAATAAGAGTAAAACGGAATTGTTTACTTATTTCTTAGAAATGCTAAAAAAAGGAAAACTTTGATTTTTCTTTTAGGGATTCGATGAGATAGGAAGTTAACCAATAGAGAGCTACCAACAATCTATTGGCTTTTAAGCGATTTAATTCACTTTGACACTTAAGGCGTGTTAAGTGAATTATAACATAGCACCATTTAAAAAGTGCCTAATTTATAGAGAGAATAAAGAGAGATGTTACAATTCACACATAAAGATTTTATAGAGTTATTAGCTAATCCAAAAGAGATTAAAAAAATACCATTTAATGGATTAGAGTATAATACTTTTTTTGCTAAAGATAAAAATACTTTAATGATAGGCTTATGGAAAGATGTAAGTTTCAAACCTAGAAAACTATCAACTTTCGTGTATGAGTTAAATAAGCGTTTAGGCTATACACCATCAACCACCACACCAAAATCAACCACCACACAAAAACAAAAAGATTATAGTCCATTAGAGACACTTAAAAAGATAACAGATACTAAAGAGTTATCTACTCCTTTTTTGGAGACTATGCAATTATCAAAGATATTTAAATCAGAGTATGAAACTCATAAAAATATAAAGCAATATACAGATAATAATATCTCTCATGAAGTGCTTTATTATACAGATGGAAAAAATCACAATGCAAGATTTAAATACAATGGAAAATATAACTTTAAAGGGTGGAGTACATTTAAAAAAGAGAGTGGATTTAAAAGTATAGGAGCGTACTTAAAAGGCTTAAATAAGACACGCCAAACCCTAATACTATGTGAGGGGTTAAAAGACGCTATAAACGCTAATATAGCCTTACCACAGTGTGATATATTAGCAACTGATAGTAAATCTATTAAATTTAATTTTGCTCAACTAGAAAAAGAGTATAAAACAGTAATATTATTTCAAGATAAAGAGCTAACACCAAAAGAGATTATTAACTTGTTTGGAGAGTTAAAAGGTGAAGATAGAAAAATTTTAAACAAAGTGTATTATGTTGATATAAATAAACTACCACACAATACAAAAGATATAACAGACTTCTTACAGTCTTTAAATATGACAGCTAAAGGACTAAAAAGAAACGCCCTAAAATCAATTAAAAAAGTTCTACATACAGAGAGAATTAAGCAGTTAGAAAACGCTTTAGAAGTAGATGAGAAAATAAACCCTCTTTTAGAGAATGCAAAAACTTTTAATAATTTAAAGCTATTTAAAGAGCTATTACAAAAGAAATTAAAACTAAATGGTGACATTACAGAAGATATTAAATATTATATACAGCTACAAGTTACACCACCACCACACCACACAAAAATAAATCTTAACTCTTCCAAATATTTAGGAGATGTTACAAACCAAATTATCAAC
>JALVKE010000272.1 GCA_027028005.1 Persephonella sp. | reverse complement strand
CAATAATGTTTAGTATTATATTGTTTTTTATTTCATGTGGAAGTGAAAGTACTAGTGAAAATATAGAAGAAATAAATACTTCAAATGAAAACACTATTCAAACAAATGATATTACATTGTTGCAATTGCCAATATCAGGAAAAGTGCAACTTGGTAATATAGCTAATGCAAAAGTTGAGATATATGAAGTAGAAAATAATGGTAGTATAAAACTTAAATGGACAGAAAGAACCACAAATTCTGAGTATTTATATAATATTGGATTATTTAATTTGCATACTGATGAAATTAATGCTGAAAAATTTTATTTTTTTAAAGTAACAGGTGGGGAAGATTGGGATGCTGATGATAATGGGATAAAAGATAATGTTTATACTGAAAATAATGGAACAATAAAAGCTTTAGCAAAAGGAAGTGATATTCTTGCACTGGGAAGTGATTTTAGAATTACAGCTCTTAGTGAAGTATTAGTCGAGAGAGTAGGAGCAAAAATCAAATACGATTTTAATATTACAAATTTAGATTTATTATTAAATCAAGAAGCAAAAAATTTAATAGAAGATATTGATAATGATGGGAATGTGACTGTAAAAGATATATTGAAATTTAACCCTGTGGATGATAGTAACAAATTAAAAGGAATAATGTATAGATGGAGTGATATTATCGATCTTATTCATCAAGATAAAGGTGCTTTACTAACACAAGTTGGTAGTTATTATGAGAAAGATGGATCATGTAATTTGGATCTATCAAAAGATAACACCAAAGTATTTTGGCCAGCAAAAGAGAAAGGGTTGATTATTTTTGATGTTAGCGATCCTACAAAACCTGATAAAATTGCTTCTTACCCAATAAATGGAGAGGCAGAAGATGTAATTCTTTCAAGTGATGAAACAAAAGCATATTTATTAGATAGAGATAATGGTTTAATTGTTCTTTATATTTCAGATACTAAAAATATTACAAAAATAGGTTCATATGAAATTAATGGAACTTGTTATGATTTAGCTTTATCCAAAGATAATAAAAAAGCATTTATTGCAACAGATAAAGGAATTGTAATTTTGGATATTTCTGATCCTACAATGCCTATTAAGATTAGTTCTTATGGTGAAGAACCAGTTTTTAGGTTTATTCTTTCACCAGATGAAAGTAAAATATATGAATCTGATGGTGGGGAATTAACAATTTTAGATATTTCTGATATTAATAATCCAACTAAATTAAGCGAATTTTATGCTAGCGTAGGAAAGGGATTGGTTATAACAAAAGATGGTACTAAACTTTATATGGTGGGATACGGAGGTTTGGTTGTAATTAGTGTAGATGATCCTAAAAATCCGAGTATAATAGATTCATATAATGATGATGAAATAAACTGGGCAACAAATATTACTCTTTCTAAAGATGAAACAAAAGCATATATTACTTATGGTGATAGTGGTTTGATTGTTTTAGATATTTCTTATGGTTGGATAAGAAGGATAGGATCATGTTTTTTAACTGGATATGAATGTAGTGTTAAATTATCATCATATGAAACAAAAGCATTTATTGCTGATAGTGCTCAAGGATTAAAAGTAGTTGATATTATTCTTTTTAATCAATATGGGTTCAATTTTTCTGATGATCCTCCTGTATCAGTCTTACTAGAGTAGGAATATTAAAGAAACTGAGAAAAAATGTTGAACTTTGTTAGTTTATCTAGTTTTTCTATAAAAAAGTATTTTCTATTTTTATTTAAAAATATTTACTATAAACTAACCTAAATAATGCTTAGTAATTTCTTCTCTATGATGTCCCATTTCTTCAGAAGTATATTTTAAAGCTTCTCTTTCAGCCTCATCTGGGCTCATTCCTCTTGATAAATTATTTTCAAATCTTTCAATAAAAGTATTTTGAGCAAAATTATATCGTAATCCGTGAGCCCCAGTATATTTTTCTCCTTCAATCCTGCAAGCATCTTTTAAACTTTCTCTAAAATGGTTTTGATCTACCTTGAAAACTCCATTCTCCATATAACTTCTAATCTTATTTGCAAGTTCTGGAGATAATTCTTTTTGAAGGATATATCCTCCTTTTCCCTGAAAGGTTAAGGTATTACTCTCTAATTGATTTTCTTTTATAAAGGTAGCTTCTGTTATTCTAAGTCCATAATCAAGCTGTAATTTAGCCGCTACAAACTCTTTACCAGATAAATTTGAAATTAAAGCGTTAGGATTATTATAAGCCCTATTTACATGCTGATTTGGAGTTAAATCTTTTACAATCTCTTTTACAGAAGCTAAGTCTTCTTTTGTAAAAGCTCTATACTCTTTTCTATGCTGATGAGCTATTTTTTCCAAACCAATTTGAATTTTTGAGAGATGGGAAATATAATTATCAAGTGTTCCTTTACTTACTCCCTCACTTATTTTATGCTCTATAAAACTCTCAACAACTCTTCCATCAATTTTTTCAAAGTCTCTAATCCCAAAATTCTCTCTTGCAAATTCTCCTAATTGTCTTCCAGTTTTAAAAATTTCATCCTTGTACTCATAACTGTGAACTAAACCTGATACTTGCCTGTTTCCATCAACAGACTTCAAGTTGCTATTATTTCTTGCTTCTCTTTTAGAAATTCCTATTCCATTAATTTGCTCTAAAATATAATTTACCTGCCCCTTAATAGAACCTCTCAAAAATCTCCTTTGGTAAGTCCACCGCCTTTTATTTTCCTGAGTGGCGTCATCTCAGGGCACACCTCGC
>JALVKE010000271.1 GCA_027028005.1 Persephonella sp. | reverse complement strand
TCTTAATACAGATCTTGATTTTATGAACGACTTCATCAATGAAATTCAAAAAGACATAGATGAAAAGCAAAAAAATCTTGAAAATACCATCAAATCTCGGGAAGCATCTATTTTAAAACTTATAGAAAAAACAAATAATAGTCTTAAAAAATTTCTTCTCAATGAAAAGAACATAGAATATTGGGCGAATAATCTGGATCAATACGAAAAAGAAGTAACTGATTATATCAATGAAGCCTTGGAAAATTTAGAAAAAGAAATCCTTCAGCAAATTGAAAAAATGAGCAGCAGTATAAACCAAATTCTCAATGATCTTGAAAGAGATATAAATTCAAAATTAAATCAGGCATATTCATCAGCTAAAAATTTAGAGAAATTCAAAAATATTGATCTAAAGAAAATTAAGGAATTTATTGACAAGGCAAACAAAGTCAAAAAACTTCTTTCAGCTGCAAAGTTAATAGAAAAACTAAAGAGGATATTAGAGCTAACAAAAATCACAAGTATCCTATCTAATCCTTTAACACTTATCGGAGGATGGATCTTGAGTAAATTAATAAATGCAAAGATAAAAAAAGAAATTAAGAAGGCAAATGAAGAAATATGTAAACAGCTGGATGCTAGTTTAGAAGAGTTGGCTGAAGAAATTGAAAAGGTTTTTAAGAAACTAAAAGAACAGCTAAATTTAAATGAGGAACTCAAACAGCAACAAAAAGAGCTTGAAGCCATTCAAAATAACAAGCAAAAATTAACAAAGTTTATTCATGAGTTGGAAAATATTACTATCTTATTAAATCAAATAAACGCCTCCATTAAAAATATAAAAGTAGAGGAGCAACTATGCCACTAAACAGAATAAACAGAATGGAAACAGAAGCTATTGAATTATGTAAGCTAATTAACCCAAACCTGATAGATGACCTTATAGAAATCTTTTCTCTTGCTTCTTCATTTCAAGAAGACTATGCTCGTTTTATGTCTGAAAAAAAGTTAATAATCTCCGTAACAGGCGTAGTTAAAGCTGGTAAATCATCATTCCTCAATTGTCTCCTTTTCAATGGAAGAAATCTAC
This sequence comes from Persephonella sp., assembly GCA_027028005.1. Taxonomy (GTDB): domain Bacteria; phylum Aquificota; class Aquificia; order Aquificales; family Hydrogenothermaceae; genus JAADDV01. The sequence continues at coordinate 1,689 of JALVKE010000271.1, read as the reverse complement.
TTCCAAAAGCAATAACACCTATGACAGCAGTGCTAACCATAATAGAATTTTCAGAAAGCAACAGAGCTGAAATAATATTTTTCAATAAAGAAGAATTTCAACCCCTTGCTAAATTAATAAGAGAGAAAGGCTCTGAAGAAGAAAAAGAAAAAATTCCAAAGTTAAAAAACAAAATACCAAAAAATAACCGCATAAAAATTATAACTGCTAATACTCCCGAAGAATTACTTTCTAAGATATCAAGATTCATTTCATCCGAGAAAGATATTTCATATATAATCAAAGAAATCAATATAAAAATCAATTATCCCACCCTGAGAAAATTTAAAATAGTGGATACCCCTGGATTGAACGATCCAGTAATAAGTCGCTCATACAAAACGAAAGAGTTTATAAAAATGAGTCATGTTGTTTTTCATCTCTCCAGAGCTTCCCAGTTCTTAGAAAGAGAAGATATAGAACTCATTGCAAGATACGCTCAAGAAAGTATTCAGAAGATTCACATAATTGCAAGTAAATACGATGAAACACTTAAAGAACTCCACATACAAAAAGTCAAAAGCCTAAAACAAAAATCCATATTAAAGAAAGGACTTAATCTTTTGGAACGTATAAAAAACTCTAACAGCAGAAGCACGAAAGTTGATTTTAATATTGACCAAACAATTCACGAGCTAAAAGAAAAACTATCAGAAAGAATTGAAAATTTAATCAGGGCAGGTGTAATAAGAGAAGAGTTTGCGGAAAACCTAAAAAACTTTAGTCTCTTTTCTGCACTGTTCCTTAAAGCAGAAAAAGGGACTTTAGATAAAGAAGAAAAAGAAATATTTGAAAGACTTACATCTGATCTCGAACTTAAGTTCAACAAAAGCCTCTTGGAATACTCTGGAATTAAACAGATAACAAATCATATTGAGGAAGTTGAAAAAAAATACAATGAAATAGTTGAAAGATCAAAAAGAGAATTTATCGAGAAGCAAAAAGAAAGATTTTCAGATATATATGAAAATCTAAATTTAAGATTAAATAGTATACTTAAAGAGAATGAAAACTCATTAATAGTACTAAACTATATAAACTTTATTATGAATGACACCATAGACACGTTTAAGAAAAATATATCCAGCCTATTAGAAGAACTTAAAATCTCTTATAATAAGACTGTAGATAAAGCTATAAAGCACATAGAAGAAGGCATAAAAAAACTAAACATTTCGATAAAAACAAAAGTTGAAATAAAAGAAAAAACGATTTGGAAGAAAAGAAAGGAAAAAAATTTTGTATATTTGAAGTAGAGAAGGAATATAAACAAGTTATACCAGTTCAAGTAGAGACTGAATATATTAATATTGACGACAGCATTGATAAAGCCAAAAAGCTGATTAAAAAAGCTATTAGAACGTATAAAACTCAGCTCTTTCAATCTGGATTAAGAAAAGAGATAATAAAAGAAAATATTAAGCGGGAAACTGAGTCATACTTCAACAAAATTATCGATCAGGTTGAAATTAAAATCAGGAATTCTAACTTAGAACATAATTTATTAGAAAACCTAACAACAACGAAAGAAAACTTATTACTGGAATTAGAAAGAATTTTAGACAAACTTACAATTCCTGATCCTTTAGATTTTCAATTCCCTGAGAGGAAATTTAGAAAAGAATTAGAAAATATTAAAATAGAGAACGC
>JALVKE010000270.1 GCA_027028005.1 Persephonella sp. | reverse complement strand
TCCTCTTGCTGATATTCAAATATAATCTCAATTATTAGCATAATAATAGATATAATATTTGCTACAGCTGCACCAATTGCCAAACCAATAGCTAAAGGTACGTGAACTCCTGTAAAATAAAGAAGCGCTGCAGGAATAAGGTGAAGGTCAGCAACCAAAGCTGTAGCTAAAAGCTCTGCTGATAGAATTTTCTTTGCTCCAAATTTTAAAACAGTAGCAAGGAGATTAACTCCAACAGCTATAACAAGCTGATATGGGTCGTGACTGAATATAAAACCTATATTACTAGTTAATGCAAGGAATATAAAGAAGTCTGACCAAACCTTTCCCCAGTTTATCATGACACTTTTTCTCCTTCTTTTTCTTCAGAAACAATATGTTTTTCAAAGAATTCTTCGGCTCTTTTTAAGGCTTTAGGATGTCCTAGGATAATAAGAGAATCTCCTTCTTTTATTTCTGTATCCCCTGATGGAGCTATCTTCATCTTACCATCAGCTCTAACTATAGCAACAATAGTAGCTCCTGTTTCCTGTCTCATCCCTATCTCTTTTAATTTTTTACCTATAAGGTCTGAGTGCTCATCAACTTTTATCTCAATAATATCTATATCTGTTCTTTCCCCGTAAGCTATCTTCTCAAGGAAACCAGAAAGTACTGGAGAAGGTGGATGAAGTATAAAGGCTGTCATCCTTCTTCCTATAGCCACATCAGGAACTATAACCTCGTTAGCTCCTAAAAGTTTCATCTTTTCAGCTGCTCCTTCAGTTGTTGCAGTGGCAAATATATAAAACTCATCTTTATCAGGTCTTATAAGTCTTGCAGTAACAATAACAGATATATCCTGAGTGTTTTCCTCAAAAGCTGTAACAAGTCCTTTAGCTTTTTCTATCCCTACACCAAGTAAAACACTTCTCTTATGAGGTTCATCTATAACATAGTACTCAACCCCAAACTCTATGATCTCTTTTTCCAGTGCTGGATCAGGTTCAATAAGAACAAACTTTATATCCCTCTTTTTTAGATTTTTCATTAACTCTTTTGTTATCCCGTTAAAACGGCAGATTATATAGTGTCCTGATAACTTCTCCATAGCTCTATACATCCTCCAGTATCTATATATTTCCCCAATATTTGAGTTTAGAAAAACATCAACAGTTTTAACTAAACCATACATATAGACAAGGGGTATTGTTATTATGATAAAAATGGTTGTAAAAAGTCTATTTATATACAGATGTTGTGGATCAATATCGTATCCCTCAGTGTATCCAACGGTGGAGAAGGTTATAATGGTGTGAAAAAAGTAGTTTAATACACTCTCCCCATCACTTTTGTTATTTATTATCATTAAAAGAAGAATACCTAGCGTTGTAAAGAAAATAACAGTCATAAGAGGGTATCTTAGCTGAAAAAGGATATCGTAGAACTTTTCTTCGTAGATGGCTCTATAGTTTTTTGGTTTTACATTACCGTAGGGTTTTTGAGGTTTTCTTTTTTTCTTTTTCACGAATTTACCTTTGAACTTTCTATAAATCAAAAAGAATATTAAAAGTTTTCTAAAAGTTTTTCAAGAGATGTTTTTTCTTTACCTTTAATCTTTTCAAGCATATTCCACACATACTTTCCTATAATATCAAACTCTATGTTTACTAAGTCTCCTACTTTCCTGAACTGAAGATTTGTACTTTTTATTGTGTGAGGAATGATATTAAAGGATAGCCTGTTGTTTTTTATACTGTTTATTGTGAGACTTATTCCATCTATAGCAATAGAACCTTTTTCAACAACAAGGTTTAGATACTCTGGTGGTATTTCTATTTCAAAAATCGTGTGCTCTCCTAGTGGAGTTATTTTTGTAATACTTCCTACTGTATCAACATGTCCCTGAACAATATGTCCCCCTAATCTGTCTGAAACCTTTAATGCTCTCTCTAGATTTACATAATCTCCTATTTTCAAATACTTTAGATTAGACCTGTCTAATGTCTCTTTTGAAACATCAAAGGAAAATCCTCTATCTGAAAGGGAAACAACTGTAAGACAAACACCATTTACAGCAATGCTGTCTCCAATCTTAATATCATCTAGTATATTACCTGCCTCTATAGAAACTGTTAGCCCATCTGCTTTCCTTGTTATTCCCTTTACTTTACCAACTTCTTCTATAAGCCCTGTAAACATTCTCTCTCTCTAGCTGTTTGTATATAACGTAATTAGTATAAACCTTTTTAACATAATTTCTTGTCTGCAAGTAAGGCATAAACTCAACAAACTCTGCCGGATCAGTTATTCTATTTCTCTTTACTGTTTTTCTTACGATTACGCCCCCACCGTTGTAAGCAGCAATAGCGTAAAACGTATTTCCTTTAAATATCTTTAGAAGATAATCTAAAAACCATTTTCCATATCTTATGTTTCTCTCATGATCAAAGAGCTTGTAAGGTGAGTAGTCTTTATCTCCTAGTTTTTTCGCTATCCATCTTCCTGTAGAAGGCATTATCTGCATAAGTCCCACTGCATTAGAGTAGGAAAGAGCATACTTGTTGAAAAAGCTTTCCTGTCTCATAACAGCATAAACAAGATTATCTTTTTCTAGATCTGAAAAAGGTTTTGGATACGCTTTATCTGCTCTAAAATGTCTTTTACTGAAGTACCATGCTGTTTTTTCTGGAAATACAACAGAAAGTTTCAGATATGTGTCAATATCTTTTGATTTTTTTCTTATGTAGTCAGCTTCTAAGTAGGCATAATCGTAAAGATTAGAACTTTTTAGATACGCAATAAGCCTAAAGTTCTTACCAAGGCTTATATTTTCTTCCCACGGTTTAGAAATCTTAAGGGAAACCTTCCTTATCTTTATTTTTTCCTGAGCCAATACTTTATAAAAGTCTGTATACGTTGAGTTTGAAACTTTATATAGATATTTAAATGCTTTGCTTTTGTCTATATGTTTAAGAGTAAGGTAAAGCCAGTAGTGAACCTTGTTTTTCTCCTTTTTAGAGAAGATATTTTTATTCTCAAAAAGATAAAGATACGCCCCAAGGTAATCTCTATTTCTATACTTATCTAAAAATGTAAACCAGGCCTTGTCTGAATATACACGAGAATTTTTATCAATTAATGATGCATAAAAGTAAAAACTTTTTTTGTCTCTTCTATAAAAAGCAGAACGCATATACCCTCTCGCTATCTTATTTGCTTTCTCCTTCAGTCCTAGTTTTTTCATCTCTTTAAGAATTTCTGCTTTCTTTTTCTTTCCATAGGCATAGCTAACTTTGTACCCAAGGAGTTTTTTATAGAAAGGATGATTTTTATCTATCTTTGCTAAAAGTTTTTTAACTTTTTTATACTTTCTTAGTTTTGAGTATATCTTTACTTTGTAATAGTCCTTTTTTGGGGAGTTATCTATATATGCAAGGAGATAAGAGGCTCTCTTAGGCATTCTCTTTTTTAGAAGATTATCTATCGCCTGAAATATCTCTTCATCTACAAGTGAAGGGAGAAGTTTCAAAAGGGTTTTGTATCCATAAAATCTGTCATAAGGGTATTTTATCGCTAACTTTTTTTCTATCTTTTCAGCTTCATCTACTAAACCTTTTTCTTCAAATATCTGACTTTTTAGGTAGAGATAAAAAGGAATATCTTCTTTTTTTAAGGCTTTTGGGTCTACTTTTCTTATGTATAGATAAGCTTTATAAGGATTTTTGATTAAATATTTTCTTGCCAGATACAGATAAGCATAATGGGTTATTGCAAAATTGTCTTCTTGCTGGAGTTTTCTCTCTAAAGGAAGAATGTCTAAATCTATTATGTCAGCAGATAAAAGAGAAAAGTAATCTTTGTATGGAGAAAAATAGTCAGGTACCTTCTGAATACATTTAAAGCTTTCAAGGTATCTTTCGTTTTTAAAAAGAGAGTAACAGTTTTCAAAGGAGTAAACTGGTTCTCTAAGTAAAAAACCACTTAACAATGTAAGCGCCAGTACTTTCTTCATATCCTTAACTCTATTGTAAATTTTGTCCCCTCTCCGTATTTACTTTCCATATTTACTATACCGTTATGGCTGTAAACAATCTTATAAACCATAGGAAGCCCTAACCCTGTCCCTTTTTGTTTTGTTGTAAAAAATGGTTTAAATATCTTTTCTTTATATTCGTCCTTTATTCCAATTCCATTATCTTCTATAGATAAAACAACAACATTATGATTTTTTTTCTTCTCTACTCTAGTTGTTATTTTAATATATTTTTTGTCTGAATTTTTCTCCTTTAACGCATCTAAAGCATTAAGAAGTAGATTAAATATAACCTGTCTCATAAGATTTTTGTCAAAAGGAAAAGGTGGAACCTTCTTGTCAAAATCGTATATAACTTCTATATTCTCATCCTCAAAATCGTCTTTTAAAAGTTCTATGGAATGTTTTATCTCCTGATTAAAATCCCCTATTTCAAACTTAGGTTCAATAAGTTTTGAAAAGTTAAGGAAAGAAACTGTTAGCTCATTTAATCTGTTAACCTCACTTTTTATTATTCCTGAAAACTCTTTAACAAGTTCATTATCTATGTTGTGTTTTAGGTAGTTTGCTGCATTTCCTATTGCATAGAGAGCATTCTTAACTTCATGGGCTATTTTTGCACTCATCTCTCCCATTGTTGCCATACAGTTTAACGTTTCTCTTTCTTTATGTGCCTGTTCTAGTTTTTCAAGATAATCTTGCAGTGAGGCAACCATCATATAGAAACTTAAGGTTAACTGCTGTATCTCATCTCCAGCGTATCTCTTGAAAACATCACATGAAGAGCATTTATCTAGAGCCTGATTTCCAATATCCATTAAAACCTCTTTTCCATTATCAGTTGTAAGCCAGCAGTATTTTGAAAGCTCTTTTTCGCATTTAACAGGTTTTTTTGAAAAGCTTTCTAGTTTTATAAGGTCTGTCATATTGGAGTTTGTAAGATTTAAAAGTTTTTCTTTTAGCTCTCTTAAAGGTTTTACAACATATCCTGATATGAGAAATGTTCCTGCAGCTGAGAAGATAATTACAAAAGTTGCAATAAATAATGTTTGAAGAAGGATTTTTATAAGATCTTTATCAATACTTTTTTTCAAGATATTAAGGTCATACTGAACATGAACATATCCTAGTATGTAGTCTTCTACTTTTACAGGATAGTAAAGATTTACAAGATTTTCATGTTGAACTCTGTAAGGCTGTTTTTTAAAAAGTTTTATCTTTTCTTTATCAATTGTACCTAAATTTTTTAGATCTATATCTCCTATAATTCTTCCATCTGGAGCGTATATATGAACATCTGTAACAGAATTTATATTTTTTAAACTCTCAACTAGCTCGTTTATCTTTTCTAGATTTGATGTTATAAACTCTTCTTTGTAGCTTTCTATAACACTTTCTATTGTTTTCCGTAAACCGTTTTTTTTCTCAACAAGGATTTTCTGTTCAAAGCTAAAAAATGTAAAAAGTATAGCTCCAATTAAAACAAAAAGAATATACAAAGAGGTAGATAGGGCTACTTTCCATTGAATAGACATTTTTCTAAACATGGGAAAATCCTTTAAGTTGAAATCTATATCGTTATACTATGTATTTGATTTAACATTTTTCTTAATTAATTCCCGTGGTAGATTTAAAGTTTCAGTTATTTGCTCAACACACATGTTTCTAGAGTTTAATAGCTTCATTAAAGCCTGTATAGAACATAAAATGATTTTGCTCTATATTTACTCTATTATTGTAAGTATATTTTCTTAGTTTTTTAAACTTCATCTTTTTCTTCAATCACCTTTTCAACAAATTCAGTAGGAACTTTTAAAACTTTTGCTATCTGTTCTATTGGCATTTTTAACTCAAAATATATATTCTTTGCTATTTCTTTTTTAGCTTCTTCCCTTCCCTTTTTATATCCTAAATCGTAAAAAGGGTCTTGTTTTGCCATTTCTTCTGTTATTATGAGAGGCATTTTCCTTTCCTCCATGAGCGTTTTTAGCTTCATTTTCAATTTAGGTCTATAGTTTAATGCTATCAACAACTTTCTTATATAGTCTGCTCTTTGTTTATCTGGCAATTTTAACAGTTCTTTTGTTAATTCATATATATACTCTTCAAAATCTTCAACTTTGCATAAAACTGCTAGTATTTTATCTTCTAAACTATCACTTTCTAAAAGTTCCTTGCATTCTATATCTTTTATATCCCTTATCTCATAGCTAAATCTCAAGTTATCTGTTTCTAAAGAGCTTGGCATATTAGGTTTGCTATCTCCTACATACAAAACCATTTGTTTGATAGGTTTATTAGGATATCTTTGTTTTAAAAGCAGATAGTACTCAAGCATTCTAAAAAGCATATTTTTATCGTTTTGGGTTTGAAGCTCTAGATGAAAGATAGAGTTATCTTCTAGTTGCAGAACTAAATCAGCTACTCTTTCTTTTGTAGAAGGAAAAGTGTTATCAAGGATTTTTATGCCTTTCTTTCCTGTTAAAATGCTTATGAATTTCTGAGGTATGTTTTGAATTATATCTCTTAAAGTTTTGTCAAATTCAGCCATTTATCTATTTCCTATAGAACAATTAAAAAACTGCTTTTTCTGATTTTATCATTAGCTACACTCCCACTTATAACCTATTCCCCTTACAGTTTTAATGCACTTACCGTAGTCTTTAAGTTTTTCTCTAAGATGTTTTATATGGACGTCTACTGTCCTATCATAAACGTCGTATTCATTTTCCCAAACATTATTTAAGATTTCTTCCCTTGAAAAGACCTTTCCTGGAGAACCTGTAAGTAGGAGAAGAAGTTTAAACTCTTTAGATGTTAGGTTAACAGGGGTGTCATCTATTAAGACTTTAAACTTATCAGGGTATATCTTTAACCCTTCTGCAGAGATAATTTTTTCATCACTTTTACTTTTTTCCCTATATGTTCTTCTTAAAACAGCTTTTATTCTTGCTATAAGCTCCATAAAGGAAAAAGGCTTTGTTATATAGTCGTCTGCTCCAAGTTCTAGCCCTACTATCTTGTCTATCTCAGTGCTCTTTGCTGTTAGCATAATAATTGGAATGTATGAAAGTTTGTTATCAGATCTTACCATCTTACAGAACTCTAAACCGTCTATATCTGGAAGCATAATATCAAGGAGAATAATATCAGGCTGTTCTTTTGATAGGCTCTCATAAGCGTCCTTGCTGTTAAAAAACTGTTTAACCTTAAAACCTTCTTTCTTCAGATTATACGCTACTAGCTCGTTTATATCTTCGTCATCTTCAACAATATAAACAAAAGGCATAAAACTCCCCTGAAATTTAAGCATTAACAGTATATAAAATAGCAAAATTCTTATTAGAAGCTATAAATTTTTGTATGTGTTTGTTTTCTACTTTTCTAAAGTATACGATCACTTACTGTTTCTTCATGAAGCTTTTATGCATGCATATGTTTTAGGCATTTTATTTTTCTTCTAAATCTATTATTTTTATTAACTCATCCGTTGTTAGAATTTTTGAAAAACCTTTTTCTCTCAAGTTTTTTGTTAATTTTTTATCATTAGTCCATAAATATGCATCAAGTTCAAGAGACAGAGCTACATACGGAGTATCTTTTCATCTATATCTTTGCAAAGACTGTAAGCTTTTTTTATATTGGTTTTTGTTAAACCTATTTTAGGAATTATAGAAATTTCCTTAAAGATTTTGTAGATTATTTCCCTCATTCTCTGTTTACTTGATGTTTTTCTTAAAATTCTTTTTTCGTATTTTTCAAGCTCCATAAATATAAAATCTGGAGCATAAGCATCTACATTGTTTAGTATTTTTATATAAACAGGGTTTCCTTTTATTAATGCAGAAAATATGATGTTCGCATCAATAACAATTTTCATTCTAACTCAAAACTTTTTTTGTATTCTTGCCAAGCTTCTTGCCTACCTTTTTCTACTTCCTGCCAGTATTCTTCTTCTGAGAAGATATTTTTTAATTCTTTAGACAGTT
>JALVKE010000269.1 GCA_027028005.1 Persephonella sp. | reverse complement strand
ACGGGGGCATAACTAATGGTGAGCCGCCTGGGGGTCGAACCCAGGACCACCGGTTTAAAAGACCGGTGCTCTACCGACTGAGCTAGCGGCTCAACCAAAATAGGCTAATATTATATGAACAGGAAAAAATTTTGTCAATATATTTTAGTACTTTTTATTAGAAGATTTTAAAATAATAAATGGAAAAGGATCTGCTAAATAGAAAATATTTCTAAAAGTTAGCCGCTATTATTTTTCTTAAGAACTTTTTTAACAAAATCTAAAGGCAACTTAAAAAACTTCAGCAATTTTTTTCAGCACTTCATTCTGTTGCTTGATGCAAATTTATTACATCTTCACGTTTTGCTTTTATAAACATTATTTTAACCTATCATTAAAAAAAGGATATTTTTCATTGTTTTTCTGTCTATAGTTATAGGCATCTTTTTTTTACTTCTGATTTAAAATCTTCTTATAGTAAGCAAGTTCTATAATTTCTTTAATAAAACTTCTCTAAAGTATTTTCTTAGGTTCTTAACGTCGAATGAAAGTAGCTAATATTTTATCTGTTAAGCTATCGCTTTTTAATTTGGAAGAGATAAGAACAAAATATTCAAGCATTCTAAAAGACATGTTTTTATCGTTTTATGTTTGCAGTTCTAGATGAAAAATAGAGCGATCCTCTAGCTCAACGAGAAAATTTGCTCTTCTTTCTTTTTCTTCTGGCAGAGAAGTATCTAAAAGTTTTTTAGCATTTTTACCTGTTAATATCTGAACAAACTTGGGGTATTTCCTGAATTATACCTCTAAGGGTTATGTCTATTTTTTTCTCAATATACCGGCCTTTTAAAAAAATTTTAAATCTATTTGTTTCACTGCGCTTGAGTGTTTTTTACAAAAGTAATTTCAATTATTTGAAATAAACAACAAAATAGCCCGACTTTAGTCGGACTATTTGAGTTTACTTCCATATACCAGGTATTTCAGTTCCACATTTAGGACATTTTCCATCTTCTAGATGGTTTATAACATACTGACCAAGATGTCCTCTTCTATCTATAACTCTGTATCCACAGTTAGGGCAGTACGTAGACTCCCTATCTTCATCATCAAAGTTTCCTACATACACATAGTTTAGACCTTCTTCTTTAGCAATTTCATAAGCTCTTCTTATAGTTTCTATAGGTGTTGGCGGATGATCCATCATTTTATAAGCAGGGAAAAATCTTGATAGATGCCATGGCATGTTCTTATCTAAAGAGGCAATCCATTTAGCAGCTTCTCTTAATTCTTTTTCATCATCATTTTCCCCGGGAATAATCAATGTAGTTAGCTCCACCCATATACCAAGTTCTTTGGCGTGCTCTATAGCTTTTAAAACAGGTTTTAGCCTTGCTCCTACGATTTCTCTGTAAAATCTATCATTAAATGCCTTAAGATCTATATTCATAGCATCAAGATATGGAGCCAATGTATCTAATGCTTCTTTTGTTTCATATCCGCTAGAAACAAAAACATTTCTTATTCCATTTTCTTTAGCAAGTTTCATTGTATCGTATGCATACTCAAAGAAAACCACAGGTTCGTTATATGTATATGCAATAGAAGGTATATTATTTGTTTTTGCAATGTTTACTATTGTTTCTGGCATTAAAGGTACTCCAAAAACTTCTCCATTATGGGTTTGAGGATACTGAGATATTTCCCAGTTCTGACAGAATTTACAACTCATATTACATCCTACTGTTCCTACAGAAAAGATAGGTGTTCCAGGTAAGAAATGATATAAAGGTTTTTTTTCTACAGGATCAACATTGTAAGCAGCTGCAAGGCCATACGTTGTAAGATATAGATTTCCATCCTCTTTTACTTTTCTTATTCCACACTTACCAAGTTCTCCTTTATCTAAAACACATCTTTGACTACATGCTGTACATAAAACTTTTCCATCTTCTCTCTTTTTTGACATCCATGCAAGGGCTTCCATTTTAATCCCTCCTTTTGATATTTTGCTTAAATATAAGAATTAAATTTTATAATGCAAGACTAAAATTTCAGCCTTGCCTATAAAGATATGTATATATAACTTAATTAACAAATATCGGCCTCAAAGGAGGTTTTTATGAACAAATCATATATAGAAAAAGCTTACTATTTAATGAAATTAGGCCGTGAATTTGAATATCGCGCCAAAGAAGAGTATATGAAAGGGAATATTGCAGGTTTTCTGCATTTGGCAATAGGAGAAGAAGCTGTTCATGTTGGAGCAACTTTAGCTTTTGGTAAAGGAGATCTTTTTGTTCATTACCGAGAACACGTATGGGCTTTAGCAAGGGGAATGGATCCTAAGCATGTTATGGCTGAACTTTTTGGAAAAGTAACAGGAGTTTCAAAGGGTAAAGGTGGATCAATGCATCTTTATGATCCAAAGTTTAATTTTTACGGAGGAAATGCCATCGTTGGAGCCCAAATTCCCCATGCAGTTGGTGCAGCATATGCAAGGAAGTTTCTTGGGCATACAGAAGGGGTGCTAGTTGCCTTTGGAGATGGAGCAACAAATGCAGGAAACTTCTATGAGTCTTTAAACCTTGCAGCTCTTTGGGAACTTCCAGTTATCTTTCTTTGTGAAAACAACTATTATGCAATTGGAACAAGAATAGATAGAGCATCAGCTATAAAGGAACTATACAAGAAAGCTAAACCTTTTATGGTTGCTGAGCAGGTTAATGGTATGGACTTTTTTGAAGTTTTTAAAGCTGTAGAAAGGGCTAAGGAATATATAGAAACAGAAAGTAAACCTTACTTTATCGAAACATTAACCTATAGATATGAGCCTCACTCTATGAGTGATCCAGGAGATTATAGACCGCCAAGAGAATTAAAAATAGCACATGACAGAGACCCTATTGAAATTCTTAAGAAAAAAGCTTTAGAAAGAGAGTTACTTACAGAAGAATATATAAAGAAGATTGATGAGAAAGTTCAACAAGAAATAGAAGAAGCAGTTAAGTTTGCTTTAGAGTCTCCAGAACCAGATTTAGATGAATTATACAAAGATGTTTACTGTGAGGTGTGTACAGATGTTGTATCGTGAAGCATTAAACAAAGCCTTAGATGAGATGATGGAAAAAGATCCTACAGTTGTTATTCTTGGTGAAGATGTTGGATTTTACGGTGGGAACTATAGAGTAACAGAAGGTCTATATGCAAAGTATGGAGAAAAAAGAGCTATAGATACACCAATAGCAGAAAACTCAATAGTTGGAAATGCTGTAGGTATGGCAATAGGAGGTTTAAGACCTGTAGCCGAGATAATGACAGTGAACTTTTCATTAATTGCAATGGATCAGATTGTTAACCAGATGGCAAAGATAAGATATATGAGTGGTGGAAAGATAGCTCTTCCTATGGTTGTAAGAATGCCTCAGGGAACAGCTATTCAGTTAGCAGCGCAGCACTCTCAAAGTTTAGAGAGAATGTTTGCCTCTGTCCCAGGATTAAGAGTTTTTGTGGCATCTGATAGTACCTCTGCATACTATGGGCTAAAGTTTGCTATAGAACTAGATGATCCAGTTATTTTCCTTGAGCATGAACTTTTATATCCACAAAAATTTGATTTTATAAAAAGGCCTGACTTTCACCCATTTAAAGCAGATATTGTAAAAGAAGGAAAAGATATAACAATTGTTTCTTATCTAAAAATGCTTCACGACACGTTAAAAGCGGTTCCTGTTATAGAAAAAGAACTAGGAGTAAGTTGTGAAGTTATAGACCTACATTCTCTTAGCCCACTTGATATAGATACAATAGGTAATTCTGTTAAGAAAACAAAGAGATTTGTTATCGTTGCAGAAGAACCAAAAACAGGAAGTTTTGCTGCTGAGATTACATCAAGAGTTACTGAGGAATTTTTCTACTTTTTAGATGCACCACCCCTTAGAATATGTGGAGAAGATGTTCCAACACCATATAACAGAAAACTTGAGCTTGCCTCCATTCCAACGCCAGATAAAATAGTGCAAAAAATAATTTCATGGGGAAGAAAACATGGAATATAAAATAGTGATGCCTAGGCTTACAGATACAATGGAAGTTGGAAAAATAGTAAGATGGCTAAAGAAAGTAGGAGATAAAGTAGAGAAAAATGAACCTATTGTTGAGGTAGAAAGTGATAAAGCAGTTATGGAAGTGCCTTCTTTTCAGTCAGGTATTCTAGTAAAAATTCTTGCTGAAGAAGGAGATGAAGTCCCAGTAGGAGAACCTATAGCAATAATTGAAACAGATGAAGAAAAAGCTAAAGAAATTTTAGAAAAGAAAAAAGAAACAAAGGTTTCTCTTAAAGAAAAAGTAGAAACAAAACCTAAGGAAGAAAAGAAAGAAGAGGAAGTTCTGTTTCCATTTGAAATGGAACTTGGATTAGAGGAAGAAAAAGGAGAAAAACTACCAGAAGGAACAGCTTCTCCTTCAGCAAGAAAATTGGCAAAAGAGCTTGGAATAGATATAGAAAAACTACAGGAAGAAGGAAAACTTCCAATACCTGCCCATGAAAAAGATATAAAAGAGTATTTTTACTCTCAATTCTTTACAGAGGAAGCTTTAAAACTAGCAAAAGATTATGGGTTATCTTTAGAAGATATATATAGTGTATACAAAGATAAAGAAAAAATTAATGAAAAGTTAGTACAGGAGTACATAGAAGAAAAAAATATCCCTAAAGAAGAAGAGATAAACTCTGTTCAGAAAGCTTTAATACAAAATCTAAGGAAAAGTCTTGAAATACCTACTTATCATATCTTTCAAGAGATAGATTTATCTCTTATAAAGTGGGATGAAAAAAGAACATTAACAGCTTGGATTGTGAAAGTTATAGGAGATTTTATGCACGAAAATAAACTTTTAAGAACTATTTACAAAGATGATAAATTTATTGTATATCCTGCTGCAAATGTTTCTGTTGCTGTAGCTGTTGAAGGTAAACTGTATGCTCCTGTAATCAAGCGAGCAAACACTTTATCAGTAGAAGAAATAACAAAAAAGCTTAGAGAATTCAAAGAAAAAGCAGAGAGAGGAAACTTTTCCCCAGATGAATTAACAGGGGGAACATTTGCAGTGTCAAACCTTGGAATGTTTGGTATAGATGCTTTTGATGCTATAATTCCGCCAAATCATGTAGGAATTGTAGCCATAGGTTCAGAAAAAGAAAATGGAAAAACAAACTTTACATTCTCCTTTGACCACAGGGTTATAAATGGTAGAGAAGGAGCTATTATTGTTTCAGAGCTTGTAAAGAAGCTTACAGATGAGAAATACATAAAGTCCCTGAGCTAGCTCAGGGACTTTCGCTACATATTTTCTATTACCTTGTAAGCTAAGTATCCAAATATTCCGCCTGTTATAAGAGCAATTATAGAAAGGATAATATAAACAGATCTATTTATATTTTTTTCTGCTTCTTTTATCAGGTTTTCATTCTCTCTAACTATCATCTGAATTAGTTTATCTTTAGGAATTACTGTTTTTGTTTCCCCTGTTTCTAAGTTGTGCTCAGCAATTTTTAAAAAAGCGTTTTTATGAGTAAAAAACATAGATATATGCAAGACATCTCCTATAAGTTCAGCTTTAAGCTGGTAAAACTCTAAAAAATCTTTTATAAGCTCCTTATTTTCAATACCTATAATATCTTTGAAAACTTCATATATCTTATCTTCAAAACTGTTTACCTTAATAAGATGTTTTATAGCGCTCATCTTTTTCACCTCTAGTGAGTTTGCACCACTCCCCCAAGTTTCTTTCTCTTTTTGTTAACAAACTGTTTTATATCTTTCCAGCTCCTTGTATTTAAAATATCTTTTTTTTCAGCCCATCCTCTCCTTGCCTGTGAAACACCTAACTCCATATATGCAAAATTTCCAAGATTATGACTATCTGTTGATATAACAAGTGTGACCCCTTCTTCGACAGCTTTTCTTATCCATATATCATTAAGATCAAGTCTCCTTGGTTGTGCATTTATTTCTAAAGCAGTGCCTGTTTCTTTTGCTTTTTTTATAACAGCATCCATATCAACGGGATAAGGATCCCTTATACCAATAAGTCTTCCTGTCGGATGACCTATAACATTTACATAAGGATTTTCCATAGCTTTAAGGATTCTATCTGTGTTATCTCTATTAAAATGACTATGAACTGAGGCAACAACCCAGTCTAACTTTGCAAGGATTTCATCTGGAAAATCAAGGGAACCATCTAAAAGAATATCTACCTCTGTCCCTATCTTTATAAAATCCCACCCCATCATTTTATTAAGCATTTTAACTTCTTCTATCTCTTTTAAAATTCTCTCCTCATCAAGACCATGGGCTACTCTCTGAGACTTTGAATGATCTGTTATCACTACATACTCATACTTATACTTCTTTTGAATAAACTCAGCTATATCTTTAATACTGTTTACCCCATCTGACCACGTTGAATGAACATGCATATCTCCTTTTATATCTTTTAGCTCAACTAACTTTGGAAGTTTATGTTCTAATGCCGCTTCTATTTCCCCTCTATCTTCTCTAAGTTCAGGGGGTATCCAGTCCATACCAACAGCATTATAAACACTTTCTTCTGTTTCTCCGGCTATCTTTTCATTTGTATCTACTTTATAAACGCCATATTCATTGATTTTAAGACCTTTTTCTTTTGCTATCTCCCTAAGATGTACGTTGTGCTGTTTTGAACCTGTGAAGTATTGAAGTGCAGCTCCCCACTCTTCTTTTTTGAAAATTCTTAAATCTACCTGTCTTTCTTTTCCTTCAAATTTCATAATAACAGAAGATTTTTTAGGACCTTTTACTAAGATCTCATCAACTTCCGGAAGAGATGTGAAATAGTCCATTATCTTCATTCTATCTTCATCTTCTGCTATAACAAGAATATCAAGATCTCCTATGGTCTCTTTTCTTCTTCTTACACTTCCAACTACCTCAATCTCTTTTATCTCCTTTAGAGAAGACTTTAACTTATCCACAAGATACCTTGAGATCTGAAGAGCTTCCCATAGAAGAATTCTTCTTTTTGAAAGTTCATACATCTGAAGACCTTTTAGCATATTTTCAACTTTCTTAGGTCCAAATCCTGGAAGCTGTTCAATTCTCCCATCTTTTAATGCCTTCACTAGCTCTTCTTTTGTTTTTATACCAAGCTCCTCATATATCCTTCTAAGAGTTTTAGGACCAAATCCTGGAAGA
Organism: Persephonella sp.; assembly: GCA_027028005.1. Lineage (GTDB taxonomy): Bacteria > Aquificota > Aquificia > Aquificales > Hydrogenothermaceae > JAADDV01. Next base: position 15,476 of record JALVKE010000269.1, on the reverse strand, counting down.
TCTATAAGATCTATAAAATCCTCTGGAACCTGCTTTTTTAACTCTTCATACTTCTGTATCTTTCCAGTCCTCACATACTCCTCTATCTTTGATGCTATACTTGGACCAATACCTTTTATCTCATATAGTTTTCCTGAAAGAATGTAGTTTCTAACATCATCAGGAAGATCCTCTATTATATGAGCTGCTCTTTGATAAGCCATAGCCCTGTATCTATCACCTAAAAATTCATATATAGCTGCCATCTTTTTAAAGATATTTGCTAGATCTTTGTTTATGTTATACATCTGCTTACCTCTTACTTTTCTTTTTAGTGAACTACTCGCTGTTAAAACAGCGAGCTTCCTGCTTCACAGCTGGATATCTCGTAGACTGCAAGTTATATTGCATTCCGCCGACAGTGCCAGCTCCACAATCCCTCTGGGATTGAGCCTGCAACTTTCGTTGCAGAGCACAGGCTTAGGCTGCTCCCGTTGGTCGCTGTATCCCTTTGGGATAGCCTAGGGTAGTTCCTACCCTACCACCCGTTAGATGGGTGAGTCCTATCTGGTATAGATTTTTGCTTGCATTCTCATCTCTATCGTGCTGTGTCCCACATACAGGACACTGCCATTTTCTTACTGACAGCGTAAGCTGGTTGTTTTTGTATCCACATACATTACAGGTTTTACTGCTTGCATAAAATCTGTCTGCTTTTATTATCTGCCCTCCATACCATTTTGATTTGTATTCCAGCATCCTCATAAACTCATACCAGCTTACATCTGCTATCTGTTTTGATAGCCTTTGGTTTTGTATCATCCCTTTTATGTTTAGACTTTCTACCACAATAGCATCATACTGCTTGGTTATCGCAGTTGATACCTTGTGGAGAAAGTCTTTTCTTTGATTTACGATTTTTTGATGTTGTTTTGCTACTTTTTGTCTTGCTTTCTCCCAGTTCTTGCTTCCTTTTTGCTTTCTTGATAGTTGTCTTTGAAGTTTTATTAGCCTTCTTTCTGATTTTTGCAGATATTTTGGGTTTTCTATGTGATGGGTGTTTTCTCCATCATAAATTATTGCAAATTCTTTTATCCCTACATCTATTCCTGCTGTTTTGTTTGTTGGTTTTAGTGGTTGTATTTCTCTTTTGGTTAGCACATTGAGATAGTATCTACCGTCTGGTGTTTTGGTTATGCTTATGCTTCTTATTTGTCCTTGCTCCCTTTCGGTCGCCCAAATCAAAGATTTGTCTATATCTCTATGCCTTTTTATTGATATCGGTGTTTTTAGTTTTGGTATTTTGAGCTGTCCTCTTTTCTTGCTTACTTTTTCTATTGCAAAATGCTGTGGTATGTGAACTGTTTGCTTTGATTTTTTCTTTTTGAATTTTGGAAAGCCTGCTTCTCCTTTGAAAAAGTTTTTGTATGCTGTGTCTAGGTTTTGTAGTGATACCTGTAAACTCTGACTGTTTGCTTGTTTTAGAAATGGGTATTCTTTTTTTAGTTCGGGGAGCATTGATTGGTATCTGCTGTATTTCCATTTTACTCCTTTTTCTTCGTATTCTTTTTTTGAGAGGGATAGGAAGTAGTTGTATACAAATCGACAATGTCCGAATTGGATGCTTAGGAAATGCTCTTGTTCCTTATTTGGATAAAGCCGAAATCTATATGTATATTCTGTTATCATAGCTAAATATCACCTATTACATTATAACGCAAAACTAACGATAAAAGGATATTTGGCTCATTTTATTTCGCCTCAAATTATAAATTTGTCTGGCTTACGCCAGTGTGATGCACTTACCCTTTAAAAAGGGTGGAATTAGCACATAGTTTTTATTAAATCTATAACTTTTGAATGTAAGTATCAAAGCCTTTTTCTTGAAGCTTTTTAGCAAAATCTTTTGCTTCTTCTAAGTTTTCAAATCTTCCACAGTAAACTCCATAAAGGTTTTTATATTTTTTGACAAAACAGTTTTCTAATTTTTTCTTTTTTATAAAAGATTTTGCTTTATCTTCAGAAGATAGAAGAATAAGCCTTACTGAATATAAAGGTAAAGCTTTTTCTAAAACTTTCAGTCTTTCTTTAGCCTTTTTTCCATATTTTGTGTTATACACTGCAGCCTTTTTATAGTAGTGTATAGCTTTCTTGTAGTTTTTTGTTAGATCCTCAATAACAGCTAAATAGTAGTAAGCATAATCTTTAAAACCTTCTTCTAAGGTTAAAATCTTTAAGTATCTTTCAGCATAAAGGTAATTTTTCTTCTTCAGGTAGTAGTTTGCTAAAAACTGTATCATCTCGGGAGTTTTGAAGGTTATAGCCTCTATTGTTTCAACAGCTTTCTTTTCATTTCCTAACTTATAAAATGCAAGTCCTCTAAAGTATAAAGCTGTATCTTTCACATCTGAAGGAAAATCTCCAAGTTTATCTGTCTTTTTAATCACATCTTTATACCTTTTTAGCTTATATAATGCTATAACCTTATAAAGGTTAATATCTTTGCTGTCTGGTAAAGAAAGAATTTTATTCCACTGACCTTTTTTCATATACTCTAACGCTAAAAATTTTAAGATCCTCTTTTTATCATACTCAGGAATTTCTCCCTGAAGTTTTTCATAAAAGAAAGAGAGCTTTTCAGGATCATCTTTAAAAAGATTAAGACCTAACTTGTAGAATGTTTTTTTATCCTCTTCAGATAAAGGTTCCTGAGATATACTTTTTATCTGTTTCCAGAATAGATCTTTGTTTTTTGTATAGTAGAGGGAAAACATGAGAGCTTTAGTAACATCCTTTCTATACCTGTCCTTTTTATTAGTTTTTTTCAGATACTCAAGACTTTTTGTTATAACAACAGAATATATTTTATCTTTGTAAGCTCCCTGTATAACTCTTAAAATCTGTTCTTTTTCCTGCTGGGTTATTCCAAAGGAAAAGTAAAATAAAGCCAGAAAAGTAAAAAGTATATTCCTTATCATTGATTTCCTCTGAAAAAAGAATAGATAAGATTAATATATCTCTTTCTCTAAATATTCTAACAGGTAGTATAATAGAGAGATAAGAATGTTAATAAGGTGAGTTAGATGGGTAAAGTTATAAAATTCCCTTTTGGAAATCAGGGAGAGCCAGAAAAGAAACAGGAAGAAGCTAAGCCTCAGGAAGAAAAGAGATCTCTTGATATAAAAAGCCGTATAAAAGAGAGAAAAAAGGAAAAGATAAGATCCATCTATGAGAAAAAACCCTTTGAGCTAAAAGTAAAAGAAGGTGTAGAAGACTACGTACTATACAACTTTGCAGTTAAAAAAGTGCTTGGATTAGATATTGTATACAAAGAGAATGAAAAAAAAGATATAGGAGTTATAGGCCTTTTATCATATGAGCATAAGAGAAAACCTGGTACGTTTATGGCAGACTTTATAGGAAAAGGTCATATAGATAAAGATGGAAAAGTTGTTATAGATGAGCTTGCTTTTAGAGCTGGAGAACCAGAATACTACAATACTATCTCAAAAGTTTTAAAAGCGAAAAAAATTTTACCTGACATAAAAGGAGTATAGATATGGCTATGCCATCATTAAGAATTGGTCAGTATGAGATTGAATACCCTATTATTCAAGGCGGAATGGGTGTTGGTATATCGTGGGAAAATCTTGCAGGAACTGTTTCAAAGCATGGTGGTCTTGGAGTTGTTTCTTCTGTTGGGACAGGATACAGATATCCAAACTACGTCAGATTAAAAGACGGCAGACCTGTAGGAAGTAAGTATATACACAGCAAAGAAGCTCTTCAGAAGATAATAAGAGATGCAAAAGAGATAGCAGGTGGAGAGAAAGCTGTTATAGGGGTAAACATTCTCTATGCTATTACTGACTATGGGAGAGTGGTTAGAGACTCTATTGAAGCAGGAGCAAACATTATAATCACAGGAGCAGGGCTTCCCCTTCAGCTTCCTAAGTATGCTCCTGAACCGCACGTTGCCCTTGTCCCTATAGTATCCTCAGCGAGAGCTTTAAGGGTTATATGTAAACACTGGAAGAAAAAGTACAATCGCCTTCCTGATGCTGTAGTGGTTGAAGGTCCAAAATCAGGGGGACATCAGGGAATTCCTTATGAGGACTGTTTTAAGCCTGAATTTCAGCTGGAAAATCTTGTTCCTGAGGTTATAAAAGAAAGGGATAAATGGGGAGATTTTCCTGTTATAGCTGCAGGTGGAATATGGGATAAGAAGGATATAGAATACTACCTTTCTCTTGGAGCCGCAGGGGTTCAGATGGGAACGAGATTTGTCGGAACATACGAATGTGATGCTTCAGATGAATTTAAAAAAGTTATCATAGAGGCTAAGAAAGAAGATATTATCCTTTTAAAATCCCCTGTTGGTTATCCAGCTAGAGGAATAGTTACAAAACTTATAAAAGATATAGAGAAAGGAACAGCTCCAGAGGTTAAATGTGTATCAAACTGTGTTGTTCCTTGTAATCACGGTGAAGAAGCTAAAAAGGTTGGATACTGTATAGCTGATAGGCTAGGAGATGCATATTTAGGAAGAAGGGAAACAGGTCTTTTCTTTAGTGGTTCAAATGGATACAGAATAAAGAGACTTGTTCATGTTAAAGACCTTATGAGAGAACTTGTTGAAGGAATACCTTCAGGACAGGAAGTTCCAGAAGGAGAACCTATTCCACAGGTGAAGTGATGAAGATAGTAGCAGTGCTTTTAGCAGCAGGACAGGGAAAAAGATTTGGGGAAAAAAAACAGTTTATAAGGCTAAAAGGAGAACCTTTATTTCAGTACTCTTTAAACACATTAAACAAACTTGACTTTATAGATGAGATTGTTCTTGTTTTACCTCAGGAGGATTTAAACAGGATAAATCCTCCTTCATTCATTCCTTTAAAGAAGATTGCAGGGGGGAAAGAGAGACAGGACTCTGTTTACAATGCTCTTCAATCTATTCAGAATGCTGATATTGTTATTATTCATGATACAGCAAGACCTTTTGCAACAGAAAAGATGTTTATCCAGTCTGTTGAAAATGTTAAAAAAGGTTGGGATGGTAGTATCACAGCGTATCCTGCAAAAGATACTATTAAAAAAGTAGAAAACAACAAGGTTTTAGAAACAATCGATAGAAGAAATCTCTACATTGTTCAGACACCTCAAACATTCGTTTTTGAAAAGCTTTTAGATGCTCACGAAAAGGCAAGGAAAGAAAACTTTTTAGGTACTGATGATGCTTCCCTTATGGAAAGAGCAGGATACAAAATAACTGTCAATCAAGGTTCAGTCTTAAACTTTAAAATAACAACAAAGGAAGACCTAGTCCTTGCAAACTGCCTTGTGAAGAAGAGTTCATCACCTTTTTAAGAAAAGATATGAAAAACCTGCTACTGTTGCAGCTCCAAGAAGGATAAATATATGAACAAAAACAGAGGCAAGTAAAGCTGTTTCCTTATCTACTCCAATAAATATTAAAACCCCTGCAAATCCCCCTTCATACGTTCCTATTCCAGCTAATCCATGAATAGGTAAAACAGTTGTTAAATCTCCAGCAGCAGATGCAAAAAAACTCTCCAGAAAGGAAAGATTTAGATTTTTAGGAAGAACAAAGTAAAATCCTGTAAATTTTGAGATAAACGTAAGTAAAGAAAGAAGATATAAAGAAATAAGGTTTTTTAGATGCAACGTTTCCTGAGAAAAAGCTTTAAGCTTTTCAACATTGATAATATGGACGATACCTTTCAAAAGATAAAAAACGAAAGGCATGAGGATAACAGTAAGTATAGATAAAAAAATATTTTCTTTTAGAAGAAGATAGGAAGATATAAAAACAGTAAAAAGAGATATAGCATCAAAAATTCTCACAGTAAATAAGGAGATAGTTGTTTCAGATACAGGGATATTCTCTTTTTTTAACATATAAAAAAAAGAAAGTTCTCCTGTTCTAAAAGGAAGAAATATATTAAACACAGTGTTAAAAGCTGTAATCTTGAAAAGCTTTTTAAAATCTTTGATACTTAAAACAATCTTCCATCTGTATGTTCTAGTAACATATGAGAAAACATACAGCCCAAAGGCTGTAAGTATATTAAAAAGAGGAATTTCTTTGAAAAACTTTATAAATGTATCGAAACCTATAACAATATAGAAAAGATATATAAAACCAACAGTTACAGCAATAGAAACAAATAACTCAAAAATCTTTACGTATCTTTTCATACAACAGTTTCTAACAGTTCTTCTTTAGCAGGTTTTTCAGACTTTACCACTTCCTTAATCACATATGGTCTTTTACCTTGAGACTCGTAGTATGTTCTTGTTATCAGTTCTGCAACAATACCAGTTGAGATAAGCTGAATACCTGTTAGAACAAAGAGTGTTCCAAATATTAAAAGGGGTCTCTGCCCTATGTCTTGTCCTAAGAAAATCTTTACAAAAACAAGATATGCAAGAGCAAAAAAGCCTATAAGGAATAAAACTGCTCCTGTTCCTCCTAAAACCCTTAAAGGCTTCGTTCTGTAGTCAAGTAGAAATTTTACAAGTATAAGATCTAAAAGAACCTTAAATGTTCTGGATATTCCATATTTGGATTTTCCATATATCCTTGGGTGGTGTTTTACAGGTATCTCTGTAACTTTTGCCCCAACAGCCTTTGATAGAGCAGGTAAAAATCTGTGCATCTCTCCGTAATAGTCTAGATTTTTAGCAACTTCAGCTCTATAAGCCTTTAATGAACAGCCGTAATCGTGAAGATGAACCCCTGTAACTTTTGATATTAACCAGTTAGCTATTTTTGAAGGGAGAGTTCTACTTATAAAGTCATCTTTTCTATCTTTTCTCCAACCACTGACAATATCGTATCCTTCATCTAATTTTTCTAAAAGTTTTGGTATATCTTCAGGGTCGTTTTGAAGATCTCCATCCATTGTTATAATAACTTCACCTTTTGCAATATCAAAACCTGCAGACATTGCTGCAGTCTGTCCAAAGTTTCTTCTAAAGTTCACTCCCACAACATGAGGATCTTTTTCTGCTAGTTCTTTTATAATCTCCCAAGATCTGTCTGTGCTACCATCGTTCACAAAAATTATTTCATAACTTTTCCCTAAAGAGTCTAAAACCTTCTTTAACTTTTCATACAAAATAGGTAGGTTTTCTTCCTCATTATAGATAGGAATAACAATTGATAACTCTACTTTTTCTCTCACTTTCTCTTCCATTTTACCCCTTTTCTCTTTCAAATTTTACAATACCTCTAAATCCGTTAGGTTTAAGTGTTGTTCTATAAAATTTAGAAGCTTCAAGATAAGAATTAAAATACCCTATTATAACAAAATAGTAGTATTTACCGTCTACATTTTTTTTGATCATCATAGGTTCTAGGTTTAATTTTTTTAGCTTATCTAATGTTTCTAAAGCATTCCTCTTATTAGAGTATACTCCAACCTGAACGTAGAACTTTATAGAAGCTTCCACTTCTTCAGGTTCCTCTTTCTTCTCTTTTACAAAAGAAATCTCTTCTACTTTATTTAAGTTTTCTTTTGCCGTTTCAGATTTTTTTTCTTCAGTTTTTCTACTTTCTGTATTATCAGGATTTTCTAAAGAAGATATTTCCTCTTTCTCTTCTTTTTTAACAGGTTTAACCTCATTTATATCTTCCAATGTGCTTTCTTCAGCAATTTCCTCAATCTGTTTAATATTCTCAAGTTTTTCCAGCTGAGCCTGCTGTTTTTTTATCTCTTCCTCTTTTTCTTTAGCAATTGTTTCATTTATAAGAGATATATACTTATCTGCCTCATTTGCTATAAAATAGTTATCTCCTGCGAATTTCTTTGCTTTTAAAAAGTAGTATTTTGCTTTTGGTAGCTTTCCAATATAGTAGTATGATTTTCCAAGACCTAGATATACTTCGGGAATATATATACCAATGTTATAGGCTTTCATAAAAACAGCTAAAGCATCCTCATATCTTCCCTGTGAAAGGTAAAAATTTCCCAAAGCAAGATAAGCATTAACAAAATATTGATTGTATGATAGAGCTTTTTTTAGATACTCTTCATATTTTGTATCTTCTCCTAATTTCTTATATATAAGGGCAAGATTGTAAAAAGCCTTTTCTTTATTTTTGTACTCAGAGTTTTCAACAGCTTTCTTTAGATACCATATTGCCTTGTTATACTTTTTTTCCTCTGCTAGAAGAACGCCTAAGTTTGTATAAAGCTCCCCTTTGTTTGGAGAAAGATCTATAGCTTTTAAGAAGTAATCCTCAGCTTTTTTATACTCTTTAACAGAAGAGTAAGCTATTCCTAAAGCATTAAGCACTTCTGGATTGTTAGGGTTAAGTTCATACGCCTTTGAAAGATAGTAAATAGCCTGTGAGTTATTACCACTATTCAGATAGGAAAGACCAATCTTATAGTAATATTTAGCATTTTTATGGATATCTTTACTCTCCTTTACAGTTGGAGCACATGCTATTAAAGAAGCAGAAAGTAAAGCTAAAAATAACTTTTTCATTTTTCCTCTCAATGTTTAAATCTTTTTATATCTATATCTAATTCGTCAATTTTTCTATGAACTGTATTTCTATGAATACCTAGATATTTTGCAGCTTCAGAGATATTTCCTCCAGTATGCCTTAAGACTTCTTCTATAACGATCTTTTCTGCCTCTTCAACAAGCTTTAGATATATATTTTTCTTATTTTTCATTAGCATGTTTTTTACCTCTTTTATATAAAGCTCTTTCCACGTGTTTTTAGAAGATGTTTCTTTTATAGAAGAAAAAATATGCTGCTGTAGTATATCAGGAGTTATAGGTCTTTCCCTGTAAAGAGCAATAAGTTTGTTTACTATATTTCTCAGTTCTCTAACATTTCCAGGAAAATCATACTTTTTTAAAACTTTTATTGCTTCTTCAGTAAAACCTCCACTTTTTAGCTTATACTTTTTTAATGCCTCTTTTGTAAAAAGGTCTACAAGGAGAGGTATATCCTCTTTTCTTTCTCTTAAAGGTGGAAGATTTATCTCTATAACAGCTAATCTGTAAAAGAGGTCTTCCCTAAACTTTCCTTCAACAATAAGTTTTATAAGATTTTTATTTGTAGCAGCAATCACCCTTATATCTATCTTATAAACTTTATTTGAACCAACTGGTGAAACTTCCATCTCCTGCAAAACCCTTAGAAGTTTTCCTTGAGTTTCATACGGAAGTTCACTAATCTCATCTAAAAATATTGTTCCACCATCTGCCTCTAAAAATTTTCCCTTTCTACTTCTATCTGCCCCTGTAAAAGCTCCTTTTTCATGTCCAAAAAGCTCAGTTTCAACTAAACCAGGGGGGATAGCTGCACAGTTTACAGCAACAAAAGGTTTGCTAGCTCTATCACTGTACTTGTGGATTAGTTTTGCTATTACCTCTTTTCCTGTTCCACTTTCTCCTGTTATTAAGACAGGGTCATTTCCTATTCCTGCTCTACCAACAAGTTTAAAAACGTTCTGCATAGAAACACTTTTACCAACTACTTCAGGAGCAGATATTTCTGTAGCCTTCTTTGTTTCTATAATATTTGACAGCTCTGATATTATCTTTCTTATATTTGATATATCAAAAGGTTTTGGGATATAGTCGTAAGCTCCAAGTTTCATAGCTTCTATAATGTAGTTATAATCATCTCTACCAGAAATCATAACAACGTAAGGTTTTTCTTCTAAAGCTGAAATCTTTTCTAAAAGCTCAAGACCATTATCTTCTGCAAGAAAAATATCTAGAAAGACAACATCAGGCTTTTCTTTTTTTATATTTTCAACGGCATTTTCAGCATTTTCATAGGTAAAAACTTGAAGACCCTCTTTCTGAAGGGTTTTTTTAAGAATGTTTCTTATTGTCCTTTCATCATCATAAACAAAAGCTTTCATCTTACCTCAATCTATTGGAAGTAGTATCTCAAATGTGGCATCTCCTATATATCTTAAAATACCACCATGATCTTTTACTATTTTATAAGCTGAAGAAAGCCCTATACCCATTCCATTTTTCTTCGTTGAGTTAAAAGGTAGAAAAAGTTTATCAAGCATCTCTTCGGGAATTCCTTCTCCACTGTCTTTTATTCTTATAAAGATTTTCTTTCCTTTTGGAGAGTATACCCTATCCCATGATATACCTGTAGATATAGTTATTGTCCCTTTCTCCTCTGTTGCTTCAATACCATTTTTTATTATGTTAATAAAAACTCTTGTTATGTATTCTCTATCAACAGGTATCTCTGGAATGCTAGGATCGTAATGTCTAATAAAATTAACTTCTGGATACGCATTTTTTAGTGTTTTTAAAGATTTATCTAACAACTCATGGATATTTGTTTTTCTTTTATTTAAGGGAACTGACTTTGTTATAAAGGTTATCTCAGAAATAAGATTTTCTAATCTTTTTACCTCATACATAATATCGTCTAAAAGCTCTGTATCTTCTGGATCTTCTTTTAGAAGCTGAACAGCACCTTTTATTCCACCTAAAGGTCCCTTTAGATCGTGAAATATATCTGCAAGAAGCTTTGTTATTGTTACAATAAAACCTTCTTTTTTACTAAACTCTTCTAGTTCTATAAATCTTGTTATATCTCTAACTAAAACTGTTAAACCTTCATTTTGATAGGGGAATACATCTATAAGAAACTTGTAATCTGGAAGTTCTAAAAAAATACCCTTTATAAAGATACCTCTTTCATATACCTGAGGGTTGTAGGCTTTATCTACAATCTTTTTAAAGTTTCCAAATCCAATTGTAGACTTTAACTCTTTTGCTGCAGGATTTTCGTATATGATATCTTTATTTGAAGATATTACAAAGAGGGGATCTTCTATCCCCTCTAGAATTTTTTCACACTGTTTCATAAATCAGATATTAAAGAATTTATTAGATTACTACAATAATAAACAATTATCTTTCTTTTGCAAGTTTATCTTTTAATAGAGTTGTTATTGTTCTAACAGGAAAACCTGTAGCTCCTTTAGGATGATAATACCATCCAGAGGTTGTATGAGCCGGACCTGCTATATCTATATGTACCCAAGGGATTTTCTTATCAACAAACTTCTCAAGGAAAAGAGCAGCTGTTATAGCACCACCGTATCTTGTCTTACCTATATTGTAAACATCAGCATTAGGAGCTTTTATATGCTCTCTAAGCATATCATTAAATGGAAGCTGCCACATCCATTCTCCTGTTTCTTCCGAGATAGAAAGAACATCATTTATCAGCTTTTGACTATTACCCATGACTCCGGCAGTGTATTCACCGAGAGCAACTACACATGCACCTGTTAATGTTGCCATATCTATAATCGCATCAGGCTTAAGCTCAGATGCATAGGATAAAGCGTCAGCTAATGTTAATCTTCCTTCAGCATCTGTATTTCCTACTTCTATAGAAACGCCATTTTTAGCTACTAAAATATCATCTGGTCTATAAGCTCTTCCGTCAGGCATATTTTCAGCAGCGGCTATAATCCCATGAACTTCAATATCAGGTTTTAGCTGCCCTAGTGCTTTAAATGTTCCTAAAACTGCACAAGCTCCAGCTTTATCTGATTTCATCCATCTCATATAATCTCCTGGTTTTATGTTTAAACCACCGCTATCAAAGGTTAATCCTTTTCCTATAAGAGCGACTTTTCTTCTTGGTTTTTTTGGTTTATAGATAATATGTATAAATCTTGGTGGATTTGCACTTCCTCTAGCCACTGCTAGATAAGCGTTCATTCCCATTTTCTCAATTTCCTTTTCATCGTAAACCTTTACTTCAAATCCATACTCTTCTCCAAGTTGCTGAGCTATTTCTGCAAGTTTAACAGGAGTTATAACATTTCCTGGTTCATTCACTAGATCTCTTGTAAAGTTTTGAGCTTCAGTTAAAATTCTCCCAACTTCTACTCTCTCTTCAGCCATTGCTTTAAACTTTCTTTTAACTCTAACCTGAAGCTCTTTTATCTTATACTGACTTTTATTTGACTTATACTTATCAAAAGTATAGTTCCCTAATATAACTCCTTCTACAATAGCTTGAGCAATTTTATCTTCAGGTTCTTTTATTGGAAAGAGAGATTCAGCATCTATTAAAAATCTTGCAATATTCATCTTTTTCATATGTTTAACAACATTACTAGCTAAAATTCTAGCTTTATCTAAATTTGCTTTTCTTTTTGAACCAGCACCAATTAACACTACATAATCAAACTTTTGCTTTCCAAATGTAGGAACAACTAAGACCTCTCCCTCTTTTCCAGAAAATTTTGTTTCCTTTTTTAGTTCTGTAATATTACCATCAAGAATTTTATCTACAGCAGCTACTTCTTCTGAAAAGGCTTTATCTTCTTGGAACATAAAAGAAACAATGGCTTTTATTCGTGCATTTCTCAAATGACCGCTGGTAACTTTTATTTCCATTACTCTACTCCTTATTTATTTTTATATTAATTTTAACAAATTTGCTCTTGTTTAGAGCAATATTTTAGCGTATTTGAACAAGCCCTTACTCTGATAAGTATCATTACTAAGTTTTAACATTATTAATTATGTTATTAAATTAATAACTTTTCTTATAACTCCAATTTTATTAATTACCTCTAAAAACGTGAAAAAAACATGATTTAGATTAAATTTTTAGCTTACATCCATTCGTTATAAAATAATATTTAGTAATTTAAAAGGAAAAATATCATGCTTAGATTATTTGTTAGAGAAAAACAAGGTATAAAGATAGAAAATATAGATGATTTTTCAAAAAATTTTCCTAACAAGGAAGATGTATTGTGGATAGATTTACTTTTACCTACAGATGAGGAAATAAAGTGGGTTGAGAGAAACTTTCATATTGAATTTCCTTCAAAGCAGGAAACACAAGAGATAGAAATAAGCTCAAGATACTGGGAAGATGAAGAAAGTATAACAATAAATGCATACTTTCTAATTACAGAAAAAGAGCATGTTTTTAATGAAACTGTCACATTTATATTAAAAGGTCATCTTCTTGTAACTGTAAGATACAGAGATTTAAGAACATTCAGAGAGATGGTTCAAAGGTTACTAAAAAACCCAAGATACTATGAAGATGGATATTATATTCTTGCAGGTATTATGGAGATAAGGATAGATACTGATGCAGATACATTAGAGTTTATAACAAAGGAAATATCTAAGCTTAGCAAGATTGTTTTCACAGGAATAGATATAACAGAGCAGATACTAGAAACTATTTCTTACTATGAAGACTTTAACATGACCATTAGGGAAAACCTTATAGATAAACAGAGAATTCTCTCTTCTCTATTAAAAAGTTACAAAATTCCTAAAGAGGTTAGAGAAGAACTAAGAATAATGATAAAAGATATAAACTCTCTCATTGATTACACAACATTTAATTTTGAAAGATTAGACTATCTTCAAAATACATTTTTAGGGCTTTTAAATATAGAACAAAACCAGGTTATAAAGATATTTACAATAATGTCTGTTATCTTTTTACCACCAACCCTAATTGCAAGTATATACGGAATGAACTTTCAACATATGCCTGAGCTTTCATGGAAATACGGATATCCTCTCGCTCTTATAATGATGGTTATATCAGCAATAATACCTCTTGTTGTATTCAAGAAAAAAGGATGGCTTTAGATATATACAGATATTAATATTATTCATATAATATAATAGGTTATCAGCCTAACAGAAAAAGGAGAGGAGAAAATGCCACAGATAGATACTCCAGTAGATACAGCACCAGAAACTCAGGCACCGGCAGCACAAGAAGAAACAAAAAAACGTTCAGTTCTCCAGTATTACACAGAAGAAGATGTGATCCTCAACAGAAGGGTTACTATTCTTTACGGCATAACATTCATGTTCATTTTCTTCTCAGCGGTAATGTCTGAAATTCTTAGTATAGTATTTGACGAGGGTCTGTTAAGTCCTGTTCAGGTTATATTCCATACAGTTTCCTTTATAGGTTACTGTATCACGTTTTATTACGTTTATAAAAAACAGGACTATATTGAAGAAAAGAATACAGAGATCTTTAAAAAACAAGAAATAATAGATAAAGAAGCTTTGAGGAGTTTTGAAGAGTAAATGAAAGATAAAATACTTGTTCATATATGTTGTGGTGTTGATGCTGTTTGGGCACTCCAAAGGATCCAGCAGGAATTTCCTGAAGCTCAGCTAAAAGGCTTTTTTTATGATCCTAATATACATCCAGAAGAAGAGTATGAGCTTAGATGGATAGAAACAGAAAGGGTTTGTAATAACCTTGGAATTGAGTGTATAAAAGGTGAATATGAAATAGATAGATGGCTAGAGACCACAAAAGGATACGAACATGTTCCAGAAAGAGGAGAAAGATGCACCCTCTGTCATGATTTAAGACTTGAAAAAACAGCACAGCTTGCTAAAGAGTTAGGATATTCAAAAATAACAACTGTCTTAATGATGAGTCCAAAAAAGGATTTTGATGTTCTAAAGGAAGTTGGAGAGAGTATAGCTAAAAAGTATGGTTTAGAGTTTCTTGCTATAGATTTTAGAAAGCAGGGCGGCGTTGAAAAGATGAATAAACTCTCTAAAGAGTTTGAGATATATCACCAGAACTACTGCGGCTGTCTTTATGCTCTCTTTCAGCAGAGAAAAGGTCTAGAGTATATTCCTGAGCTTGTATCCTTTGGAAAAGGAAGACTTCCAGGAAGTAGAGAAGAGCTCCTATTTATAAAAGATATAAGAACCTTTGCAGAGAAAGAAGGACTTTTATGCAGAGAGTATCCTTTTGATTTTATAGGCTGGAAAGTTTTATCTTCAACAATGAAAATAAAAAAAGAGTCTGTTCACCATACAATATTGCCTTTTTCCAAATCTATTAAAGGAATTTTAAGGGCAAAGGTCTCAAAAATTGTAGAAAAGGAAGATAAGTTTATATGCTTCTTAAACAAAACAAATACTCAGATATGGGTTTTAAAAGAACCTTTAAAAGAGCTGCCTTTAGAAAAACCAAGAAACTTTAACTATCCTGTCTTTATAGTTGGAAATGAGCATTTAGAAAAATTTCAGGTAGGAACAAAAGTAGAGCTGACTTTAAAAACAGAATTTGATGAAAATGCAACATCTCAAAATCTAGTTATTGGAGATCTGCTTGCCAAAGAAAGAATATTTTTCCACAGCGATACTATGCCTGATGGAAGTTACTCTGTAAGACCTGAAGAAGTGAAAAAAGAGATACTAAAGAGAAAAAATGAGATACTGCAAGGGGATCTGTCAATTATTGTTACAGGAGCCTATACATTTGGCAAACTAGGAAAGCTTTACTTACAGGAAATACTTGAAAATCAAAGAATATCCCAAAACCTTTAAATTTTATTCTTCTGAATGTATACTAAATATATACATTTCGGCTTCTCTTAATAAAAACTAAAGGAGAAAAAGTGCCGGCTCTACATGAGATAGGAAAAATACTAAAA
>JALVKE010000268.1 GCA_027028005.1 Persephonella sp. | reverse complement strand
AAAAAAATGGAAAAATGATGAATTTACAGGAAATAAAGCAAACTCTAAAAGAAAAGTTTCCAGAAATAAAAGAAAAATACGGCGTGAAAAATCTGTATATTTTTGGTTCTTATGTTAGAGGAGAGCAAACTCCTGAAAGTGATATTGATATATTGGTGGAATTTGAGAAAGGTAAAAAGACTTTCAGAAATTATATGAGATTAAAATTTCATTTAGAAGAGTTATATGGTTTAAAAGTTGACCTTGTCATAAAGGAAGCTGTAAGAAAAGAACTAAAAAAATATATATACACAGAGGCTATAAATGTCTAAAAAAACCTTAATCTTTGACATCTGGGGAGAATTTGGGCATTTTAAGAAGTTTTATACAACATCTTCACCTTTGACATTTTCCGTCCCACCACCAACGGCAATTTACGGAATTTTAGGGGCTATATTAGGATTGTCTAAAAATGATTATCTAAACCATATAAACGGCAGGACTACCAAAATAGCTATTCAGATTTTAAAACCAATAAAAAAAACAAGAATGACATTGAACTATATAGATACAAAAAGAGCAATAAATTTTCATTTTATAAAGCGAAACGGTAGAACACAGATAAAGATAGAATTTCTTAAAAATCCAGCTTACAGATTATTTATTAATATGAATAATGAAAACTTTTTTAACCAGCTTATTACAAAAGTAAAAAATAAAGAAAATTACTACACAGTTTCCCTCGGACTTGCCAATCTACTGGCGAACTTTTCTTACGTTGGTTTTGAGGAAGCACAGCCTGTGAATATTACAAATAAAGTAGATACTGCCATCCTCTCAGAAAACATTGAAGAGATAGAAGTTAAAGAAGGAAAAAAGTATTTCAAAGAAAAACTTCCAATAGATATGTCCCCAGACAGAGAACCCTTAGCTTACAAAGATGTTGTTATGGAACTTAACGGTAATAGCCTTGAAGGTAAATTTAAAAATTGTTATAAAGTGGGGAGGAATAGTATAATTTCATTTTTATGATATGGGAGATAGCTCAAATGAAGAAAAAGAACCCTTTTACAAAACTTAGTAAAACTTCTCCTTTTGTTGTAGAAATAGAAAAAAATAAGATCTTAGAAATTAATTCAAAATTAAATTATTGTTACACTTTGAGGATTGAGTTATATCCAGAACCATATTTGGGAAATCCAAATGCTCCTATAGTTTTATTAAATTTAAATCCAGGTTTTTCTTGTGAAGAATTAGATTGGATGGAAAATTTTACTTATAGAAAATTAAATAAGAAAAATTTATTCCATTTAAATAAAGATTATCCGTTTTACTTGCTCAATCCGAAATTATCGCTACATCCAGGATACAAATGGTGGAGCAAAAAACTCAAGTACTTAATTGATGGTTTTGGAAGAAAGAAAGTCTCACATAAAATATTTGTTATCGAGTATATACCTTACCATTCACAAAAGTACAGTAATAAGTTAGATAAATTGAATTTTGTATCACATAGATATACTAAGCTTTTACTAAAAAGTGCTATAAATAGAGGAGCATTAATTATCTTTATGAGGTCTTTCAAAAAGTGGGAAAATCGTTATCCATTTTTAAAAGATTATCCTAATAAGTGCTACTTAAAAAATGTTCGAAATCCTACAATAACAGAAGGAAACTTAAATAAAAGTTGTTATTCAAAATTGGTAAAAATAATGGAAAATTAATGAAAACATCTAACCTTCTTTCCCATCCAGATAGGCTTTTAGAAGAGCATGTTCAAAGTGTTATAGAGATAGCTTTAACTTTCTTTGAGAAAGAAAATATTAACGACCCGACTTTAAAAGATATTTTAACTATCATCACATTTTCCCATGACATTGGAAAATCTACACAGTTTTTCCAAAAATACATAAGAGGAGACAAAAGCCTAGAATATAAAGAGGAAACGAAACATTCCTTACTTGGTGGAGTAGTTGGGCTAATTCTTGCTGATAGGTATTTAAAACAAAAAAATATAGATAACCCCTTTCTCCTCTCTCTTGCTTTTATCCTTCCTAAACGCCACCACTCAAACCTAAAGGATTTTTATGAAGAATCTATATCCTTAACAGATGAGAAAATACAAATTTTGAAAAATCAAATAAATTCAATAGATAGAGAAAAGTTTCAGATATTTTTCGATAATCTAAATATCCCAAATAAAGATATTCTCCAATTTTCCTTTGAAGAAATAGATTTTGAATATGTGAAACAATTACTGAAAAAAGTAAAAAAATTTTTTAGAAAAGAACTAAAAAATGAAAGATCCCTTGATTATTACATCAAAACAGTCTTGCTGTTTTCTCTGCTACTTGATGCAGACAAGTCAGATGTAGGAATAAAAACAGACAAAAGCTTGATTTTTAGAGATACAGAAATTGAGCCGGAGATAGTGGATAAATTTATTGATAGCCTGTCAAAAAATGATAGTCTAATCAACCAATTAAGAAAAAAAGCATACACAGAAGTTTCTAACAAAGGAATAGATGTAAACCAGAGAATTTACACGCTCACCCTTCCAACTGGATTAGGAAAAACATTAATTTCCTTCAAACTTGCCTTAAAAATAGCCCAAAAGGTTAAAAAAGAAACAGGACAAAGCCTAAAGATAATTTACAGCCTACCTTTTCTATCAATAATAGAGCAAAACTTTAACGTTTTTGAGAATGTTTTAAAACACAATGGCATAAATCCTGACAACTCTATAATCCTTAAACATCATCATCTTACAGGATTTAAATATAAAGAAAAAGAAA
>JALVKE010000267.1 GCA_027028005.1 Persephonella sp. | reverse complement strand
GGCAAATTCTTTCATCTCATCACTTATGGCAACTCCTATTTTCTTTATGCCGAAGTCTATACCCATTACTCTTCCCATTTCGTATATTATATGTGAAAATAATAACCTGTCAAGAGAAGTAAGAAGTGTTTACAGAGATGATATCCACTCCGTTAAATATATACTAAATAAGGGATTTGCAACTTTTTTGAAAAAACTGTGTGCTTTGTTTATGAAAATACCTCGATAGCACAGGTCCTGATCTAATTTCTGTGAGGACTCCAGAATGCATGTGTAGAGAATTAATGTAAAATAAGGTCAAAATAGCATATAAAGAAGGGGGAAAGTTTACACTTCTTTACATATCTCCCTTAAGTATTTCTTTTAAATTCTGAAATACTTAAAAGTGAATAACCATGTTACAGATTTGCTCTTTGATGTTCTCTATTGACTTTTCATTTCTTTTATATAAAATTTATTTATGAAAGAAATAAAAGGAGAAAAATGAGTATAGAAAAGAAAAAAACGAAATTAAAAATAAAAAAGGGAGAAATGTTGATTTTGTTCTTTATTTTTTCGTGGACTTTATCTGCACATACATGGGAAAATATAGGTCCCGAAGGTGGCTATTTTAAAGAATTTACTTTCCACCCTGATAGTTCTTCTGTTTTATATGCAGGAAGTGATGATGGAGGGGGCGTGTGGAAAAGTTCAGATAGAGGGACAACATGGAGTTTGTTAACTCCTGATTTCCCAAATATGACAGGCTGGTCAATTGTTATAGATAAGGAAAATCCTGATATAATATATGTGTGTGAAATGTATGGAAGATATGGGTTATTAAAATCAACAGATGGAGGGAATTCCTGGGAACAAAAAACAAAAGGTTTAAACTCTGCTTACGAAAAGATGGTTTCAGACCTCGTGATAAAGAATGGTGATACTTTATTTATCAGTACAGGAACTATAAGAAATTTTACTCCTCCTCGTCCAGGAAATGGTGTATTTCTCAGTTATGATGGAGGCGAAAACTGGGAAAAAGCAGGGTTACAGGGTTTGACTGTTCGGTGTATAGATAAAAATTCTTATGGAACAATTTTTGCAGGAACAGAAGATTCAGGATTGTGGTATACAGAAGATAACGGTAAAAACTGGTATCAACACAAAGACATTGGTACAACATCAACCATTAAAGAGATTGAAGTAAAGGATAGTGTGATTGTGGTAGCAAGTTCTGAAGGAGTATTTTTGAGTACCAATGATGGGATAGATTTTATCAATACAGGACTTGCAGGAGATCTCAATTTTGATATCAATATTTATAAAATTTCCCCATATATTGAAATTTATTGCTCAACTTTTTCAGGGTTAAAAAAATATTCTACACTTACTTCAGAATGGGAATCAGTCTCTGATACTTTGATTGATAACCAATGGATAATAGGGTTGGGTTCAAAAGAGACAGATATCTATATAGGTTTGTTTTCAAACAGTCCTATTGTTAAATCTGAAGATGGTGGAACTACATGGGAAAAAATTCCTTCTCCTTTTGCTACAGAGATAAACGATATTTATGTGGACCCATTAAATTCAGATAGAATTATAACATGTTTACTTGGAACTTACAACATCGGGGGAAATTTTAACAATAGATGTATTTATTCAACTGAAGATGGAGGAATTTCCTGGGTCAGAAAAGGACCAAAGGCTCATGCTTTATGTTTAGCAGTGAATCCTTTGAATGAAAAGGAATTTTATCTTGGAACTTTTTCATCAGGACTTTTTAAAACTTTTGATACTTTTGATAACTATATAAATTTAATTCCTGGAAATAAATTAATATCAGATGTTGCCGTTAGTAACATTGATACAAATGTTATACTGGTTTCTACATACGATCTTGATCTCAGAACAGCTTCAATAAAAAGAAGCGTTGATGGAGGTAAGTCTTTTCTTGATGTCTCTAACATTTTTGCAAACAGACTTCTTTTTAATATAGAAAACAACGATACAATTTATGCAGCAACTCTTAACGGTATTTATATTTCTGTTGATAATGGAATTACCTGGACTCCATGGTTCTTAGAAGGAGAGAAAATATTATCCATCTATTATAATAGACATACTTTATTTGCAGGTACGGATAAAGGAGATCTCTATATGATAAAGAATAAAAAAGTGAAAAATATATCAGGCCCCTGGGAAAAACCTATAGAATTAAAAAGTATTTATTCTATCAACAACAAACTGTTTATAGGTTTAAATGGCGCTGAAAAAGATACAACATACCAGCTAAATGGAGGTATCTGGATGAGTTCAGATACAGGTTCTACATGGATTGACATTACAAATTCAATGACTTCTACGAATATTTACGGTAACAATGTTATAACAAGTGACGGTATAGACCTTTATGTAGGAACCTATGGAGGAGGAATTTTTAAATCAAAAGGGTTGTCTCTTGGAGTAAAAGAGTCTATAAATAGAAATACCGAAATAGAAATTATGCCTGATTATACAGACAATTCTTCTCATTTGTTTAGAATAATTTCAAAAATAGGAATAACAACCATAAAGATATTCAATTTAAGTGGACAGGATGTTACTTTGTATACTGATATAAAAATAGAAAATCAGATAGCAGAAATTGATATAAGTAAATTACCAGGAGGAACTTACTTTGTTTTTATAAAAAACAACAGGCACAAAACCATTTACAAGAAAATATATAAACAATGAAAAATTATCTAATAAAAGTCAATCAGGGGGCAGTTTTCCCTCAAAAATAACCGCGCTTGAC
>JALVKE010000266.1 GCA_027028005.1 Persephonella sp. | reverse complement strand
TGTTCTTACCTTTACTGTAGGTTCCGGAGATGAGGAATACAGGGATGCAGCTATCCAGACAATAGAGGCTATTAAGGAAATCAGGAAAAGACATCCAGAGGTTGGATTTGTCCTTGGTATATCAAACATTTCCTTTGGCCTTGATATGACAGCAAGGAAATATCTGAACTCAGTTTTTCTCCATCACTGCGTTGAAGCAGGCCTTACAATGGCAATAGTAAACCCTAAACATCTAATCCCTTATCACAAAATATCAGAAGAAGACAGAAAGGTATGTGAAAATCTGCTTTTCAATAGATGGGAAAATGGAGAAGATCCGCTATTCAAATTTATACAGCATTTTTCAAATGCAAAAGATAGGGACTTAAAAGCAGAAGAAGATGAGCTAAAAAAACTGCCAATTGAAGAAAGAATTAAAAAACTCCTTATAGACGGAGAAAAAGATAAGCTGATACAGGCTGTTGAAGAGGCAAGACATACAATACCCCCAGAAAAAATCATTAATGAAATCCTAATAGATGCTATGAAGGTTGTAGGAGACCTATTTGGTGAAGGAAAAATGCAGCTTCCTTTTGTCCTCCAGTCCGCAGAAGCTATGAAAGCTGCAGTTGATTATCTAAATCAGTATCTACCTAAAAAGAAAAAGGAAAAACAGACAACCCTTATCCTCGGAACAGTCAAAGGAGATGTTCATGATGTTGGGAAAAATCTTGTGGATATTATACTGACAAATAACGGATTTAAAGTTGTGAATCTCGGGATAAAGGTTGAACTTGAGGAGTTTTTAAAGGCTTATGAGGAGCATAATGCAGATGCCATAGGGATGAGCGGTCTACTTGTGAAATCTACCCTTGAGATGAAAAATAACCTTGAGGAGATGCAAAAAAGAGGACTGAAAGTTCCAGTTCTTCTTGGTGGAGCTGCACTTAATAAAGCTTTTGTTGATGAATATTGTAGACCTATTTATGACGGTCCTATTTTCTACTGCAGAGATGCATTTGATGGAATAGAAGCAATGACAAGAATAGAAAAATGGGACGGTGTATCTCCCCTTGATACAGACCTTGGATATGACAAAGAAGAAGAAGAGATAGAAGAAAAACTAAAAGAACCTAAAGAAGAAGTCAAAATACCCCCTATCAGCCAGATTAAAATGCCAGACAGAAGCGTTCCTGTTCCAGTTCCTCCATTCTGGGGAAGAAAGGTATGGATTTATCCTGAAATGGAGGATAAAAAACTTTACAGGTATATACAGGAACTTGCTTTTAAATGGATAAATAAAGGTGGGCTATTCAAAAGAGCATGGGGATACACAAGGTCTGGAAAAACAAAAGAAGAGTATGAAAAGCTGAAAAAAGAGGAGATACTTCCAACATTTGAAAGACTGAAAAAACTTTTAATAGAAGAAAATATATTCCAGCCAAAAATCATATATGGATACTGGCCTTGCAGGTCTGATTTTCCTGAGGAAAATGAGGAAAATAGAGAGTGTTCCCTTATTATCTTTCCAGAAACAGAAGGCTGGCAAAAGGATGAGGATGCAAACAGGGAACCCCTTGAGAATATAATAGGCACAGCAGAACTTGTTATGAACTTCCCCCGTTCAACAAAACCACCTTACAGATGTCTTGCAGATTATTTCCACAATGACAGACATGATGTTGTGGCTTTTACAGTTGTTTCTGCAGGGGATAAGCTATCTGAGTATGAAAATCAGCTTTTTAAGGAAGGAAAATATAAGGAATACCATCTTATACATGGTCTTGGAGTAGAGCTTGCAGAGGCACTTGCAGAGATAGTCCATAAACAGATTAGAATAGAGCTTGGGATAGCAAAAGATGAAGGGGAAAGCCTTGAGGATGTAAACTGGCAGATTAGAAAGTATCAGGGAGCAAGATACTCCCCTGGATATCCGGCATGTCCAGACCTTAGCCTGAATGAAAAGATATTTAAACTCCTCAAACCTGAAGAGCTTGGAATAACTCTTACAGAAAACTATCTAATAGTTCCAGAACAATCAACAGACGCCATAGTGGTCTATCACCCAGAAGCAACTTACTTTGCAGTTTAAAAGCCTGCGAAAGCAGGCTTTTGGTTTTATTTAAAAACATAAAGTTTATAAAAATACTAAGTTTTTACTAAAACCTCTCTTATTTCAGATATTAGTTTATTTTCACTTTTAGAAAGTTTTATTATGGTTTCATTTTTAATAAAATTTTTCTCCATTAAAGGATTTGAATAACTTTTAAAAGTTGTTGTTTCTAAACGATTGAAGTTGCATATAGAATTCCAAAGATAATCAAACTGTTCATATTTGCCAAGTAACAAATACCAATATGTTCCAAACGATATATCAAAGAATTTTTTATTCACAGGAAAAGCAATATAATCTCTTTTTAATTTTTCATTTAAAAAACCTTTTTTTAAAGAATATACACCAACAAAACATCTATAATAATGTGCAAATTTTTCATAAGAGATTTTGTCTGTATCTTTATCTGTAAAATCATTATGAAGAGCAAAAGCTAAAGGGAAGTATTTGGATATAATTTCAAAGAGTTTTATATCTAAAGCTTCCCATCTAAAAGGTTGATCTTTATAGACTATTTTGAATATCTTTTTATTTGTTTCATCTACTTCAATAACTAAATTTATCAATGTAGGCTGACCTGATTTGTAATTTATAATAAAATTACAATTCTGAAACCTAAGAAAATTAAGGATACAAAATCCCTACTCTTGATATATCAAGGAGATTATACGTTTCTTCTTTTCCTGTCATAATATTCAAATTTTGAACAGCTTGAGAAGAAGCTCCCTTTCCGAGATTATCAATTGCAGAGATAATAACAGCTAAACCTGTTTTTTCATCTTTATCCACATAGATATTACAGAAATTTGAACCAGCTACATGCTTTATATGAGGCGGAGTATCTACAAGATTTATAAATGGCTCATATCTGTACTCAAGATGATAAAGCTCTTTTAACTGTTTCTTTGTTAAGTCTGTTTCAACAGTGATAGTTGAGATCATTCCTCTAGAAACTGGAAGTATGTGAGGAGTAAATCTGATCTTTAGATCTTTACCTGAAAACTGTTTTATAACATCTTCCATCTCAGGAATATGCCTGTGTCCTGTTGGAGAATAAGCGTAAGCGTCCCCGTAAGCTTCCGGGTAGTGAAACTGCTCTTTTAACTTTCTTCCAGCTCCTGATATACCTGATAAAGCATTAACTACTACTGTATTTCCTTTAAACAAACTTTCTTTTACGATTGGATATAAACCCAATAAAGTAGCTGTAGGATAACATCCAGGATTTGCTACAACCTGTGCTTTTTCTATATCCTCTCTAAAAATCTCAGGAAGTCCATAAACAGCCTTTTCAACTAAGTCAGGATAGCTATGTTCAAACTTGTAAAACTCAGAATAGGCACTGACGTTTTTTATTCTATAGGCAGCTGATAGGTCTATTACTTTTTTACCCTTATCAACGATATTTTTAACAAGTTCTACAGATGGTTCATGAGGCAGGCATAAAAAGAAAAAGTCAGATTTATCTATATCTAATTCTTCTTCAAAAGTTAAATCTTTAACATAAGAATTAAAAAAAGGGAAAACCTCTTTTAAGGCTCTCCCTTTATATTGACGCGATGTTATCTGGTTTATCTCTATATCTTTAAAAAGCTGCAGTATTCTTAAAAGCTCTAAACCTGTATAACCAGAAGCTCCAGCAATAGCAACTCGCATAGCTGATTAACGCTTTGACCATCTGTATTTTGCTCTTGCACCCATCTGTGCGTATTTCTTTCTTTCTTTTATTCTTGCATCTCTTGTAAGGAGTCCAGCAGGTTTTAAAACTTTTCTAAGTTCAGGATTATAAGCTTCTAAAGCCTTTGCTATTCCATACATTACAGCTTCAGCCTGTGCTGGTTTACCACTACCTTTAACAGTAGCATAAACATCAAATTTTCCTAATGTTTCAGTAACAACAAAAGGTTTATTCATCTTTTCAATTAGAATATCTCTCTCAAAATATTCTTTAGCTTCCCATTCTTTTCCTGAAGCACTCTTTACATATATTCTTCCTTCTCCTGGAAATATCCAAACTCTAGCAATAGCCTCTTTTCTTTTTCCTGTTCCATAATGGGAAACTTTTGGATCTATTTTCACTATCTCTGCCAAGACTAACTACCTCCACTAAAAGTTTTTCCAGAGCTCTTTAAGCTCTTCAAGATTTTTTGGATTTTGAGCGTGATGTGGATGTTCAGAACCTGTGTATACTTTAAGTCTCTTCATATACCTTTTTTGAAGTTTATTTTTAGGTAACATTCTCTCAACAGCTAGTCTTATAACTTCTTCTGGTTTGTGTTCTAACATCCATTTTAAAGATCTAACATTTAAACCACCAGGTCTGTTAGTGTGCCATTTGTACTCTTTATCTGTAAGTTTTTTACCTGTAACAGTTATCTTATCTGCGTTTAAAACAATAACAAAGTCACCAACATCAACATCAGGTTGGAAATAAGGTTTATGTTTTCCTCTCAAAATGTTTGCTATTAGTGTAGCAAGTCTTCCTAAATTTTTGTCAGTAGCATCTATTACGTACCACTCTCTTTTAATATCTAATTTACGAGCATCTATAGTTTTCATTAATCCTCCTCTGTTAGCAATTGTTGATACAAGTTTATTATTAAAACATAGTAACTTACATTTAGTCAAACTAAATAGATTAAAAGATTTTTATGTTCCTGGAACAATTAATCCATAATTTCCTGCTTTTTTTCTATATATAACATTTATTTCTCCTGTTTCAGCATTTCTAAAAGGTAGGAAAAATGCACCCATTTCTTCAAGAAGCAATCTTGCATCTTCTACTGTAAGGGGTTTCTCAAGTGGCATTGGCTCCTCAACAATAAGAGGTCTTTCTATACTTTCTTCTTCTGTTATACTTCTTCTTTCTAATTCTTTTAATTTAGCAAGTCTTCTTCTTTCTTCTTTTCTTCTAGCTTTAAGTCTTACAAGTTGTCTTTCTACCTCATCTATAACAAAATCTATCGCAGAATATAGATCATTACTTTCTTCCCAAGCATGTATAACACCACCGCCAGGTGTATTAAAGTAGATATCAATATCAACTCTATTTCTATGTCTATGAGGTTCAAATGTGTATGTAACTCTAACATTTACAGAATCTTCTGCAACATCCATATCTTTTAGGTAAGGTTTTAATCTTTCAAGCTTGTGTTCTGTGTAACTTTTGATAAAGTCAGTAACATCAATGTTTCTACCTACATGCTCAATCTTCATCCTTTCTTCCTCCTTGTTCTTGAGTCAGGTATACCTAATTCTTCTCTATATTTAGTCACTGTTCTTCTTGCTATCTTGATTCCCTTATCTTTTAAGATATTCACAATTGCCTGATCGCTCAATGGTTTCTTTTTATCTTCCTTTTCTATCAATTCTTGAATCATATATTTTACCTTTTCTGTGGATATATCTCCATTTGAAGTTTGAAGTTTTGATGAGAAAAATGCTTTCAATGGAAGTAAACCTTGAGGCGTTAAAGCATATTTACTGTTAACAGTTCTACTTATAGTCGATTCATGTAGACCAACTTTTTCAGCTATGTCTTTTAACGTTAAAGGTTTTAGATATTCTCTTCCCTTCCTTAGAAAATCTCCCTGCTTTTCAACTATAGCCTGCGTTATTTTTAATAAATTTTCTTTTCTCTGTTGTATTGCTTCTATAATTCCTCTAGCTTTTTCCATTTTATCTTTTAAGAACTCTTTAGCTTCAGGAGATAGATCTTTCTGAGATATAAGTCTTTTATATCTATTTGTTAATTTTATATCAGGAATTCCTGTTTCATTAACCACGATCTCAAAGTGATCCCCTCTATCATAGATATATACATCTGGTTCTATATACTGTTGAATATCTGAGGAGTAGTTTACTGTTGGATATGGATTTAATGTTGACAAGTTACTTAGTATATCCTTAAGTTCTTCAACAGATATTCCTAACTCTTTAGCAACATAATCTGTACTTTGTGTTGCCAAATTTTTCAGTTGCTCTTTTAACAGCTTTTCAACAACTAAATCTTTCCCATACCTATCCTCATACTGAACAAGAAGTGCTTCTTCTAAAGTTTTTGAAGCTATTCCTACAGGTTCTAAATATCTTAATCTTTTCCTTATACTTTCAACTTTTTCTATAGCAACATTAAATTTTCTCGCTATTTCCTCTTCAGAGGCTTTAAATAAACCTTTATTATCTAAATTTCCAATGATTTCAAGTGCAATTTCTTTATCAATGCCATTAAATTCAAGATTTATCTGGGATTCAAGCATATCCATTAAAGTTGGTTTGTAAACGAGTCTATTAGACCTTATCTTCTCTTCTTCCTCTTCGTCGTAGTATAAAGAAAAGTCTTTTATTACTGGCTCTAAAGAGTAATCAGTATCTATATTTACTACTTCTTCTAAAAATGGATTTTCTTCAAGTTCCTGTTTTATGGCTGTTTGAAATTCAATTTTAGGCTTTACAAGAAGTTGAAGATGTATTCTGTAAGATAAAGATAGTATAGGTTTTTGTTTTAAAGTTACAGTTAATGTATGTCTCATAGTGCCCTCTTATTTATTTTTTATCTTACAGTTTTAATTAAAAGTTTTTCTTTTCTAAGAAATTTCTTTAAGTAAATTTTCAATAAACGCTCTCTTATTTTTCGCTTTGAGGATAGGTCTTCCAATGACGAGGATATCTGCTCCAGATTGAATAGCGGTTTTTGGTGTTGAAACTCTTGTTTGATCATCACTCTCCCCTCCTTCTGGTCTTATCCCTGGCACTACAGCCAGAAATGGCTTTTTTATTTCATTCTTTATTTTTTTAACTTCCTCTGCAGAACAGACAATACCATCTAATCCTAATTCAATACCTGTTTTAGCTAATTTTAAAGCTAAATCTTCAATCGTATATTTACTCCCTATGTAGTCTATATAATCCCTATTATGACTAGTTAGTAAAGTAACTCCAAGAAGTTTTAAATTACTATTCTCTTTTGCTTTTATAGCCCTTTTTATCATATCCGGGCCACCTAATGTGTGTAACGTTAAATAATCCACCTCTAAATCTCTTACTGCCGAAACCCCATTATAAACAGTATTTGGGATATCGTGAAATTTTAAATCCAAAAATACTTCAAAATTTTTATTTTTTATTTCTTTTATAAAAGAAATCCCCCCTTTTATAAAGAGAACATAACCAACTTTTATAATTATATCTAAACCAGAGATTTCATCAACTATTTTTTGTGCTTGTTTAATATCAGAAATATCCAAAGCGAAAGCAAGTTTTTTTTTCAAATCGCCCTCTCATTGAAAAAATTAACAAAAAATGTGCCAAATATTAAATCATTATTAAATTAAATAAATCAAGATGAGTAAGCAAGCTCAATAGCTTTTTTAATATCTTCTAACAGTGTAATTTCAGCACTTGGATTACGTAATACATATGCAGGATGATATGTGAGATATAGTAGCTTTCCATTCCAATTTATAACGGAACCTCTTTCTTTTGTTATAGCTACATTTCTTTTTAAGAAAGCTCTTGCTGCAGTTGCTCCAAGAAGACATAAAACTTTTGGATCTATAATTTTTATCTGTTCCTCAAGATAAGGAAAACATGCTTCCATTTCCCAGGGTGTAGGTGTTCTATTATTTGGAGGTCTACATTTACACACGTTTGTTATATAAAACTCTTCCCTTTTGTGCCCTGCCGCTTCTATAAGTTTTGTTAGAAGTTTCCCAGCTCTACCTACAAAAGGTCTTCCTTGTTTATCTTCTTCTCCTCCGGGAGCTTCACCAATAAACATGAGTTTTGCATTTAAATTTCCCTCTCCTAAAACAGGTTGTGTTCTACTTTTATATAAATCACACTTTTTACATTCCTGAATTTCTTTATTTATTTTTTCTAAAAGCTTTTTTTTCTCGTTTATATCCATACCTTTTTTTAGCTCCCGTTGAAAAAATATTTCATCAAAACCAAGCTCTTCCAATATTTTCAAATGTTTCTTTATAT
>JALVKE010000265.1 GCA_027028005.1 Persephonella sp. | reverse complement strand
GTATCAGTATACTTTCCATAGATCTTTTCTATGCTTATCTGATTTTTTCCAATATTTATGTAAAAGGGTTTTAATGTTTTTATTGAATGATTTGTAGTGTCTAAAGATAGATTCTTAATCAAAACAGGATTTTTTTGTTTTATCTCTAAGTTAAAGTTTTTTATCTGTATGTCTGAAAGTTTTAGTAAATAGAATAAAGGTTTAAGGGATACTTTTGTTTTTTTCTTTTTTATCTTTTTTTCTTTTGGCATTATAATACCATCTATATTTCCCGCGTATAAAAAAACAGGTTTTTCTCTTTTTAAGGAAAGCTCTACAAAAAAGTTTTTAATATAAAAAAAGAAGTTTTTCCTATCAGATATATCAATAAAGTCACACTTTAGTTTTCCTATACCTTCAAAGTGACAGTTGTCTTGAATATAAATGCCTAAACTTTTTAAAAGTATTTTATGATAAACAAAAGCAGAAGATACAAATGTTATTATCGTTGCTATAAAAAGTATTGCTATTAGAACAGGAGGTATAGATTTTTTTAAAAAGTTCTTCATTTTATTAAATACTTACTAACCTTTAGGTTTGGTAGTAAAATTATATCAGTTTAAAAACTGGAGGGTTTTAATTATGGCAAATCGTCAGGTTTATGAACTTATTGAAAAGGCTAAGAAAGATTTTGAAGGAGAAAACTATGAGATGGCAATTGTTTTTCTTGACGATGCTTTAACGTTAGATCCTGATGTTCCTGAGATCTATTTCTGGAGAGGAAAGTTAGCTACTGTTGACCTAAATGATGAAACTGTTGAAACAGCAATTGCTGAGTTTACACAGGCTATAAACCTTAGACCTGATTACTGGGAAGCTTACTTTGAAAGAGGGAAAGTTCACCTTTACTTTGGAAGATTAGATGAGGCAGAAGAAGATTTTAAGAAAGCTTTAGAGATAAATCCAGAATTTGAAGAAGCATACTCTTATCTTGCACAGATAGAGCTAATGAGAGGAAATGATGAAAAAGCTCTCCAATATTTAGACAAAGTTTCTAAAGAAAAAGATTACAAGTATTATTACAATCTAGGAAAAGTTCTTTATAACGCAGGAAGTTATGAAGCTGCTGTGGAAGCAATGACAAAAGCTTTAGAAGAGAATAAGTATCTTGTAGATGGATACTATACAAGAGCTAAAGCATATGAAGCTTTAGAGAAGTATAAAGAAGCTTTAGAAGATTTAAAAGCCGCAGTAACTCTTATGCCTGAAGAGAAAAAATTCTTTAACACAATGGCGGAGGTTTACTTTAAAAAAGCTAAGCAGCTTGCTGATAGAGGAGAGAAAAGAAAAGCTGCTGATTACTTTATAGAAGGATTAAAAATAAATTACAACTTAGATATTGGAAAAGAATACGAGAAACTCTTTGAAGAAGCTGCTGTAGAAGCTATGAAAGAAGGAGATTATAAAGGAGCTATAGATTATCTAGAGTTTGCAGAGAGAGTTATAGAAAATCAGTTTACAGATAGAAAACTAAGTTATGAAGAGTATTATAGAAAGAAAGCTGATATTGAGTCATTAACTAAAGAAGCTATAAAAGGTTTACCTTTAAAAGAGAGAATCTTAAAGAAACTAAACGATATATATGCAAAGTAAGGGTAGGCAGTTTAAAACTGCCTCTTTCTATTTATTTTTGTAAGTCTATTTAGATTTTTTTCAGTATTTTAAATATATAGTTTTTATAAACGCTTAAATAGTATTTATAATGAAATATATTTTTGCTTAAGGAGGGCATATGCTAGACATAAAACTGATAAGGTCTAATCCTGAGTATGTAAAAGAGAGATTAAAAACAAGAGATGAAGCTTACGCATTAATGATAGATGAACTTCTTGCTGTGGATGGAGAGAGGAGAAGAATTATATCTGAAGTGGAAAGTTTAAAGGCGGAAAAAAACAAGCTGTCTAAAGAAATAGGTATTTTATTTAGAGAAGGAAAAAAAGAGGAGGCAGAAAAAGCAAAAGAGGCTGTTCAGGCTAAAAATAAAAAGATAGAGCAGCTAGAAAAAGAGCTTAAGGATATAGAAGCTCGTTTTAACTATATTCTATTATCTATTCCAAATATTCCCCATGAAAGCGTTCCCATAGGAGAGGATGAGGAAGACAACGTTGAAATAAGAAGATGGGGAGAACCAAGAAAATTTGATTTTGAACCTTTACCTCACTGGGAGATTGGAGAAAAGCTAGGAATTCTTGATTTTGAAAGAGGAGCTAAATTAGCTGGTTCTAGATTTACAGTTATGTATAAAGAGGCAGCAAGGCTTGAAAGGGCCCTTATAAACTTTATGTTAGATCTTCACACTAAAGAACATGGATATACTGAAGTTTGGACTCCTGTTTTAGTGAAACCAGATATGCTTATAGGAACAGGTCAGCTTCCTAAGTTTGAGGAAGACCTATACAAGGTTTGTGACGAGGATCTTTATTTGCTACCTACAGCTGAAGTATCTCTAACAAATCTTCATGCAGAGGAGATTTTAAAAGAAGAGGAACTTCCTAAATACTACACTGCGTATACCCCATGCTTTAGAAGAGAGGCTGGTTCCCACGGAAAAGATGTAAGGGGAATTTTAAGACAGCATCAGTTTGATAAAGTTGAGCTTGTTAAGATTGTAAAACCTGAGGAGTCTTACAACGAGTTAGAAAAGCTTGTTCAGGAAGCAGAAAAGGTCTTACAACTTTTGGAAATTCCTTATAGAGTTGTGGAGCTTTGCACAGGAGATTTAGGATTTTCAGCAGCTAAAACATACGATATAGAAGTATGGATACCTTCCCAAAATAGATACAGAGAGATATCATCCTGTTCAAATACAGAGGCATTTCAGGCAAGAAGAGCTAAGATAAGATACAAAACAAAAGAGGGTAAAAATGAGTTTGTCCACACATTAAATGGTTCAGGACTTGCCGTAGGTAGAACACTTTTAGCAATAATGGAAAACTACCAAAAACCTGATGGAACATTTGATATTCCTGAAGTTTTAAAGAAATATATGTAGAGGAAAGATTTTGATACCTAGAGAACTTGGATATCGTATGCCTGCAGAATGGAAGAAACATATGGGAACGTGGACAACATATCCACAGGCATACGAAACCTTTTTTGATAGGCTAGAAGAAGCTAGAGAAGAGTTTGTTCAGATGGTGAAATATGTTTCCCTTGGGGAAACAGTCCATATAAATGTAGACAATGAAGAGATAAAAAAAGATCTATTAAAAAGGTTAGAAAAACATGATGTAAAGGGAGATGTTCAGATACATATAATTCCTACTAATGATGCATGGTGTAGAGACTATGGAGCAATATTTGTAAAGGATAGAGAAGAAAAACTTCTTGCTCTTGATTTTAGATTTAACGCATGGGGAGGAAAGTATCCATATGATCTAGATGCTAAAGTTGCTAAAAAGATGGCTCAGATATTAGGAGTTGATCTTTTGTCTGTTGATATGGTTTTAGAGGGTGGGGCTATTGATGTTAATGGAGAAGGCTGTCTTCTTACAACAGAAAGCTGCCTTTTAAATCCAAATAGAAATCCTGATATGAGCAGAGAGGATATAGAGGAAATTTTAAAAAACTACCTAGGTGTTGAGAAGATACTATGGCTTAAGGAAGGAATTGTAGGGGATGATACAGACGGGCATATAGATGACATAACAAGGTTTGTAAATGAAAACACTATCATTACAATGATAGAAGAAGATAAAAAAGATCCAAACTATGAACCTTTAATGAAAAATTTAGAGCTTTTAAAAGGTTTTACAGATATAAAAGGAAATTCTTTTAACATAATAACCATTCCTATGCCCGATCCTGTTTATTATAAGTATCCAGATTCAGAAAAACCAGAAAGATTACCTGCAAGTTATGCAAATTTTTACATATCAAATACAGCAGTTATAGTTCCAATATTTAACTGTGATAAAGATCAGATTGCTCTTGAAATATTACAAAAGCTGTTCCCCGATAGAGCTGTTATTGGCATATACGCATATGACATACTTGTTGGTCTTGGAACTTTTCACTGTTTAACTCAGCAAATTCCTGAAGGGAAGATCTAATGTTTTATATTGCTGTAGATAAACCTCTAGATAAGTTAGTTAAAGATTTAAAAAAAACCTTTGAAAAAAATAGTATAAAAGTGCTGTCAGAGGAAGAAAAAGAAGGAACTTTATCAGCTAAAGCTACTGTTTTTACACTAAAATATAAGGATAAAATATTTAAAGTATCTGTTGTAAATTTAAAGGATAAAACCACTGTATCTGCTATATTTCCTAAAAAGATTTTTTCTGAAGAAGAAAAAGATTTTATAAAAAAATTTTTAGAGAAAGTAAAAGATGAAAACAGCTAAAAACGTGAAATTACTTTTATTATTTTTTTTCCTTTTGCTCTTTTCTAGTTGTATTTCTTATAAAGACAGCATAACATTTGAAGATAATTTCTCTGGAAAGGTTAAGATTGAGTTAACTGTTTCAAGTATTCTCGCAAGGCAGCTTGATATGGAGTTTGACTTAAATAAGCTATCTAAACAGATTAATAAAGAGAAGTATGGAATAATATTAAAAGGATTTGAAAGAGTTCAAACAGGTAATCTTGTATCGTATATATTTAAAATTTATTTTAAAAGTCTAAAAGATTTAAACAATTTTTCTTTAGATTACTTTGATATTGATAGTCCTCAAGATATTGTTTCAAAAAGTAAACTGTTTAATATTTTTCTAGAAGAAAAGGATAATAAGCTGTATTGGACAAGGATAATCAAAATTTCAGACTACAAATCTAAAGAGCAAATTCCAGAATTTCTATCTGTTTTGTTATCTAACTATGTATGGGAGTACAAGGTTACATTTCCATATAATGTTATAAGCACAAACGGGTTGGTTGCAGATGATAAAAAAACAGTAACATGGAAGTTTGATCTATATACACTAACAGTAACAGATAATATAAAACTTGAGGCAGTTTTAAAAAAACCATCTCTATGGGACTTTATTCTTAAGTTTATACCTTTTAAATAATTCTAATATCTCTTTTTTCTGATTTATTCTTGCTACATCTATAGGAGTTAATCCATATTTATCTTTTTGATAGAGGTTTGCACCTTGCATAAGAAGAAGTTTTGCAATCTCTTTTCTACCGTAGTATGCTGCCCAGTGAAGAGGTGTACCACCTTTATCATCTGTAGTATTTATGTTAGCACCTTTTGCTATTAAAACTCTTACTCTTCCAATATCTCCATCTTTAACAGCTTCAATTAACTGACTGTTTATATCATTTCCTGAGGTATGACTGCAAGAAAAGGAAAAAAGTAAAATCATACCTAGAGTGAAAATTCTTATTATCATAAATATTCCCTCAATAATTTTTTAAACTATATTTTAATTCCCAAAATATTTTAAGCTTTTTTCACAAAGGAGAAAAATGGAAAACTCATTTAAGGATGAAGCTATTGTTTTGAAAAAAACAGAAGTGGGGGAAAAAGATCTATCAATAACTGTTTATATGAAAAAATTAGGGAAAGAGAATATCTATATACCTAAAGGGCAGATAATAAAGACTTTCTTTCCAACAGCAACAGAGCCCTTTAACTGGTTTAAAGGGGTTTTTGTAAGAAAAAAAGATAAGGTTTTTATAAAAGAGATTGATAATTATAAAAACCTTGCCCTGTATATATCTAAAGATATTGATAAATTCTATACTGCTTTTTTTATCCTTGATAAGTTTTACAGATATGTTCTTTTTTCAGATGAAAAGTTATTTATCCTTTTAAAAAAATCTCTTTACTATTTACTTTCATTAAAGAACCCTGAAGTTTTTAAAACAAATTTTTTGGCTAAACTAATATATCTTTCTGGTATATATCCGGAAACTAAAAGATGCGTAACATGCAAAAGCTCTGTAACTAAAAGTAACTATGGTGGATTTTCTATAGAGAAATCTGGTGTAGTTTGTAACAGATGCTTTAATGAACACAAAAATTTTCTTTCTTATAAGGATATAAAGGATATTCAAGTACTAAAGAAAATCCCTTTTAACAAGCTTCCTACGTTAGGAAATATAAATAACAAAAAACTTCAATTATTTCTTTCTGAGTATTTAGATAAAAAACTATAAAAGCCAATAAAATTCAAAGGATTATTCTCTATAGAAAATTAGAGATAAAATTGCATAGCAAAAAGTTAAGAAAATAATTAAAGCTTTATTTTTCCTTTATACTTTTTAGAAAGTTCTCTTTTCATTTCTCTTTCTTTTATTGCCTGTCTTTTTTCGTATTTTGCTTTACCTTTTGCTAGAGCTATCTCAAGTTTAGCTTTTCCATTTTTAAAGTAAAGTTTTAGAGGAATAATCGTTAATCCTTTTTCCTGAACTTTTCCCATAAGCTTTAAAATCTCCCTCTTGTGAAGAAGAAGTTTTCTTTTTCTGTACGGATCATGTTGAAGTCTAGCAGCGGGTTTATAAGGAGCAATATACATGTTATAGATGTAAGCTTCTCCATTATCTATCCTTATAAATGAATCCTTTAGATTAACTGCTCCTTCTCTTATAGACTTTACTTCTGAACCCTTTAGAGCAAGTCCTGCTTCGTAAGTTTCTAAAATATCGTAGTTGTGGTATGCCTGCTTATTTGTTGCTACTACTTTTATTCCCATTTTTTCACCTTTTCGTTTATACTTTCTTTAAAACTGTTTCTCTACTTGGAGTTTTGCAATGAATAACATTATATATCTTACTGTGGTAATTCTCATCCTTGTATATTCTTCATTTTCCCAAGTTCTATACAAGCTAGATATAACCATAGATATTAAAAAACACACAATCAATGGAAAAGCTATTATAGAAAATAGTTCTTCAGAAGACATTCACATATATACACAAGAGTTCAGTACAAATATAAAAAAATCTGTTATTGAAAAAGGAGAAACAATTTCTTTTTCATTTAGAAAACATTTTCCGGCTTACTCAGCAAGTAGTATGATAGGAAAGGATTATATATACCTTATGAATAACTGGTATCCAAAGATTAATAATCTTGCTGTGTATAAACTAAATGTAAAACTTCCTGAAAATTTTGTTGCTGTTTCTGAAGGAGAACTTATTTCAAAAAAAGATGGAAGGTTCTCTTTTAACACTGTTTATCCTGTTGAAGAAATTCATCTAATAGCTTCTCCTGATTATGCAGTTACCACAAAAAGACTTGGTGATATTCAGATAAAAACATTTCTTTTCAAAGAAGATAAAAATCTGTCAGATATATATATAAAAAAAGCATCAGAGTATATATCCCTTTATAGCAAACTTATTGGAGATTTTCCTTATAGAACATTTTCTATTGTAGAAAATAGATTTCCCACTGGTTATTCAATGCCAACGTTTACTCTTATAGGGAAACAGATTATAAAATATCCTTTTATTCTAAAAACTTCTCTTCCACATGAGATACTTCATCAGTGGTTTGGTTGCAGTGTTTATGTGAATTTTAATAAAGGAAACTGGTCAGAAGGTTTAACTACATACCTTTCAGACCATTATCTTTCAAAAAATCCTGTTATTTATAGAAAAAAACTGCTCCTAAAATACATGGCATTTGTTAATGAAAAAAACGATTATCCTTTGAAAAATTTTAGATTTAAGAAAAATCCTGTAGATGAGGCTATAGGATACGGAAAATCTGCAATGGTTTTTCATATGTTAAGAAAAAAAGTTGGAGATAAGGCTTTTTTTAAAGCTTTAAATAGATTTTACACAGAAAATAAGTTTAAAAGAGCTTCTTGGAAAGATATAGAAAAATCCTTTGAAAAGGTTTCAAAAAAGGACTTTAAAGAGTTCTTTTACCAATGGATTAACAAAAAAGGCATTCCTGAGATAAAGATATCTAACGTTGATTTTTTCATAAACAAAGGCGGTCTCTTTCAAATTAATCTAAAAATAGATAAAACAAAGGATTATCAGTTAGACATTCCTATTTCTGTTAGCTCATACTACAAAACCTACACCTTTTTAATAGATAAAAAAAATCCTTCTTTTGTTATAAAAGATATACCTCTTTATC
>JALVKE010000264.1 GCA_027028005.1 Persephonella sp. | reverse complement strand
GCATAACCAAAATTTTTATCTATAATAACAAAAGGAAAATTCCATAAATATTTTTTTGTATTTTCCATATTTAAATCTTCTGGAGAAAGACCGGTACCTTTTAAAATTTTTTCTAAAAACAGATAAATATCAACACCATCTATCTCATAAACCCTATTTAGTTTAGAATTTGTTATTCTGTACGCAGGTCCTATAGGTAAAAAACCTAGAGATACAGAAACTAATGATTGCACATTCTTCAACTGTATAATAACAAATCCATCATCTATAAATTTCCCGTTATAAACTATTCTTGTATTAAAGTTAGGATCATCTGAAGAAGCTACACTTCCTATTAAATGGCTATTTTTATATATATTTATTTTCTCTAAAAGAATATTTATCGCAACATTAGAGGTTGTTGAAAAGATAAAACTTGTGTCAGCATTATTCACTTTTTCTTCTAAAAATTTTACAAAATGTTCTGGTTTTTCTGATATATTTTCTTGAAATAAAATACTGTGACTTCCATTTTTTTCAAAGGAAAAAGATACACACTGAATAGTATTTTCTTCAAATGTGCTTTTATTTAATACAGCTGATGCTGAAACTATTACGTAATCTTTTGTTAAAATATTTTCAAGTTCTTTAATATTTTCTTCAGATATTTCTTTGTAAGGAGCAAAAATTAAGAAAAAATTTATCTCTTCTTGATTAAGACTGTTTAAAACATCAAGTAAACTCTCCCATTTTTTGCAAGTATAAATCTGATTTTTCATATATTATCCTTATTAGTTACTTACGTAACTGTATTTTTCGTAAATTACATTTTAACCTTGATATTTATTTAATGTATTAATAATTTCTGGAACAGGTTCTGGCATCTGGTTTAGCTCTACTTCTATTCTTTCTAAAGTTCTAGGATGAAAAAAGGATATTTTATAAGCTATAAGAGCGTGGTAGTCTAATATATCGGATAAGTCTTTTGCTACCTTTGTTTTTAGAGAACTTTTTTTAAATCCATAAACTTTATCGTTTAGAAGGGGATATCCTATAGCTGAAAAATGAACCCTTATCTGATGAGTCCTTCCTGTATGAAGCTTTATATCTACAAGAGATAGATTGTGTTTTTCCCATCTTTTTTCTACCCAGTATTCTGTTAACGCATCTCTGAGATTTGTAGCCTGAATTCCCATCTTCTGTCTGTTATAGATAGAGCGGCCTATAGGTATATCAATTAAACCATGGTTTTTTTTCACAATTCCAGAAACAATAGCCTTATATCTTTTATCAACTGTTCTATCCTGAAACTGTTTTTGAAGTTCTTTATGGGCAAATTCAGACTTTGCAATAATCAAAAGACCTGCTGTATCTTTATCTAATCTATGAACAATACCTGCTCTTTCTCTTCCTCCATACTCAGAAACATTCTTAAAGTGATACAAAAGGGCATTTACTAGCGTTCCTGATGTATGTCCTGGAGAAGGATGAACTACCATTCCCGGTGGTTTGTAAACAACAGCAAGGTCTTCATCTTCGTAGTATATATCTAAAGGAATATTCTCTGGCTTTATATCTAGCTTCTCAGGTGGTGGAATTTCAAGTTTTATATTCATTCCTTCTTTTACTTTAAGTGAAGGTTTTTTTAGAGGTTTATCTTCCTCTGTTTTTACTAAACCACCTTTTATAAGCTTTTGATAGTATGATCTTGAAAACTCAGGATAAGCCTGAGCCAAAAACTGATCTAATCTTTTACCTTCAAAATCTTTCTCTACGTTAAAACTTAAAACTTCTTTTTCCATTCTAACCTGTTAATATGTTTCTTTTTTAGAATAATCTTATAATATCTTTCCCTAGAAATATTTCAACGAGGGTATTAATGGAAGATACAAAAAAACTTTTAATTGCTATTGTTCTTAACCTTCTTATTGTATTTTCTCAGATAGGTTTTGGAATATACAGTAATTCTATATCTCTAATAACAGATGCTGTTCACAATCTTCAGGATGTTATATCACTGATAATAGCGTTTATTGCCATTATATATATGAAGAAAAAACCAACTGAATATATGACATTTGGATATCTTCGTTCTGAGGTTCTTGCAGGCTTCATAAACTCAGCTATTCTTATTGGAGCTATTATCCTTATTATCTTTTCTAGCATTGAAAGACTTTTGTATCCTCAGGAAGTTGAAAGTGTATACGTGATAATTGTTGGAGCTATAGCCTTT
Organism: Persephonella sp.; assembly: GCA_027028005.1. Taxonomy (GTDB): domain Bacteria; phylum Aquificota; class Aquificia; order Aquificales; family Hydrogenothermaceae; genus JAADDV01. The sequence continues at coordinate 5,890 of JALVKE010000264.1, read as the reverse complement.
TTTATAAACGCTTTCTCTGCATATCTACTTGGATTTCATCATCACCACCATGGACATGAAGACCATCATCATCACCATCATGAAGATATAAATATAAGAGCTGCTTATCTTCATCTGCTGAGTGATGCTGGTATGTCTCTGGGTGTTGTAATAGGCGGTATCTTCATGTATCTGTATAAGATATACTGGATAGACCCTGCAATATCTATCCTGTTTAGTTTGTATATTTTGAAAGAAACTGTTCCTCTTTTAAAGAGAAGCTATCTGATTCTTATGGAGTCTGTTCCTCAAAATATAAGTATATTAAATATTAAAAAGGAGCTACTTTCTTTTGAACACGTAAAAGATATACATGATCTTCATATATGGTCTCTTTCCTCTAAAGACACATATCTAACAGCTCATATAACATTAGATAGCAATGTAACTGTTGAAGAGTTTGACAGGATCTTAGAAAAAATAAAAGAAACTCTAAAGAAAAAAGGTATAAATCATATAACTATTCAGCCTGAAACAGAAAAGTATAACTGTGAAAATGTATATTAGGCGGCTCTTTTTATAGAAAGAAGAACGCCATCTCTTATAGGGAGAATAACTGAGTCAAAGTTTCTAAACATATACTCGTTAAATTCCTTTATAGCTTTTGTTTTATTATCAGGATTTTCTTCTAAAACCTTTCCATGCCATAAAACGTTATCTGCAATAATGAGAGCATCTTCAGAGAGATTTCCCTTAAGCTTTTTAACAGCTTCCAAGTATCTTGACTTTTCTAAATCTAAAAAGAGAATATCTATGTCCTGAAACTGACTAGCCACTTCAACTGCATCTCCAGTAAAGAATAAAGCCCTATTCTGTATTCCTGCTTCTTTAAAAAATTCCTTTGCTTTATCTATATTCTCCTCTTTGTAGTCTATAAGAGCAACAAGACCTCTATCTAAACCTTTTGCAAACCAGTATCCTGAGTATCCAAAACCTGAACCTAGCTCAACAACAAGAGAAGGCTTTTTTTGTTTTGTTAGTATGTATAAAAACATTCCAACCTGTCTACCAACAATAGGAAAGTTTAACTCCTGAGCTAATCTTTCCATCTTCTCAAGTACAGGATCATCAAACTTGTAGAAGCTTTCCAGATACCTTTCAATCTCAGGATTAACAATCATTATCCCCTCCTTACTGAACTAATACTAGGATACTTTTTAAGACTTCCTGAATAAAATCAACTAATGTTCTAAACATCCACGATCCAAAAAATATTAAAGCAAGAATTGTAGCTACAATCTTTGGTATAAAGGTTAATGTCATCTCCTGTATCTGAGTTGCTGCCTGAAATATACTTATAGCAAGTCCCACAATAAAAGCTATCAAGATAACAGGAGCTCCTACTATCAGTGCTGTTTCCATTGTTTTATGAAACAGTTCTATAGCCTGATCTAACGTCATTTGTAACTCTCTATAAGGGCTTTTGTTAAAAGTTCAAAACCATCAGCTAAAACAAAAAGGATTATCTTAAAAGGTAGAGATATAAGCATAGGGGGTATCATCATCATACCCATTGCCATAAGAATACTGGCAATGAGAAGGTCTATTATAAGAAAAGGTAAGAATATAACAAAAACTATCTCAAAGGCTGTTTTTATCTCACTTATCATAAAAGCAGGTATTAACGTTGTCATACTAACTTCTTTTGGAGATTTAGGCTTTTCCCCTGCTAGATCCAAAAACAGCTTTAAGTCTTCTTTTCTTGTATTATGAAGCATAAATGTTTTTACAGGCTCAACAGCTCTCTTTATAGCTTCAACATCTGTTATCTCTTTTTTTATATAAGGCTGTATAGCATTTTTATTTATATCGTCAAATACAGGTTTCATAACAAAGAATGTTAAAAATAAAGCTAGAGCTATAATAACCTGATTAGGTGGTGCCTGAGGAATGCCAAGGGCATGTCTAAGAAGAGATAAAACAATAACAATTCTCACAAAAGATGTAACAGTAATAAGAATAGATGGAGCAAGACTTAGTATTGTAATAAGGAAAAGTATCTTTAGCGTTACATCAAGGTTCTTTAGCTGATTTACTGTCTGAGTTAATAAATCTGTCTGTGCAAAAGAAGATGTTGCTAATATTAATACAAAAAAGATAGAAAAAAACGTTTTCACTCTCCACCTACTCTCTTATTTTTCAAAATTATATCATTCTATATTTGAAGCCCTTCAATCTCTCTCTGTCTTACTCTAGGATCAAGTTTTGCAAGGAGTATGTCTGCAATAAGATTACCTATAATAAGCATAATAGCACCAATATAAAGACCACCCATAACAAGATAAAGATCCTGAGATAAAACAGCATCTAACATAAGCATACCCATTCCCGGCCAGTTTACAATAATCTCAATAAGTGCAGCTCCAGATAGAAGATTTGCTATCTCAAAACCTAGCAAAGTGATAAATGGGTTTAAAGCATTTCTTAAGGCATGTTTTATAATAACATCCTTTTCAGGTAAACCTTTTGCCTTGGCAAAAAGAACATACTCAGAATGAAGAGACTCTATCATTGTGCTTCTAACAAGCCTAACAAGTCCAGCTAAAGAACCTACTGCAAGAACAAAGGCAGGAAGGGAAACATGCCACAGACGATCTACAATCTTTTCAACCAAAGATAACTGCTCATAGTTTGGGCTTGTTGCTCCACCTGTAGGAAGAAGTCCTGTTTTTACAGCTAAAAATAAAAGTAAAAACGCTAGAAAGAAGTTTGGTATAGACATAAACGTAAAAGAAAAAAGCTGTATAAACTTATCTATAATACTGTTAGGTTTTAAAGCTGCCCATATACCAAGAGGAATGGCCAATCCCCACGCTAAAATAGCAGATGTAACTGAAAGGAACAAAGTATTTCCAACTCTTTCCTTTATAAGCTCTAAAACAGGAACATGATATGCAAAAGAGTAACCAAGATCAAACTTTAAAGCATTTATAAGCCATTTAAAGTACTGAACTAAAAGAGGTTGATCTAATCCATAGGCTTTTTCAAGCTCTTTTAATGTTTCTTTTGATATCTGAGGGTTCATCTTAAGCTGGTCTAGATAATCCCCTGGAGCAAGCTGAATAATAATAAAGGAGATAAATGTTATACCTATAACAAGAGGTATCATCTGAATAAGTCTTTTTAGTATGTAGAGGAACATGGATAATCCTTACCTTTTATTTTTCTTGAATGTATATTTTCTCATTTTATTTCCTCTTTTGAAGATATAAATTTATAGCATTAAATACTATTTTAAGGGAAATATTATGAAACCAAAAAGTGTTAAGGATCTAAAGAAAATAGAAGATAAACATGAAGAGTGTTATAAATGTGGAAAGAAAGGGGTTCCTTTATATGAAGATGAGAATATTGAAGACCTTTACTTTTGTGAGGAGTGCTGGTCAGAGAGGTTTAAAACAGAAGAGATTGAAAGATGGGGATTTGAGGAAGAAATTCCTTACGAGTGATATCTATCTCTTTGAAACAAAGAAAGACAAATACTTGTTAAAATAATTAATTGACAATTGTTTTTCTAAACATTAATTTGTATTAGTAATTATTACTAATAAGAGGTTCTAGATATGGAGAAGGAAAAGATCATTATTTTTGATACAACGTTGAGAGATGGGGAACAGGCGCCAGGTTTTTCTATGACCGTTGAAGAAAAGGTTACCATGGCAAAACAGCTAGAGAAGCTCAATGTAGATGTTATAGAAGCTGGTTTTGCTGCAGCTTCTCCAGGGGATTTTGAAGCAGTAAGAGCTGTAGCAGAAACTGTTAAAAACTGCACTGTTTGTTCTCTAGCTAGGGCTTTAGAAACAGATATTGAGAAAGCAGGAGAGGCTTTAGCTTCAGCTGAGAAAAAAAGAATTCACACATTTATAGCGACATCTCCTATTCATATGAAGTATAAGCTTAAAATGTCTCCTGAACAAGTTTTAGAAAGAGCTGTTTCTGCTGTAAAGTTTGCAAGAAACTTCACAGATGATGTGGAGTTTTCAGCAGAAGATGCCTTTCGTTCAGAGAGAGACTTTCTCTTTAAGATATTTGAAGCTGTTATAGACGCAGGAGCAAAAACAATAAATGTTCCTGATACAGTAGGATATGCAATGCCTGAAGAGTTTGGACAGCTGATAGCAGATATAAAAAGCAATGTTCCAAACATAGACAAAGCTGTTATCTCTGTTCACTGCCATAATGATCTTGGCTTAGCAGTTGCAAACTCTCTCTCAGCTATAAAAAATGGAGCAAGACAGGCTCATGTAACAATAAATGGAATTGGTGAGAGAGCTGGAAACGCTGCCCTTGAAGAAGTAGTAATGGCAATAAAGGTTAGACATGACTACTTTAAAAATGTGTACACTGAGATAAATACAAAAGAGATATACAAAACAAGCAGACTACTGTGTAGAATAACAGGAAGTTTTGTTCAGCCTAACAAGGCAATTGTTGGAGATAATGCATTTGCTCACGAAGCAGGTATACATCAGCACGGCATTTTAGCTCATAGGGAAACATATGAGATTATGAGAGCAGAGGATGTTGGAGTTCCTGCATCTAAGATTGTTCTTGGAAAACACTCAGGAAGACACGCATTTAAAACAAGACTTGAAGAGTTAGGATATAAAAATCTATCAGAAGAAGAGATAGACAGACTGTTTATTAAGTTTAAAGAGCTAGCAGATAAGAAGAAAGAGGTTTTTGATGAAGATATAGAAGCTCTACTGTTTGAAGAGCTATTTAAAAAGTATGAAGAAGTTAAGCTTTTATACTTCCATATACTAAGTGGAAACAGTGCCATCCCTTCTTCCACTGTAAAAATACTTAAAGATGGAGAAGAGATAACAGCTTCATCTCATGGCGATGGACCTATAGACAGTGCATTAAGAGCTTTAGAAAAAGCTTTAGGAATAACAGGGAGACTAAAAGATTACACTATCCGCTCTCTAAGTGCAGGGAAAGATGCTATGGGAGAAGTTAGAGTAATGGTGGATTTTGATGGAACAACAACTTCAGGAAAAGGAACATCTACAGACATAATAGAAGCATCTGTAAAGGCATATCTTGATGCTTATAACAGATATATAGCTAGAAAAACATTCATAGAAAACCGTATCTCTGGTGGTATTTAAGGATACTTTCGCCTAGAAGGTATCCTTTTTCTTTTTTTCATAAGATTTTGAAATTTCAATTATTTTTTTATTTATAATAGATTAACTTAAGATTTATCGCCTATATTTAAGGAGGATTAGTTGAAAGGTAAATTACTTTTAATACTATTTGCTATTATAGCTGCTATTGGTGGATACGGATACTTAAAAGGGATAATTGATTTTGAAAAGCCTGTATTTTCCTTTAAGCAAACTCCAGAAGGTCTTGGAGAAAGAACAGAGATAGACTTTAAAGTTACAGATAGTAAACCAGGATTAAAAGAGGTAGATATATATCTAATTCAAGGAAACAAACAGATAAAAATTCTTGAAGACAAAAACTTTCCTATCCCTCTCAAAGAGAAAGAGTATCAGATAATCTTAAATGCAAGGAAGTATCAGCTAAAAAATGGAGATGCAGAGCTTATCTTTATAGCAAAAGATGGATCTCTTCTTCAAAATAAAACAGAGCTTCACTACAAGGTAAAGGTAGACTTTACTCCACCTAAGATACTTTTAATAGCTAGACCTCCAGATGTTAGAAATGGAGGAGCTGGATTTGTTCTATTTAAGGGAATTTCTGATGATATATATTCTGCAGAAGTTAAAGTTGGGAACATGTTTTTTAAGTGTTTTCCAAATATTATGGATGAAAACCCTAAAATATGGGGATGCACCTTTGGATACCCTTATTACTGGAAGGACAAAAAACCAATAGT
>JALVKE010000263.1 GCA_027028005.1 Persephonella sp. | reverse complement strand
TTAATTATCTACTCAATAATCAACCACCACGCCAGAGGGAGAGAGTTTTTAAACTATTCAGGGATAGATTTGCTAATCAGTGAGATAGAAGAAAACATTTCCAAGTTTTTCTCCCATTTAGGAATAACAAGCTTGTCAGAAGAAACAAAAGATTTTTATAAAAAATATCTTGAGTATATTGTTGATAATTTGGCAAGTATTGAAGAACTAAATAATAGATTAAAGGCTAACGATGAGTTTATTAAAACTCTCATCAAAGTTGCAGGATTTCTTATCAGAATAGACCATTCAGCTTCAGGAGAAGATTTGATAATTGAAGAAGAGCCTATAAAAGAAAATAGAGAAAAACTGTTTTTAAAGTATCTTGAAGATAATAAAAAACCTCAAAAACTAAGACCCTTTCAAGAAAAGTTTAAGGATAAAGAAAATCTTGTCTTAGTTGCAGATACAGGGCTTGGCAAAACAGGACTTGCAGCTATCTGGTCAAAAAGAAAAATGTTTTATGTTCTGCCAAATAGAACCTCTACAAATGCAATGTTTGAAACTATGCAGAGAATTTTTGGCAAAGATAAGGTTGGACTTTTGCATTCCACCAGTCTGTTTTATGTTTTTGAAAATAAAGAAAAAGAAGACTTTACAGTTTTAAGAGATTACGACAACACTAAAAATCTATCAAAACCTATTACCATATCAACAGCAGACCAGCTATTTACAGCAGTTTTTAAATACCCAACATATGAAAAAATCTACGCTACTTTATCCTATTCAGATATTGTTATTGACGAAATTCAGGGTTTTGACCCTGCCCAGATAGTTCCAATCTTAAGGCAAATAGAAGAAACAACAAAACTTGGATCAAAGTATCTAATAATAACTGCTACACTTCCACAGATAATAAAAGAGGAGTTTAAAAAACTTGGCTTTGAAGTAAAAACAAATGATCCTGACACGATAGACAACACAAAAAGACACAAAGTAAAAATCTTAGAAAAAGATATTTTTGAAGCATTAGAAGATATTACAAAAAAGGCAAAAAGCGGGAAAAATGTTCTTGTTTTAGTAAACACTGTAAGCATTGCGCAGGAAGTTTATGAGAGATTAAACTATAAAGATAAAAATCTTCTCCACAGCCGTTTTATCTGGAAAACAAGAAAAGACAAAGAAGAGCGGATAAAAGAGGATTATAAAACAGCAAAAGGTAAAATATGGATATCCACCCAGCTTGTAGAAGCTTCACTTGATGTAGATTTTGATGTTTTATTTACCGAAGTTGCACCTGCTGATAGCTTAATACAGAGAATGGGAAGGGTATGGAGGCACAGAAAGGAAGATTACCAAGAAAAAGAGCCAAATGTTTATATTCTTTCTCAATTAGATGAGAAAAGAGTATCACATGTTTATGAAAAAGCTTTAAGAAAAGAAAGTTTAAAGCTTTTTAATCAGCATTTAGATGATGAAGGATACTTATTGTCAAAAGACAAAAGAAAAATCGTTGAAATTTTATACTCAAGAGAAAAATTAGAAGAATTAAACTCAAAATACTTTGAAAGATGGCAAGAAGTAGAAAAGGTTCTTAACTCAAACTGGGAATATCTCTTTAAAAAAGAAGCCCAAGAAATTTTCAGAGATACTTTTACGTTTGAAGCTATTCCTTATGTGTTTAAAGGGAAAGTTGAAAAGTTATTAGATGAATATAAAAATCTAAAAGATATTGAAGACAAAAAAGAAAGAAGACTTAAGAAAATAGAAATCCTAAAAAAGATAAACAATCTGAAAGTCCCAATTCCTGTTTACTGGGTTTTAAATGAGAAAGTTAAAAACAAAAATCCATATGAGATTTTAGATCAAAATTTAAATATATACCTACTTGCTAAGTATTTTGTTTATGATGATGAACTTGGAATAAGGATAGACAAAAAAGCACTTGAGAAATATCAGTTTGATGAAGAGATTTTTATTTGAAATTTAAAATATCCTCTAAAGAGACTTTATTTAAAACATGAGGAAATCCCATATAGTTAATTCTAACTTTTTTACTTTTTGTTAATTTTTGGAGACTTTCCAATGTTTGAAGCTGCCAAGTATTTTTTTCATTTAAGAAATAATTTTTTAAAAATTCAAAATCTTTATACCAGATTTTATCTTGTAAGTTTTTATCATAATTAATAACCGTTATTTTTGGTAAATTTAATTCTCCCTTCTGCACACTCATTATTTTTATTTGATAATTATTTATCATATCATCCTTCGGGAAAGAATATCCTAAAGCTATTATATGACTTGCATTTCCAAAAAAGTTCGCATATTCAAATTGTAATTTGCCTACTATTGTAGTATTAGCAGGTTTCAAAATGGATTGAATCTCCATAAATGAATCTGTAAAGTACGTTTCATGTTTACAAGAGGGACACTCAATCTTATCAGGCTCCCCCTCTAAATAAGAAGACTTTACATTTTTATAACACTGTGATTTTTCTAAGTCATATTTACTTGGAATAGGGTCCAAAAGAAAAATCTCATCCAAATCCTCCATTTCAAATTCTCCTATGTCTTTAGGAAAGAAAATAAAGGCTGTTTTACATCTTTGGCAAATGCGTATGTTAAAGAGGCCATGTGGTAAAAATAATCTTACTACTTTTGTTATCAAGTTGCATTGATCCTTCTTTTCTTTTGAAATGTTATTTATAACAAAGCTACTTTCTTTGCTAAAGGTATGTAAAACCTCTTTCCTATTAAACTTAATTAAAGGTAAAGGAATAGAAAAATCAACATATATTTGGAGTTTGGGATCAGCAGGATTT
>JALVKE010000262.1 GCA_027028005.1 Persephonella sp. | reverse complement strand
GTTGGTGGGGTGTTGGTGGTTCAATATGGCTTTGGGGCTTGATGAGGTTTGATTCTAAGAGGGTTTATTATACGCCCTACCCTATGGCATGGGTAGAGGGAATTTGAGGGCTTAGGGGGTTATTTTGTCACTTTTTGGGATGTTTAGTTTTTTTATGATATAGTTGCAACATTCATGTTTGATTTTTGGTTGACATTTTGAGACAAACGGTTGGCATTTTTAGGACATAAGATTGAGAGAATCCCTATTTTATGGTATGTCTCTAAGTGTCAACTAGTTGACAATTTTTGTTCACTCTTTTGACTATAAGACAGGATAGACATGAACATGATAAAAATTAACATTTAAAAAAGGAAAAAAAATGAATAAGAGCATAAAAAAGATAATGAATGCAGTAGTAACAACAGGTGAGTATATAGATAGACAGGGGATAAGAAAAAAGAGTTATCTAACTATTGGTAAACTCTTCTTTTATAAAAACGGTGGAATCTCTCTAAAATTGGACGCTCTACCAATCAATAACCAAACAATACAATTTTATGATGATAAGCCAAAAAGGGATAATCCACCACCAAGGGTACAGGGATATAACAGCCACTCACAATGATATAAACTTTTCGTCCAAAGCTTACGCAAGTTATTTTTGCTGTTTGTGGTAGATATTAAACTTTTCGTCCAAAGCTGTAGCAAGTTTTTTTATTGTTCATGGTGGTAATGGCAAATAATAAGTGTCGGACTGAATAGAATCTGATTAAAAAAGAAAGAAGTTAGACCCCTTATTTTTTTCTTTTAATCAGCTTCTATTCAAGGATGTAAGAAGTGTAAGGAATATGTAAGAAGTGTAAGGAATATGTAAGAAGTGTAAGGAATATGTAAGAAGTGTAAGGCTCTATTACATATATTACATTACATTACACTAACATTACAAAATATGTAAGGCGTATAAACTCCATAGAATAGGGGTTTATACTATTTCTTACATATATTACATATAAAATTGCATAAAAAAAAAAAAAATAAAAATAAATCCCACAATATGGTGATTTCTCATTTTTTCAAAAAAAAAATATTAAAATATGCACAAAAGCTTGTAATATTTGTAAGGAATGCAATAAATCCTTAAATGCAATTACTTTTTAAGGACATAAATGTTATAATGTAATTACATTTAAGAAGAGGATAAAATCATGAAAAAAACAAGAAATAGAAAAGTAACAAAAGCCCCTTTTTCTGCTCGTATAAATATTAATTTACAGAAACGAATTGATGTTTATATAGAGTGTATGAACCAAAAGGGTATAACAATAAAAAAAGTTGACATAATAGAAAAAGCATTATTTGAATATATGGAGAAAGTAGAAAATGAAAAATAGCACAAAAGATATAACTCATACAACACGGTTAGATAATACCACCTCTTTACTAGGTGATTTTTCTCAACAAAATGCAATATTGAAAAGAGGTACTAATCAAGAAGATACCAAGCCCAATCCATTGTCTGTAGACCAACAGTTTAGTTTAATATTGGATATTTTTGATAATTGTCATAATATTAAGATTGATGGACAAAAAGAAATATTGTTAGACATGGGAAATGGTAGAGTCCAACATATAGAACGAAACTATAAGAATTTTGGAACAATTATTAAGATGGCTTATAGGAAAGTTGCTAGTTCGGATGGTTTTGAGTGCATTAATTTACCTAAATTGTTTGAAGTAATTAAATCAAAACCTACTCTTAGCTATAGAGTTAGTCGCTCTATTTTTCATAAGGAAAATAAGATGAAAATTGATAGTGAGAAAAACGAATTAATAACAGAATTGAGGATTGACTATGATTTTAATATTGCTGATATTGATAAGCAAGTTTATAGTGAAGTAGTTAAAGGTATCTTGGCACATTGGAAAGGTCTAATCCCTTTAATTTTAGACCACATTGTAGCAGGTAAATTTGTATCTGATAAAAAAAATATATGGCTTCTGATTATGGCTGATAGCAACTTTGGTAAATCAAAATTACTTAAATGGTTAGAGCCTTTTGGTGGGTCTGCTTTTATAAAATTTGATGATTTGACAGGTAGTGGAATAAGTGATAAATCTCCTGATGAATTTGAGGGAAAAATGTGTTTAGTAATAGATGAAGTTACCTCTTTTCATAGAAAACTCTTTGAAATAGAAGATTATCTTATGGTTCGACCTATGCGAAATCATAGTATTAAAGTGCCTATAAATTCAAGGATTTTGTTAAGTGCTGATGGTGGAACATTTAATAATGAGTACATGGATAAGCAGATTATAAATCGTGTTGCAGTTATGGACTTAAGGGGGGATGATACCACTGAATTAGGAAACCTTTCTGTTAGTAAAAAGCACGGTAAATATAAAATACAGTTGATTATGACGCATTATTTATATTCAGAGATAAAAAAGAGATTGGAGAGCTATGAATCTATGACACATATTGATAGAGCTGATAAGGCAGATAAGACTATATCAGATATATTTGATAAATATAAACAGCAGAAATCAGACTTTTTTGAAATTGTAGAGCAGAGCCTATATGAGATTTTGGAAAATCCAAGTGATGCCTTAGATGATAGAACATATGATATTTTAAAGAGTGCTTTAGTATTAGCTGAAACAAATAAGCTGAATGGTTGGATAGTCAAACGCCCTAAAGATGTAATAGAAAAGATATTAATTAACTATGATAAATCTTTAGAGTATGAGTTGAAATATAAAACTATTAAACAATTAGAAACTAAAATACATGGATTTAAAGAGGGGTCATTTTGGATTGGTAAAACTGTTAGAGGTTTATATATTCCCAAAAAACAGCAATCTAGCAAAGAAATAGTTAAAGAATTAAAAGAAAGTGGTAACTTGATTATAGAGAATCAGAGCCAAAACGAATTATTTTAAAATTGGTAGTTTTAAAATAATTCTAGCTAAAAGATGAAGAGTGAGAACCTTATCTTTTAGCATTATATCCAACAAGGGATTAATAAAATAAATATTTCAGAAATTTTATGAAATTTTATGAAATCATTCAAAAGGAGAAAAAATGCTAGACCAACTATTAAGCAACTTAGGACACCAACCAACAACACAAACAGACCACACAATAAAGTATAGAAGCCCTTTTAATCCAAGTGAAAAAACGCCCTCTTTTTTTGTATTTCGTAATCAAAAGTGGAACGGTGAACCACTAAGGGAATATAACTATAAAGACTATAGTAGTGGGAACGGTGGTAATATCTTTGATTTTGTGATGAGATACTTTAACATAGATTTTAAATCAGCTAAAAAGAGAGTAGAAGAGCTTTTAAATTGTAGCTATACCAACCCTACACCAACCCAAAATAATTCTTCTTTTAATCAGCTTGAAACACTAAAGAGCTATAAGATAGTAAAAACTCAATCACTCCAAAACAAAGCATTACTAGACTACTTAAAAGAGCGTGGAATATCTCCAAAAAATTCTAAGAAATATTTAGGAGAGATTTACTATAAACAAAATGATAAAAGTTATTTTGCTTTGAGTTTTGGGAATAACTCTGGTGGTAGAGAAGTAAGAAATAAATATTTTAAAGGTTCATTTGGTAAAAAAGATATATCTCTAATACTGCCAAACCCAAAAGATAGAAGATTGAAATATTTTGAAGGATTCATGGATTTTTTATCCTACTTGGAAATTAACAAAAAAGCCCCTCTAAGCAATTATCTAATCCTTAATAGCGTATCACTTAAAGAGAGAGCATTAAGAGCTACACAGGGCAAATTTGAAGCTCATGAGCTATATCTCGATAACGACAGGGCAGGGGATGAAACGACAGCTTTTTTTATGGAGAATTTGCAGAATATAACAGATAAAAGAGTACATTATAAAGAGCATAAAGATTTAAATGAGTTCCACTTAAGTAGGAGAATTTAAACAGCTTATTTTTAGCTTAAATAGTATATAATTGTAACGACAAATAACAACAAAATAAAAGGTTTAGAAGATATGCCAAAAACAAAAAATGATGACCAAATAGTTATTAGATTACCAAAAGAGCTTAAAGAGGATTTTAAGAACGCCCTCTTAGTAAATGACGCTATACAATCAAATGTATTAAGGCGTTGTATACGAGAATATATCAATAGAACAAACAGGAAAAAATAATGAAAACAGTAGAAGAATTAGAACAGGAATATAATATAAAATTAATAGAGAACCACATGATTTATTTTTGTGACAAAGATGATTATTGTGTAGGAGTATTAGCAGAAGATACAAATTTCATGATTAGAAATCAGATAGACAATAAAGGAGATATTTATGAAAAAATAGATGAAAACATTAAGCTTTTAAAAAGTTGGATATAACCGTTTAGGGGTCACAAAATTACCAATAACGAACCCCCAAACATAACACGCTATTTCCCAAAAGGGATTAATCAACATTCAATAAAATTAAATGGAGAAAATAACAAATGAATAATATCATAAATAGACTGATACACCCTTTATCATTCAATCAAGAGACGACAACCCCTAAAGGCACAACCCCTAAAGGCACAACCCCTAAAGGCACAACCCCTAAAGGCACAACCCCTAAAGGCACAAAGCCTAAAGGCACAACCCCTAAAGGCACAAAGCCTAAAGTATCATCACACATATACTTAGGACAAATCAAACATCTAAAAGAGACACACAAACTAGAGATAGAAAAAAAAGATAAAACTATCTCTGAATTGAATTACAGAATAGAAGTTTTAGAACTATCAAACAGCATGAAAGCATTTAGAGAAATCTCTAAGAAAAGTGATGAGATTAAAAAAGCTACAAGCATAAGCAGAAACACATTAGCTAATTTAAAATATCTCAAAAAAAACACACTCGAGTATATTTTAGGACACGATATAAACAATAATTTAATCAAGGGAAATGTATCAAATGAACCACATCTTTTAATATCAGGAAAAACAGGCTCTGGAAAGTCTGTAACCCTCTTTAATGTGCTAACTAGTATCTGCTATAGTAACACACCTAAAACGCTCGAAATAAGCCTAATAGACCCCAAAATATTAAGCTTTGGAGATAGTAGAATAGATACAAGCCCATTCCTAAAGGAAGAACCCTCTATTTTTGACAATAAACAAGCTTTAAAGATTTTAAAAAATGCCTTTAATGATATGATGAGTAGATATAAATTAATGCGAAAAAAGGGTGTTAAGAACTATAGAGATATTGGATTAAAAGCACATGTTATCTTTATTGATGAAGTATTTGAGCTATTAGAGGGTAGCGATAGTAAAGAGATACTAAGCTACATAACAAGAATTGCAAGTTTAGGTAGAGCAGGGGGCGTACATCTTATTATGGCAACACAAAGCCCACGAGCCAAAACACTATCAGGAACGCTCAAAGCCAACTTAGAATTTATAGGTCACAGAATGTCAAACCCTACTGAATCTAAATTAATTGAGTTACCAAAAGCTCACGAACTAAAAGGAAAAGGTGACGGTTTAAGAGTTATTGAGAGTGAGATTGTGCGTTTCCAAGCTACCTTTTTAGACATAGAAAAGGATGAAACATATCAGTTTTTTAACCCAATACACCCAATACATCACACCAACCCAAAACAGACCCAAAACAGACCCAAAACAGACCCAATACACCAACCCAATACACCAACCCAAAACACCAAGGAAACGGCATTTAAAGAGCTTTTAGAAGAGATAATAAGCACAGTAGACGAAAAAGGCAAAATAAAGCCAAAAACATACTTTATTGACATAAAAAAGAGGGTAGAATTAAAGAAATGGGATAAGGCATTAAATGTTTTAAAAGCCAACGAACTTATTACTTTTAAAAATGGAATAGGATATTTTTTAACAGTAGATTATAGTGTAGCTACCAACATCATAAACTAATATTTAAAAACATTATGCTATAGTTTCATAGCTATAGCGTTTTATTTCTCCCTTGTAGGGCTTGTAAAGACAAATAGCTATAGTAAAAGCTATAACTAGTAAACTACTGAATAAGTAGCTTTGAAATAATAAGTAGTTATAGCTATTGAACTTATACAGAATGATGCATATATAGAGCCTTAACGGCTTACTCCCCTAAATTTTACTTACCAAACTTTGAACAAAAAAAATAGGTTCTCCTACAACTTTTTTGTATGTGTGGGTAGTGCGTAGTGCATTTTCACGGTATATTTGAGCCTAAAAAGTGGTTGACAGTTGACACTATTTAAAAACATCTTCCAATGTTCTTTTTTGTGATTTAATCCTTATATCATTTATGTAATTATCTAGCCATTTTATCATTTCATGCGTAGCGTTTGGAAAAGCAATTCTGAAATCATTTGATATAGAATCCATATCACGAATAATTGGAGAGAGGAATTTTTCTACTAATTCTTTTGCTTCATCCAATCTTATCAAGATTCTCTCTCTTTCATCATTTTCTAGTTTTCTTTTTCTGTGTTGTTCAGCTAAATATTTAGTCCTTAGAGTAGTGTACTCATTAATATCCTCTTCTTTTATACTTCTATCTATCTTTTTTGCTTTTTCTAATCTCCCTACTTTTTCTAAATTACTTATACTTGGCAATGGGTCTATTTTGCCATTTTTTAACACTAAAAGCCCCTCTTTTTTCATTTTTGATACTGCTTGTCTAGTTACTCCAATTTTTTTGGCAAATTCAGTTTGATTCATTCGTACCCCTATCATTTTTTTTTTACGAGATTATAGCATACTGAAAAAACGGACAAACCAAATCGGACAGTAGTACGCCTTAGCGTGTCCGATATTATGGGATTTGCAGAAAAGCAATCGGACAAATCGGACAAACCAAAACTATACAATTCTTTTAACAGTATGCCGTTTTATAAGTTATATCAAAGTCGTATAATGTTATAATACGGCATACTTAAAGAAAGGTAAGAAATGAATAAAACACTAATAGCCAATCAAAGAGCTATCACTTTTAAGGCACTCTATGGAGTAACAACCCAAACAGAGATTTTAAAGGGATTTAAAAAAGAGGTACAGGGATTTAAAGCAATGCGTGACAATGGAGAATATAGCCTACTCGATGAGTGTGAAGAATCAAGTAAGATATTTTCCAAATATACTTTAGCTATCACATTCCTTTATCCTTTAGCAACCATCAAAAATAATCTTAAAGAATACAGAGAAGTTATTAAAGAGATTAAAGGTGGCGATACATTACGCAAAAAATTCCACTTTGAGGGATTATACACAACTGTTAGCAAGAATACAGAAAAAGAGAAACAAAAGAGAGAAACTAATTTTGAAAAAATGCCAATATCTGTTAAAGATGAAATCAAAAGAGTTAGAAATATCTTAGATACAAATAGCTTTGGAAGAATTAGAAAAAATCAGAACATGGAACAAATAAGAAGTTATTATTTAGCCTATATCTTAGGTTTAAGTACAGGGCGTAGATTTACAGAAATTTTCAAAACAATCAAAATACATAAGAAAAATAATGAGTTTGTATTTATTGGACTACTTAAGAAAAAAGATGAATTAAAAGGACAGCAAATTAAAGCTCATATTTTGGAATTGTCTCCTTTGGAAGCTCGTAAATATCTTAATGAGTTAAGAACTTATTTGAATGATAAGCTCAAAGGCAAAAATACAAGCTTAGGTGAATTATCAGAGAGCCAAATAAACAGTATGTTTTCAAAAGTCTATAACAATAATATACTAAAAATAAGCGATAAAAAAGTTTCAAATTTTCATGAATTGAGACACTTCTACACTATCACTTATCAAGATATATATTTAGCTCAAAACCCACATTTAAAGGACAACTCAAAAGAAGAACTAGAATCAATCTTTAAAGATATTCGATACACAATTTTAGGACACGAAATCAAATCAGATACTACAAGTACATATATCACATTTAAATAAAAGGATAAAAAAATGAAAATCAATGAAGCAAAAAAAATAATGAAATCAGAAACAACAAAAGAGCGTGAGAATGCTTTTTATACTCTCTATGGTGTCGATAGTCAAAAAGATGTTTTGGAGCAGTTTAAAGTAAAGGTAACAGCCTTAAAAGTTGTTCCATATACAAATAAGAGAATGAGTAAAGCAAAAATAGAATTAAAAGTTAATGCACAATATCAGGAGCAATATACAAAGCTCTT
>JALVKE010000261.1 GCA_027028005.1 Persephonella sp. | reverse complement strand
TAACCTACTCTAAAGGCATGGAGCATACCATCATTTGCTCCTGTGAATACTACAGAGTATCCTTTATCTTTGTATGTGGTGATAGTAGGAGTTGAATATATGATATCTCCTAGTTTCCATGTATCCCTATAATCATCTATTGTCCTGCTTCTACATCCTTCTATATCTTCTCCTCTTACATACTTTATTAGATTTTCTATCTTTTCATCATATGTATCTCCTAAACAACTAGATATATTTTCTTCTTTACCTAAATAATCTTGAAGTAAAGATGAATTATTTTGAGTAAACTGTATTAAAGAATCAGATAATGCTGTAAAGATATTTCTATTTTCTGAAGAATTAATTGAAAGCTTACTTCCAGCATCCCATATAGATTTAATATCATCTAGAGATGAATATATCTTTGATATATATGATTTATCTCCATTAACATCTGGCTCATACGCTTTTATGGATAAATTTCCATCATTATCTATATCTACATTAATTATTAAGTCTGTTAGTTTATCTAAAGCTTTATTTTCATTAGAATCTTCTCTTAGATTTTGAACCTTATGACTGTTGTAAAACCAATAGGTATAAAGATTTCCCACCCAAGATAATTTAATATCTCCCATATCTTTTTTAGGAAAAAATGCTGCTTGAAGAACAATAGCACTTCTTTTTCTTTTTCCAGATAAAGAAGATATTGCTGTTCCTGAAGCAGTTCTTTTTAAAATACTTTTAAAAGCTTTTTTTAATCCTGTTTCCATATCTGTTGGATTTGAAGCTAAAAAATATGTATCAGGTAATCCATCTTCATCTTTATCCCACTCAACTTCTAAGTCTGGTTTATTATTGCTATTTACATCAATAAATCCTCCATACTTTGCAGAAAGATATAAAACGTTTAGATTTCCTACAACCATATGCTCATTTTGTTCTTGTGTATCAATCATATATGTTGTTATATTTTGAAATCCATCTATATCCTTACGTAGATCTGTATTATGTGCAAAATATGATAAACCTGCCATATAGTATGCATTTTCCCTACCACTTCCAGGACATATACCTACAGCTTTAGATAAGTTGGAGACATATTTTTTTGTATCTTGCCAGTCACACTCTCCACCAAGAACACAACCAATGCAGATTTCTCCAGGGGTTAAACCTTCATCTACTCCTACTTTATCTGTCCATAAGGATGCGTTTATTTCTGATGTAGAACCGTCAGGTTCTCCAAAATCATCAGCACAAGCTACACATTTACCACTACCACCATATTTTTTACAAGGTTTTCCATTCTTATTAAGTTTTTTTAAACAGTATCCTTCTTCTTTATAATCTTCTGTTGCTGCTGTTCCTGAAACTTTTTTGTCTAGCCAAGGATATGCATCATTTATTGCAATAATAAAATTTTTCTGACAAGGGTACAAAACAGGATCAAGCCACTTTAAATCTTCTGATTGATTACACAATACAGGAAAACCATCATCTACATTATCTAAACCCTTACAGTAATTTTGTGTTGGGGAAAGATTCTTAAAGTATCTGATAATCTCATAGTACATTTCACTAACAGGATCATACTCTTTGTAACCTGATTTATAACCAAATTTATTTATATAATTTATAATTCCACTATTTCCTTCACTAAAATTATCAGGGTTATCTATAAATATTCCATCATTATCAATCTCTTTCCAAGGATTTTCACAACCATTTTTAATGTTACACACAACTATATTTTTATTTTTGTCTAGATATTTCAGTCCATATGGAATTTTATCTGATATCCATTTAATGTTCTCCCTTAGTATTCCACCATTTCTATTAAAGTCCGGGTTGTTTTTTAGAGCATAAGAGAATAGTCCAAATCTCATTTTATCAGCGTGTTTTTGAATAACGCCTACCGGTTTATATATATTTTCACCATATTTTTTGCAGTTTTTCTCTAATCCTACATCTTTATTACATACTTCAACTCTAAGCAAAAAGTTATCAACTTTTCCTTTTAAGCACTTTGAACCATCACAGTCATTTTTACTTGAACATCTTGTTCCTATATCTTTTTTGCAAACACCATTTTTACCTGGAAATGTTGGAAACCACTCTTCTGGATTAGAAGCATTTTTATTTTCTTTAATCACGCAGTCTGGTAGATCATCTCCATTTAAATCTCTACATACAACAAATCCATTTGAATATCTTATAAGATAAATAGTTCCACTATAAGGAGTGTAATTATCAGCTTCTGTTGTTTTCTTTATTGGAAACCATAAGTTCCAATCATCATATATTTCTCCATTTTTCAATACTCTAACAGGGATTGTCTGTCTTGCTCCTAGAAGAACTGTTTTTTCTTTTGTATCTTTAACTCTATTTCCACCAGTCATTATCTTTCTAAATGTATCAACAACAGTCATTGTTGCCCAATTTAAAAAGTTTCCGCTCCACTTACCTACACAGATATGATCTTCTGTTTTTGATGAAGGAATAAATGTTTTGCTATTTTTGTCATACTCGTAGCATTTATTAGAATCAAAATATCCATAATACTCTTTCTCATTTTCATAGCAATCACTTACATAAACCCAGTCTAGTAAAGATGTTTCTTTTACACAGCTTCTTAATTTACAGCTGTAGTATGTGATCTTATCTCCTTTACATTCTGTTCCAGGATGGGCTGTTCCCTGCATAGGTGTTTCGATAGAAAGCATAATCATTACATTAGGTGGGACTTCTGTAGAAAGAAAAGGGGGAGTTGCACAGTAATTAGACATTGATTCAGCTAATGCTGAATATATATATATTAAAAAAATTAAAGTTATAGTAC
>JALVKE010000260.1 GCA_027028005.1 Persephonella sp. | reverse complement strand
CATAATGAGGAAGCTATTATTGAGACAGTAAAAGAGGTTGAAAAGTTATTTCCTAATAGGGAGATTATCTTTGTTTACTCAGGTATGAAAGATAAAGACTGGAAAAAGATTGTAAACCTATTAAAAAATAAGGGAGATGTTATATTTACAAAAATTCCTGTTTCTAGAGGTTTAGATAAGGAATACTTTAAGGAGTATGATTTTCCATTTGAGGAAAATATAAAAACTGCCGTTGAGATGGCGAAGGTAAAAGCTTTAAAGGAAAATAAAATTGTTTTAATCCTTGGCTCTCTATATCTTGCTGGAGAAGTTTTAAAAATATACAAACAAGGAAGGCTTTAGCCTTCCATTACTGAACTTCTATTTTATACTTTTCTCTATAAAGTTCCCTAAACTCTTCAAGTTTTTCTTCATAACCTTTTCTTCCCATAAGGGCATATGTGAAGTTTTTTCCTTCTTCAACAGCAGGTTGGTCAAATGGATTTACCTTATACAGATACCCTGAAAATCCTGTAGCAAGCTCATAAAGGTAGACAAGCATTCCAATATTGTATGGAGATACCTTGTCTAAAACAATTGTTATATTTGGCACTTTACTTTTTATTAATGCAGCCTTTGTTCCTAAAAGTTCCTTGTTTAAAATCTCATGAAGAGAATGCCCTGAAAGATAGCTTATATCTTCTGGAATGTTATCTGGAATTTTGTAGTCAACTTCCATTTTATCAATCTGTATAAATGTTATTATTTTATCTCTTATTCCATCTCTGTAGAGCTGTATCTGTGAGTGTTGATCTACTGTCCCTAAAGCTTTAACAGGAGTTTGCCCAAGTCCATCTTTACCTAAACTTTCAGCCCAAAGCTGCCTATACCAGTCTACAAAAGAAGAAAGTCTTTCACCGTAAGGCATCATAACAGATATTGTTTTTCCTCTTCTCATATTTGCTAGGTAATGGGTTAATGCTATAAGGTAAGCTGGATTGTGTTCCACGTGCTCTTCAACAGAGCAGATAAGATCCATTTTCCTTGCACCTTTTAACACTTCATCTATATCAATACCAACAACAGCAGCAGGAAGCAGTCCAACAGGAGTGAAAACAGAAAATCTTCCCCCTACAGGCTTAGGAATATCTAGAAGCTTAATACCATTTTCTTCTCCAAACTTTCTTAAAAATCCTTTTTCTGGGTCTGTTGTAAATATAAGATGTTCTTTCCATCTATCTCCAAGTTTTTCTTTAAGCATTTCCAAAATAACAGCAAAATTTGCTATTGTCTCAACAGTTGATCCAGATTTTGATACAACGTTAAAACATGTTTTTTCTATCTCTATCTGCTGCAATATAGCATGAAATTTTTCAGGATCAACATTATCCATAACAAAAAATTTAGGTTTGTTAAAAAGATTGTAGTTCCTATCTGTTAAAGACTGAAAAAGCATCTCAGCTCCAAGAGAAGAACCACCTATTCCAATAAGCACAAAATAATCAAATTTTTCCCTTATCTCATTTGCAAGTTCTTTTATAGGGGTTGTATCTTGATAAGGAAGTTTTGCAAAGTAAAACTTTTTTTCTTTTTCTTTTTGAATTCTGCTGTGGACTTCAACAACAAAATGTCTAAAAGACAAAAGTTCTTCTCTTAATATTCCATCTCTCTCTCCAATTGTTTCAGCCATCACATTTGTATAATCAATTTTTATCATGGTAAAACTCCTAACCTCTTTTAATGGATAATTAATTTTAAAACTTTGGTCGTTTAATTTCAGGAGTTATATTTTGTTAAAATAATGAAAATAATTTTAAGAGAGGATGTGTATGAAAAAAGCTATTTTAGCTTTAGAAGATGGACATTTTTTTTATGGCTATGCATTCTCAGGTTTTTCTAAAAAAGAAACAGGTGGAGAGGTAATTTTTAATACATCAATGACAGGTTATCAGGAAATTCTCACAGATCCATCTTATAAGGGTCAGATTGTTGTAATGACTCCTTCTGAAGTTGGAAACTACGGAACAAATTCAGAAGATATTGAAAGTGAAAAGGTTCATGTAAATGGATTTGTTATAAAAGATCTATCAAAGATAGCTTCAAACTGGAGAGCTGAAAAAACTCTGCAGGAATACCTTGAGGAAAACAACATAATAGGTATATACGGAGTTGATACTAGAGCTCTTGTCAGGATTATCAGGCAGCATGGAGTTATGAAAGGTTATATAGGAATAGGAGACATATTACCTCAGGAAGCTGTTAGAAAAGCCCGCTCTGTTCCTGATATATCAGAACTAGACCTTGTTTCTCAGGTTTCTCATAAAGAGCCTTACAAATGGGAAGAAACTTCATGGCACTGGCCTGAAGGATACGGAAAACAGAAAGAGAAAAAGTATAAGGTAGCTGTTTTAGATTTTGGGATAAAAAGAAATATTCTAAGGCTTATGGCAGATAGAGGTTTAGACCTTACAGTTTTCCCTCACAACACGAAAGCAGAAGATATAATAGAGTTTAAACCAGATGGAATATTTTTATCTAATGGTCCTGGAGACCCATCTATACTCCATTTTCAAATACAGCAGATAAAAAAACTTCTACATACAGATATTCCTATGTTTGGAATATGCTTAGGTCATCAGCTTCTATCATGGGCTATAGGAGGAAGAACGTATAAGCTAGAGTTTGGACACCATGGAGGAAACCATCCTGTTAAAAACCTAAAAACAGGAAAAGTAGAAATCACAGCACAGAACCACAACTATGCAACAGACCCAGATTCACTACCTCAAAATGTAGAGATTACTCATATAAACCTGAATGATGACACTATAGAAGGAATACGCT
>JALVKE010000259.1 GCA_027028005.1 Persephonella sp. | reverse complement strand
AAGAATTTACCAGATTTAATTGAGTAATTTTTTCAACAATGATAAATTAATGAATAATAATTCATTCAGAGAGGATTAAGATGTGTTTGTCTATACCATCAAAGATTGTTGAAATACTTCCTGATAACTACGCAATTGTTGACACAATGGGAGTTAAAAGGAAAGTATCTTTAGACCTTATGCCTGAACCAGTTGAAGTTGGGGATTATGTTTTAATCCATGTTGGATATGCAATGACAAAAATGAGTGAGGAAGATGCCCTTGAAAGTATAAAAGTTTATGAAGAAATAATTGAGAAACTTGAAGAGGAAGAAAAAAGAGAAATATTTGGAGAGTAGAAAACTTATAGGTAGGAGAAGAAAATGGTAAATATAACCTCTATAGCAAGAGAGTTATCTATTTCAGAAGATGAACTAATAAAAGAAAGCTTGAGAACTTATCTACAAGATAAACTTTTAGAAATAGAAAGTGAGATTTTTAGAATTAAAAAAAAGTTTGGTGTAAAAAATATTTATGAATTAGATAAAAAAGCTGAGGAAGGCAAAATTTCTGAAGAAGAAGCATTCGAAGATTATTTTCTATTAGACAATTTAGAAGCAGAAAAAGAAAAAATAGAAAAAATTTTGGAAAAATTAAATGGTTAATATAAAAAAACTTCAAAAGATTGCAGAAGTGGAATTTAAAGAAATAGTTAAACATTCTTATATAAAGGATTATAAACTACGAATAGTCTTAATCGATGGAAGTTTTATTGATGTTTTTTTATCTCAAAAATTAAAAGATAAATTTGGGTTTCACTGGGAATGCATCGATGGGAAAATTTTTAGATATGATAATTTTCCAGATAAAAAAGCAAGAAAATTAAAGAGTTTTCCTTATCATTTTCATTTTGAAAAACAAGACAATATACAAGAACCTCCTTTTAGAACAGATATAGAAAATGGATTTAGAGATTTTTTAAACTTTGTTCAGGTTCGAGTTAAATTAGGAATGATTTAAGGTTTAGTTACAGTAAAATTAAAAATTCATGAGGTGTAATCATGCCAAATGTAGATTATTTAAGAGACTTTAGAGATTCAAAAAGAATTCAAGCTTTAGCCAAGTTAATAAAAAAAGAAGCAGACAGACCGTTAAACATAATGGAAGTTTGTGGAGGACATACACATACAATAATGAAATATGGATTGAAACAGTTATTACCTGAAGAAATTGATTTCATTCACGGCCCTGGCTGTCCTGTTTGCATAATGCCAAAAGAAAGAATAGACCATGCCATAGCATTGGCGCAGGACGAAAATAATATAATAGCAACTCTTGGAGACATGATAAGAGTTCCAGGATCCAAAAGTTCTCTTCAAAAAGAAAGGGCAAAAGGCAAAAATGTAAAAATGGTCTATGCTCCATTTGATATCCTGAAAATAGCAAAAGAAAATCCAGATAAAAACGTTATATATTTTGCAATTGGATTTGAAACCACAACTCCAATGACTGCTGCTCTAATTGAAAAAGTTCTACAAGATAACATCAAAAATATTTACTTTCATATAAACCATGTTCTTGTCCCGCCCCCTGTCAAAGCAATAATGGACAGTGGAGAGGCAAAAATAGATGCTTTTATAGGACCTTCCCATGTATCTGTAATAGCAGGAGCAAAAATTTATAAAGAGATTGTTGATTTATATCAAACCCCTGTTGTTGTAGCAGGATTTGAACCTGTAGATATTATGGAAAGCATCCTCTGGATTATTAGACAGTTCAAAGAAAACAGAAGAGAAGTAGAAATCCAGTATAAAAGGGCTGTAACTTGGGAAGGAAACACGAAAGCTCAGGAAATGATAAATAAATACATGGAGCCACGGGAAAGCTTTAGATGGAGAGGGATTGGAGATATTCCATATTCAGCATTAAAGCTAAAAGATGAATATTCAGAATTAAACGCAGAAAAAGTTTTCGCTGATATACTTCCAAATGAACCGATTGATGACCATAAACTTTGTATATGTGGAGATATTTTAAAAGGTGTGGCTAAACCTTATGAATGCAAAGTTTTTGGAACTGCCTGCACACCTCAAAATCCCCTTGGTTCTTGCATGGTATCTTCAGAAGGAGCCTGTGCAGCCTATTACAAATATGGGAAGTTAGAGCTGGTTTAATATAATGTATGTATACATTACTTGAGGTAATAAAATGAAAAGAACGCAGATTTATTTAGATGAAGAACTTTATAAATACTTAAAAGAAGAAAGCAAAAAAACAGGCAAAAGTATTTCAGAGCTTATAAGAGAAAAATTAAAAAAGGAGATTAATCAAAATAAAGAAAATCTCTTAAAAACCATAAGAGAAACAGCTGGTATATGGAGTTATCAAACTGAAGATGTTGAGAATTATATAAGGAATATGAGGAAGGGAAAGAGAGTTGATAGTTTTTGATACAGATGTGCTGATATGGATTTTAAGAGGAAAGAAGAAATTATCCAAAAGGCTGAGAAGTTAATAAATAAAACAAATGGCTATGTTTATATAACACCTGTGCAGATTGCTGGAATTTATGCAGGAGCAAGGAAAAAGGAATTAAAACAGATAGAAAAATTGTTAAATAGTTTCAGAAAGGTTGAAATAAATGAAGAAATAGGAAAATTGGCGGGAGAATTTATGAATAAATATAGAAAATCTCATAATGTAGAATTAGCAGATAGTTTAATTGCAGCATGTTGTAAAGTTTATAGATTTAAATTATGGACTTTAAATAAAAAACATTATCCAATAATAAAAGGAGAATTAATTTAAGAGATTTAATTATGGGAAAAATAATTATAGAAGTTGACGAAGACATAAATTTAAAAATAAAGGCAAAAAATACA
>JALVKE010000258.1 GCA_027028005.1 Persephonella sp. | reverse complement strand
TTCCTTCAGCTAACGCTGCTTCTCTTGCTATTTCTCCTTCTTTTTCTAAAACTTCTTTAGGAACTGTGTCTCTGCTTACATATTGAGGTTTCATTGCAGCAATTTGAAGAGCTAGTTCATTAGCAAGTTCTTTAAATACTTCGTTTCTTGCAACAAAATCTGTCTCACAGTTTAGCTCTAGTAGAACACCAACTCTTCCACCTGCGTGGATATATGCGTGAATAATACCTTCTTTTGTTTCTCTACCTGCCTTCTTAGCAGCTTTTGCTATTCCTCTTTTTCTTAAAAGCTCAACAGCTTCTTCAAGATTTCCACCAGTTTCTTCTAAAGCTTTTTTACACTCTAATACACCAGCACCAGTCATTTCTCTTAATGTTTTAACAAGTTTTGCATCTACTGCCATTATTTTAACTCCTCCTTAGCTTCTTCTATTTCTTCAGGTAATTCTTCTTTGATTTCTTTTTCTACTGCATCTTCAATAGCTTCCTCTTTTTCAGGAGCATTTGCTCCATGAACTCCAGACATTCTTATTTCAGCAATACCTTCTTCTTCTGCTTTTTTGAGCATCTCAGCTTCTATACTTTCAATTTCCCCACCTTCAGCAACAGTAGCTTCTCTCATAGATTTTCCTTCTAAAACAGCATCAGCTATTTTTGTAGTAATTAGGTTAATAGCTTTTATAGCATCATCATTTCCTGGAATTGGATAGTCAATTAAATCAGGATCACAGTTTGTATCTGCTATAGCAACAACAGGAATACCTAACTTTTTAGCTTCTCTAACAGCTAGTTCCTCTCTAACAGTATCTACAACGTAGATAATATCAGGAATTTTTTCCATATTTTTTATACCTTTGAGATACTTTTCAAGTTTTTCTTTTTTCTTTTTAAGTCTAACAACTTCTTTTTTAGGAAGTATCTCAAAAGCTCCTTCAGCTTCCATTCTCTCAAGTTTTTTAAGTTTTTCAATAGACTTTCTTACTGTTTGGAAGTTTGTTAGTAAACCACCAAGCCATCTTTCATTAATGTAAAAAGCTCCACATCTTTCAGCCTGCTCTTCAATAATTGCCTGTGCCTGTTTTTTGGTCCCAACAAAAAGGATATCTGCTCCTTTTGCTACTTCGTCTCTAACAAATTCCCAAGCAATTTTAAAGAGAGGAATTGTTTTTGAAAGATCAATAATATGGATACCATTTCTCTTTGTAAAGATGTAAGGTGCCATTTTAGGGTTCCATCTTCTAGTCTGATGACCAAAGTGAACCCCAGCTTCGAGAAGTTCTCTCATTGTAATTTCAAATGCCATAAAAAATACCTCCTTAAGGGTTTATTCTTCCGCCTCCCAATGACCGCAAAGGGCAACCCTTGTGCCAGAGGAGACGTGCTTGATTAACCAAAATAATATATCATAAGTTAGTAAAACTTATCAAAATCTCAAGGATGTAGATGAAAATATTAGATAGATATATATACGAGAAACTTTTTTTGTATACAATTATTATCTTACCCTCTGTTGCGTTTGTTTCAGCTCTTGTTGAATTAATAGAACTGTTTAGAAAAATAAAGATCTTAGATGTTAAGCTTATAGTTTTATATGTAATAAATAAACTTCCAGAAAAATTTTATATTGTTCTTCCTATTTCCATCATTATAGTTATTACTCTCTTTGCTAGAGATCTTATAAAGAGAAATGAAATTTACCCTATTCTTTTAAATGGAATATCCCTACAAAGATTATCAATAAGATTTTTTATATTTTCTTTGTTTTTTTCTCTTTTTCAACTTGTAAATCTTGAATTTGTACTGCCAAAAACAAATTTAAAAGCTGAAAAGATATATAAAATTTTAAAGAAAAAGGAAAATATAGAAAACCAGAAACTTATTGCTTTTAATACATGGATTTCCATTGACGGAAATACAATGATGTATTTTGATGTACTTGATTTGAATAATAAAACAGGAAAGAATGGTATACTTGTAAAAGTAGATAAGGAGTTTAAACCTGTTTTAAGAATAGAAGGGAAATTTTTTCGTATATTAAACAGTAAAATTCTTTTTTTTAATGGAAAAATAGTAGATCTGAAAAATATATATAATTTTTCTATTTCTTATTTTAAAAAGTATCCTCTGTTTATCAATCTTAATATAGAAGATTTTAGGGAGCTTATTGAAGTAAAAAAACCTATATCTTTAAGGCAGTTATATAAAACTGCAAAAGTTGCTGAAAAGTATGGTTATCCTGCATCTTATTACTGGAGTAGGTTCTTTCAGAAACTTTCAACAGTTTTTTCTCCTTTTATTTTAGCTTTGTTTATATATCCATTTATATGGAATAATAACCTTAAGTATATAAGTATAATCCTCGGAGCTGTTGTTTTTTACTGGTATGGTATAGGTTTTTTAACTTCTTTAGCAGAAGGAAATGTGATTCCATATTACAGTGTATTTGTAATAGATTTTGTATATATATTTCTTGGATTTTTCTTTTTAAGAAAATTAGATTTTCAAGAAGTATAGATTCTATTTTTTTCTTTCTACACTTACCTTTTGACAGAGATCTTTGATAGGACATTTTGAACATAAAGGGGTTATAGGTTTACATATAGTTTGGCCTAAAGCTACAAGATTTTCATTTATTTTATTCCAATATTTTTTGGGGACTTTTTCCATAAGCTGCTTTTCTGTTTCTTCTGGAGTTTTTGATGAAACAATTCCAAGTCTATTAGATATTCTGTGAACGTGGGTATCCACACATATAGCAGGAATACCAAAACCTTCTGATAAAACAAGGTTTGCCGTTTTTCTTCCTACACCTTTAAATGAAAGGAGAGTTTCAAAATCAGAGGGAACTTTTCCGTCAAATTCTTCTACTATTCTTTTAGAAACCTCTTTTATTGTTTTTGCTTTGTTTTTATAAAAACCTGCAGGATAGATGGCTTTTGATATCTCCTCTTCAGACAGTCTTATCATATCGTAAGGATTGTCAGCTAGGGAAAATAGTTTTTTTGAAGCTTTTTCGGTAATCTCATCCTTTGTTCTTAAACTTATTATTGTTGAGATTAAAATCTTGTACGGATCTTTTGTCCTATTCGCTAAAAGAGAAACTACAGGAGCATTCCATTTTTGTTTTTCTTTATCTAAAATGTTTAGTATTTTCACAAATGTTTTCTCATCCATGCATATAATTATATTGAAAAAATCTTTTTGTGGTTTATATTAAAGCAGAATTTTAGTTTAATAAACTAAAATTTATGAGGTGAGGGAAAATGGCTGTATATATGAATTTAAAAAATGAACTTAAGAATGAAAATTTTATAGAGAAAGATTTTGAAGTTCCATTTAAAAGTTTGGAACTTCCAGAGGAGTATTCCTCTAATGAGGATAATGTAAAAGTTCATATGTATATACTTAAGGAGAAAGATGGTTATATGGTTTCTCTTTCCATAGACTCAAATGTTCAGCTTGAGTGTGGTAGATGTTTAAAGCATTTTGATATGGATTTAAAAGGTACAAGTAATGTTTTTCTTTCAAAGAAAAAGCCTGGAAAAGAACAGGAGCTACATGAAGAGGATTTAATAACTGAGTATCTAGAAGATGAAGAGAAGTTTAATGTTAGTGAGCTTTTAAGAGAGGAGATACTTGTTCAAACACCAATGAAGCCTTTATGTGATGAAAACTGCAAAGGTATATGTCCTATTTGCGGTGCAGATAAAAATATAAATCCATGTAACTGTGAAGAAAAACAGAAAGAAGAAGAAAGAGAAAAATCTCCTTTTGCAAAGCTTAAAGTGTTGTTAGAAAAAAAGAATAAAGTATAAAAGGAGTTTTAAAACTCCTTTTATTTTTATAGAAATAACTGTAAAATAATTTTACATAAGAATAACCTCTGTGTTTGAAAGAGGGGAGAGGGATGAGGCTTTTTTTCTTTTTTGTACCTATATTTCTTTTTATGTACTCCTGTAATTCAGGTTTAAAAGATTCCCAAGATACATCTAAAATTGATCCTTACAGATATATTGAACTTGCTAATACACAGAATATAGAAAATCCTATTTTTACAGTATCTGTAAAAACACTACCTAAAAATATAGATATAATAGGCAAATCTGTATCTGTTCATGTAACGCTTAGTGATTTTAACTGCATTAAAGAAAAAGATAAGAATATATGCATCTATGAATTTAACTTTGGAGAAAATGGAGGTCGTATTCATTTTTCCAATGTACAACTTCCTGAAAACAGTCATCTGTTAGTTTTTGATAAAGATTTTATCCAGGATTTATCAAATTCTATAGATAATGATTTTTGGAGTATAAATTTTTCATCTAATAGTATATATGTGTACTTTGACTATCCTTTGTCTGTAAATACTAATACTTCTCCTTTTTATATTGACAGAGTTATGTATATGTGGAACAAACCAATAAGATATTCCTCAGATATTGAGATATCTTATGCAGATAAAACTGAATGTGAGATATATGATGTTAAATGCTTCACAGATTCTTTAGATAAAGATTTCTGGAAATTTTCTAAATCTTCTGCAATGATTATAACCTCAGATAATACTTACACATATCAATGCTCTGGAAATCTTATCAGTTCAAAAAAACATCCTAATGATCCTATTTTAATTACATCTGCCCACTGTTTTAAAGATAATGATATGGTTAAGAATGCTGTATTTTGGTTCCATTTTATGAACAGTGGCTGTAGATCCTATGACTCATACAAAAATAGACACTACACAATTGGTGGTAAACTTCTAAACGTTTCTAGAAATGATATAGCTTTAGTTGAGATAACTGGGAAGCTTGATCCTCAAAAATATAAATATACATGGATAAACTGGGAATATAACACAAACTGTGAAGGAGATGTTTTAGGTTTTAGCTATCCTAAAGAAAATCCTCTATCTTTCCACGAAGGTTATTTATCAGACAACAGTTGTTATATAGATTTTAATGAAAAAACAAAAAGAATATATATCTCTTGTAGAAAGGTTAAAAAAGATAACGGATTTAAGGTAAACTGGGGTACTGGAAGTGTAGATCTTGGTTCTAGTGGTTCTGCTTTACTTAGAAAATGTATTAAAGATAATGATGAAAAATGGATTGTAGTTGGAGTTCTCTCTGGAAAAGATAGAGGTTGTAATCCTCCTACAGGGATATATGCAGATTTCTTTAAGTATATAAAAGAAAATCAGGTTGGAAATGATATCCTTACAAACGGTTTATCTGAGGATTACTATGAAGAAAATGATAGTCTAAAGACAGCATATAAAGATAGTTATTTCTCCCAAAATATATGTGATGTTTACTGGCCTTTAATAAATCTTACAATTAGAGATAATGATGAGGATTGGTTTGCCTTTTACCTTCCTAAAGGATGTAAATTAAGAGTAGAAGCAGATTATTACAATAATAACGGAAATATAGATTTATCCTTATATGATAAGGATGGAAATTTAATTAAAAAAGCAAGATCTAAAAAGAAAAAAAGAGAAAATGTTATAACTTATACAGGTTATAAGGATCAGTTGTTATTTTTAAGAGCAAAACTAAAAGATGATTACTTTCAATCATACAACTTACACCTATATAAAGAGTTAGCTGTAAATCCACCTGAATTTATAGTAGTGACAGAAAAGGATAAAAAAAATAAACAGTTCCCTAAAAATACTTTTTTAGTTATAAAAAAATACTATACAAATAAAGATAAGTTCAATATTTATGTAGACATAAAAGACGATTTTTATTCAAAAAATGAATTAGGAGTTTGTATTAGAAATATCTTTAGTCTTTGTTATAATGAGTTTGCTAAACCCTATAGAAAAAAATATACACTTTCTTTAGATAAAGAAAAAAAATACAGATTTTATATCTCAGTTAGAAATAAGCTACTTTTTTCTAATTACCTTTATAAACTGTACATATACCATGACAAAACACCTCCTAAAGATGGTAATGTTTCTATAGAAAGAGAATCTAAGGACATAAAAATTTCCTTAAAAAATTTTTCAGATAATCTTTCTGGTATTGAGTTTTATAAAGTTGTATATGGAAATAAACCGTTAAAAAGCTGCAAAGAAGGAAATGTAATCTACAAAGGGAAAAAGAATACTTTTTCAATTCCTTATAAAAAAGGTTTCTATCGTATATGTGCCCAAGATAAAGCAGGAAATCTATCAGAAGGTATTTTAAAAGAGATTAAATAAATTTATCATTTCTAATAAGGGATATGTAGCCCTTTTTCTTAATATATTTAGCAAAAGTAAAATTTTTAAATCAAACAATGTTTGATTTTTATCATAAAAGAGAATAAAAAGGTTTTTTACAATACTGTTCAACTAAATAAAACCTTAGGAGGTTAGTATGGCAGTAACAGTTAATTTAAAAGGAAATCCTGTAGCTTTAGCAGGACCAGAACTTAACGTAGGAGACAGAGCTCCTGAAGCTGTAGTGGTAGCTTCAGATCTTTCAGAAAAAACTATTGGTGGTGCAAAAGGAAAACCTCAACTTATCATCACTGTTCCTTCATTAGACACTCCAGTATGTGAAACAGAAACTAAAAAGTTCAATGAACTTGTTTCTGGACTTGATATTGATGTTACAGTTGTTTCAATGGATTTACCATTTGCTGAAAAAAGATTTTGTGAATCTTACAATATTGAAAATGTAACAGTTGCATCTGATTTTAGATACAGAGATATGGAAAAATATGGTGTTCTCATTGCTGAAGGAGCTTTAAAAGGTATCTTAGCAAGAGCTGTATTTGTTGTAGATGCTGAAGGAAAAGTTGTTTACAAACAGCTTGTTCCTGAAATCACAGAAGAACCTAACTATGATGACGTTTTAGCCTGTGTAAAATCTTTATAAATAAAAAGCCTGCCATTAATGGCAGGCTTTCATCTAACTTTTCTTTCTTTTCTCTTTAAATGTTTCTATTAACTCCATAACTTCTGTTGGGAATGGAAAAACAATAGTTTTTGTTCCCTTTTGTCCAATATTATTCAATGTTTCTAAATATCTCAGCTGTATAGCAACTGGTTGTTTTGAAAGCATCTCAGCAGCTTCAACTAACTTTTCTGCTGCCTGATACTCTGCCTCAGCTGAAATAATCTTTGCTCTCCTTTCTCTTTCTGCTTCAGCCTGTTTAGCCATAGCTTTCACTAATTCCTCAGGTAGATCTATTCTCTTTAACTCAACAGATACAACCTTTACTCCCCATGCGTCTGTTTCTTTATCAATAATTTCCTGCAGTTTCATATTGATCTTATCCCTATGGGATAAAAGCTCATCAAACTCAGCCTGCCCACAAACACTTCTTAACGTTGTTTGTGCTATCTGTGATGTTGCATATATGTAGTCTTCTACATTTACTATAGCTTTAACAGGATCTACAACTCTAAAGTAAACAACAGCATCAACTTTTACAGGAACATTATCTTTTGTAATTATATCCTGTGTTGGAACATCAAGAGTAACAACCCTTAAAGATACTCTAACCATTCTATCTATAAAAGGTATAAGTATAACAATTCCTGGACCTTTTGCTCCAATTACCCTACCTAAACGGAAAACAACTCCTCTTTCATACTCAGGAAGTATCTTTATTGCTGATGCAAGGAAAATGATCAAAAGAACTAAAAATATTAAAATTGGTGGTGTCATACCAAGCTCCTGTATGTAAGAGTTTATATAATGAAGTAATTCTGGTCCTGCAACAATAAATATATAGATACCTACAAAAATCAAAATAGGTAAAAATCTAGACATATATACTCCTTCAATACGTTTGACATGTAGCGTTTATTTCAGAAAGATATTTCTTAATTCTATCTAGGTCTGTTGAAACTTTTTGAATGTTAGAAAATATTTTTTTATTTTCATCTATCACTTCAAGGAGAGGATTATTTATTTCTGTAACAATTGTTCTTGTGGATTCCACAAGCTTGTTAACTTCTGTAAATATTATTGAAAAACTTGTTTCTGTTTGATGAGCTGATTCAACCATTCCATTAAGATATAAAAATTCAAGCCTCTTTATAAGGATTTTTAATTTCTTAATATCTTCATTTATATCCTGTAGTAATCTATTTAACTCATAAGAAAGATTCATATCTTCCTGTGAACTTTTATCAAGAAGATACATTAAATCACATAAACTTTGACCAGAATATTCATCTTTGCCGTAATTTATTATCTCTTTTAAAAACTGAGTAATAGCTAAAATCTCAAGTTTTGAGATGCTAATAGAGTTAATAATATTTTTAAGCACTACTGATATCTTATCAGTGGTACTTTTCATCTCCTCAATAATCTTGTTTCCCACTTCTGAGTTTTTCCTCATTTCAGCGGATAATACAGAAAAGGAAGCTCCTTCACTACCAAGTTTAAAAGATTCAACAGAAGAATTAAGAGATATAAGTCTTATATTATCTGTAAGATTAAATATGTACTCTGATTTTTCCTTCAAGATATTTCCAAAATGTTCAAGTTTCTCTATTTTTGAATAGATTTCATCGTATATATTGTCAATATCTTTTGCATATTTGAAGATTGCATATATTGCCCTTGAAAACTCGTCTGATGGGTAGATATCCATTGATTTTACTTTTAAAATATCTGACTTCGATAAAATTTCATCTCTTAGTACTGCATACATAAAATCATCATAATTTTCAAATCTTAATTTCTCTAACTCTTCTGAAAGATAGCTTATTGCATCGTCAATACCGTATCTTTTTTCAATCTCTCTTAGTTTTTTATATAAAGGTGGAATATATTCAAAATACTTACTTGTTGGTTTTATTCTTATAGAAAGGTATTTTTTTATTTTTCCATCTTCTCCAATAATAGGTAAAACTAGAGCTACAACCCAGTAAAAAGAACCATCTTTTGCAAGATTTTTTACGTAGGCTACTATAGGTTTTTTGTTTTTTATATAATCCCAAAGGAATTTAAATATAACTTTTGGCATATCTGGATGTCTTACTATATTGTGGGGAGAACCTATTAACTCCTCAGGTCCATATTTTGCAACATTAAAAAAAACTCTATTTCCAGCTAGTATGATACCTTTTAGATCTGTACTTGAGAAAAAGATCTCATCTGTATTAAACTTTGCCTCAACATTTTTAGGTTGGGTTTTTACTGCTCTCAATTTCACTCTCCCTTAAAATTTTTAGATCTAAAAAGTTTGCTAGATCGTTTAATGTTAAAATTTCATCTTCTTTATTATCTCTATCATCAATAACATTTTCAATTAAAATTCTTTTTTCTTCAAGTTTTTGTAGAATTTTTTCCTCTATGGTATTTTTCATAATAAGATTGTAGATATTTACCCTCTTTGTCTGTCCTATCCTATGTATTCTGTCTTCTGCCTGCCATATTTTAGCTGGATTCCAGTGAAGATCAAAAAATACTGCATAGCTTGCTTCTGTTAATGTTAATCCCTCTCCTGCTGAAGATAATGTTCCAATAAAGATATATTTTTTAGGATCTTCTTTAAAATTTCTTACAGCTTTTTTCTTTTCCTCATAAGACATCTTACCGTGATAAACAACTATATACTCTGGATTGATATACATATTGAGATTTTTTACAATCTTCTCTAATCCTTCTTTAACAAAGTTTGTGAAAACAACAACTTTTTCATTATTTTTTATAAGCTCAAGGATCATCTCCCTTAATCTATCCATCTTCGGACTTTCTATACTTTTTGAAGGGAAGTTACATATCTGTCTTAATTTCTGTATTGAAGATAGAATATTTTGTTTCATAATAAAGCTGAAGTTTTTTTCTGATCTATACCTTTTAGCTATAGAGAGGAGCCTTTCTGTTTCCCTTTCTAAAATCTCTTTATACTCTTTTTTCTGAATAGGAGTAAGCTCCAATTTCTCTATCTCCGGTGGCATTTTTTCTGGAAGTTGAATAAGAACATCTTTTTTTAATCTTCTAAGCATTATAGGTCTTATAAGTTCCTTAGCCTCTTCCGCTGAGAGATTGTTTTTTATCTCCCTATCTGGAAATAAAAATGAGTATAGAGAGATAAGCTCCTTTATGTTGTTCTGAAGTGGAGTTCCACTTAAAGCCCATCTGTATTTAGCATACCTACTTATAAATCTTACTGCTTTTGTTTTTTTTGCATCAGGATTTTTTATATTGTGAGCCTCATCTAAAACAACAATATCAAGATCTTTTGAAAACTCTTTAAGCATCTCCTTCTCATACTTGTAGTCATTTTTTAATGTATCATAACTGATCAGGTAGAGATGAGACTTTACATTCCACAGGATTTTTCTTCCTTCCCTTGTATCTCTAACAGTTACAAACTGAACCTCAGGAGCCCATTTTTTTATATGTTCTTCCCATACAGATATAAGGTTTGATGGAACAACCACTATTCCCTTTTTTATCTCTCCTTTTATAAAAAGTATTCTTAATGCTGTGACTGTCTGAACAGTTTTCCCTGTTCCCATCTGATCTGCTAAAAGTGCTGACTTGTTACTGATAAGAAACTTTACTCCCTGAACCTGATATGGAAAAAGCTCTGACGGGAATGTTAACTCCTGTGGAAGATCAAAATCTATCTCTGGCATCAAAACAGGCATGATAATATCAAAGATGGATATATTTTTTAGATGTTGTTTTGTTTTCTTTTTTCCTTTCTTCTCTTTTAACTGGGATATATTAAATCCTTCCCCTTTTAAAAAAGTTTTCCCATAAACCTTAAAAGAAGGGATATCTTTTAAAAGATTTTCAGATACACTAACTATATCTTTATCTTGAAATAAAACCTCTACTTCAACTAAAGATGTTTTTAACATATCTTCCTTCCTGCCTTTTTGTATACCTTTCGGCTAAAGGAGGGAGATATCTAACGAAAACTTCAGTCTTTTTGGATTTATAGATTTGAGTAGAAGTGGATTCCTCTTAATGCTACGTTGGTATACTTTTGTGATTAGATCCATTCTTTTGGTTAGCATTTTTTTCAGGGAAATATAAGTATCTCAAAAAGATACAGAGAATGGAGCTATTTTGATCTTTATCTTAAGAAATCTTTTATTAAGTTTGTAAACTCTCTGTTAAAAAGATAACTAAGAAGCAGGTAAAGAAATGAACCTATAAATAAAGACAAAATAGATGAAAAAAGTATCTGATCTGCTATTTTTAAAGGAAAATACATAAATAGTCCTGATATTAGGGAAATAATTAAAGGGAAGATAATCTCTCTATGATACTCAATAAAACCTGCATTACACATAGGTTTAACAAGGAAAAGCCAATCTATAAAGACAAGGATAATATGAGATACAGCTAAAGATAAAGCAACTCCTTCAAGTCCAAAAAAACTTCCTACAAATATCCAGATGGGAATATATATTAGCATTACCACATTCCAGTAAAACTCTACATCTGGTTTTCCCCTTGCTAAGATCAAAGAACCAACAGGATTTCCAACAGCTCTAAACATAAAGTAGATAGATAAAAGTTGAAATATATCTGTGTATGGTAGCCATTTTTCCCCTAGTAAAAATGTTATTAAAGCTGGTGCTAAAACAATTATAAATGTATAAACAGGAAAGTTAACAGAAACAACATACTTTATTGTTTTTAGATAAATCTCCTTTAATGTTTTTATATCATTTTGAAACTTTGACATAACAGGGAAGGTTACTCTTGTTATTATTGGATTTAGTATATATGCTGGTCTCATAACAAGCTGTTTTATGACACTGTAAACTCCTACAGTTTCAGTGCCCAGGAGCTTTCCTATAAGGATAATATCTAGTTGTGAGCTAATATAGTTTGTTATCCTCTCTCCAAGCTGAAACAAACCAAATCTGATAAAAAAGGAAATATCTTTTAGTGAAAAGTAAAAGGTAGGCTTATGTATAGAAAAACCTTTGTAAATAAGAAGTATTGTTTCTACTAAAACCAAAATCACCATAGAGTATACAAGAGCGTATACACCAAAACCTTTATAAGCAAGAATAACAGCTGTTATTAAACTCATTACTTTTGAAACAACCTCTACCTTTGCTAACGTGTTGAAAAGCAAATCTTTCTCAAACAAAGCCTTGTATTGAAAAGAAAAACTTTGAATAAGAACAGTTAGCCCTAAAATAGGAATGATCTTTAAAAGCTCTGGTTCTTTATAAACATATGAAAAGAAAGGAGAGATAAGTATTATTATTATAAAAAGAAAAAAACCTACAATTATGTTAAACCAGTATAGACTGCTTAACTGTTTATCTGTTATATTCTGTTTATAGATTATTGCATTACTTACTCCACCATCTGCAAAAACTTGAGTAAATCCAACAACAACAGATGCAAGAGCCATTAGTCCAAAATCTTCAGAAGATAGAACCCTTGCAAGAATAGATATTTTTGCAATCTGTGTAAATGTAGAAAAAAAGGTAGAAAGGGCAGTCCATCTAACTCCCTTTACTACTTGCCTTTTTATACTCAAGCTCCTATATCCTTAGTAGTAGATTTTAGAAAGAGCTGATTTTTTTATGAAAAACACATTAATATACTCGCAAATCATATCAACATCTTTTTCTTTGAGATCATAAAACATCGGAAGCCTAAGAAGTCTTTCACTTTCTCTAGTTGTGTATATATCCTCTCCTACAAACTCCCCATACTTTTTTCCTGCTGGTGAAGAGTGTAGAGGTATGTAATGGAAGGTTGTTTGAATATCTCTACTTTTTAAAAAGTTCATTAAAGAGGTTCTCTCCTCTTTATCTTTAACCTTTATCCAGAATATATGTCCGTTATGCCGACAATAAATAGGTACCTTAGGAAGTTCTATATATCCTTTCTCTTCAAGAGGTTTTAAGTTGTTATAGTATCTATTCCATAGATCTAATCTTCTTTTTGTTATAATGTGTGCATCTTCAAGCTGAGCATAAAGAAAAGCTGTATTTAGTTCACTAGCAAGAAAGCTTGAACCTACATCTATCCACGTGTACCTATCTACTAACCCTCTTGCAAAAGCAAGTCTGTTTGTTCCTTTCTCGTATATAACTTCTGCTCTATACACAAGTTTCTCATTATTTACTAAAAGAGCTCCACCTTCCCCTGAGTGTATATTTTTTGTTTCATGGAAACTGTAACATCCTAAATCTCCTATACTCCCTAAAGCTTTTCCTTTGTAGGATGCCATTATTCCCTGTGCTGCATCTTCTATCACATACAGATTATACTCTCTTGCTATCTCATTGATTGTGTCCATCTCACAACCTACACCTGCATAGTGAACAGGAACTATAGCCTTTGTTTTTTTAGTTAAAGCATATTCTATCCTTGTTTCATCTATATTCATTGTGTCAGGCCTAATATCAACAAACTTTATCCTTGCTCCTCTTAAAACAAAAGCTGTTGCAGTGGATACGAATGTAAAAGAAGGCATAATAACTTCATCCCCTGGTTTTATATTTGACAAAATTGCAGACATCTCCAATGCATCAGTACAAGAGGTTGTAATTAATGCTCTTTTTGTTCTAGTTTTTTTCTTTAGCCACTGTGAACATTTTTCGCTAAACTCTCCACCACCACAAAATTTCCTTTTAGCAAAAGTTTCTGCAATATACTTATGTTCTTTTCCTGTAAGCGCCGGTCTATTAAAAGGTATCATCTTTACCCCCTTTATATTTGTTTTCCAAATAAAGAAGCTATTGCTTTTACTGCTATTTTAGGATTTGAAGGATTTGCCAAAAAAGCTTTTATTAATAGTTTTCTAGCTTCCTGTTTTCTATCTATTTCAAGTAAGGCTTCCCCTATTCTTTGATAAAACTTACTTATAATCTTTTTATCTTTTCTTATTTCTTCGTAATGCTTTCCTAATAGGAGCCTTAAAGCTTTTATTAAAGAATCTACATTTGAAGATATATTTCCTGGCACATCGTAAGCTGTTAAGAGAGGTTTATCTATGAACTTGAATTTGTATTTTTTAGCAAGTCTTAAAAAAAGATCCCAATCTTGAAGTCTAGGAAAACGTTCGTCAAATCCTCCAATCTTTTCTAATGCTTTCTTTCTAACAACTGCTGTTGGAGTACCAATAAAATTTACATGGTAGAGAAGTTCTCTGTATATATCTCCTTCTCTTTTCTTTACTGAGGGAGTAGGAATAATAAACTCTTTGTCTCCAACTTTTCTAATGAAAGCCGTATAAACAACAGCAATATCTGGATTAGTTTTTTCAAAAGCTTCCATCTGTATTTTTAGTTTGTCTGGATGCCACTCATCATCACTGTCCTGAAAAGCTATAAATTTTCCTTGAGCCTTTCTTATACCTACATTTCTTGCCCCAGCTCCCCCAAGATTTTTTTCATTTCTTATGTACTTAATTCTGTCATCATTAAATATTTT
Source organism: Persephonella sp. (assembly GCA_027028005.1). GTDB lineage: Bacteria > Aquificota > Aquificia > Aquificales > Hydrogenothermaceae > JAADDV01. The sequence continues at coordinate 9,142 of JALVKE010000258.1, read as the reverse complement.
CACTACTTCTTCTGTATTATCTGTTGAAGCATCATCTACAACTATTAGTTCAAAATCTGGATAACTTTGATTTAAAACACTGGAAATAGCTCTATCTAAATAAATAGCTCTGTTATAAGTAGGCAAAATAACACTAACTCTTGGCTTATACATTCTTCTTACCCCAAGATTTCTTCTATTTTGTTTTCTTTTACATCATTGATAATGACGCCAACTTTACTAAGATTCATTTCTGAGATCTTTCTATCTATTTCTCTAACCTTTGCTTTTCTTGTTTTTTCAGCCCTAAAGATAATAAGAGATATATCAGACTCTTCCATAAGCATAAAAACTTCTGGAACTGACTGAATAGAAGGAGCGTTTAACAGAATATATTTAAATTCTTTCTTTAGTTCTTTTATTATATTTTTTAAAAGCTCAGATGTAAGAATAAGTTTTTTAGAGAAAAGGGCATCTTCTTTGTCTAAATGTCCTGCAGTTATAACATAAAGATTTTCTATCTCTGGAACTTTCTTTACTGAGTATTTTAATTGAGCTCTAAATATTTTTTCCTTTTCAGCAGAAACTACTTTTTCCTTTGAAAATCTTTTTTTTACTGAATATATTGCATTTGTAATTCTTATATAAAGTCTTCTTGATAGTTGTTTATCTTCAATAGATTCTTCAATTTCTTTTTTTATTTCTTCGTTAATTGTTTTAATAATTTCATCTATATCAGAATATTTTTTAAATATTTTTCTAATAGTAGCATCTAGTATCTCTTCTATTCCCTCTAACTTAAAAATATCTACATTTTCTTTTGTTTTTTCCTGCTTTATAACATTAAATACAGCCTTTAAAATTTCTTTTTCTAAAACATTTTTTTCTATAAGTTTTTCAAGTTCTTTATCTTCATAACTATCTTTTTTTAGAATGTCTAATATGCCAGCTTCATTTGATAGGTTGTTGTAATATATGTGGAGTTTTGGATCAAAGAAATTTAAATCAACAACAACAACTTTTTTATTAGAGCTTAATGCATACGTAACTCCTAGATTTGCACTTATAAATGCTTTTCCATCTTCCTCTTCAGGAGATGTTATTATAATAACTTCAGATTTTTTTGTTTCTTTAAATAGAAGTTGAATATTTGCTTTTAGTATTCTAAAGATTCTTAGTAATTTTCCATTTTCCTTTTTCAGAATATTTTTTAATTCTTTTTTCTTTAAATGAGGAACTATACCAACAATTGGAGCACTTATAAGTTTTTCAACTTCTTTTATATACCTAATTTTGTCCTCAAAAAGATCTTTTATGTATCCATAAGCGGTACCAAATACAAAACCAAGTATAGCTCCTAAAAGAATAATAATGTTTTTCTTTGGTTTTATTGGAGCTTTAGGCAAGGAAGCTTTATCTATAATTCTAACTCCTGCCAGTGCAGAAATTTCTGCTAAAGATGTTTCTAGTTTTTTTTGAACAAGATAAGAGTATATCTTTTCACTTATAGCGTAATTTCTATTTATTCTTATGTATTTTTTTTCTTTCTCAGGTAAGGATCTAAGAAATGTCTCATATTTTCCAATAATTACTCTTGTTCCTAATAATCGATCTTCAACCTCTTTTTTTAGATTAAACACTGATTTTTCAATATTTGCTTTTATTTTTTCTAGCTGTGCATCTATTTTTTCAACATCAGGGTGATATTCTGTATACTCAATTAATAGGGCATTTTTCTTTGCAATTAATCTGTTATATTCCTGTACAAGAGCGTTTAAAACAGGATCTTTGATCCCATATAAATTTATATTTTTGTTTTCCTCTGAAATAACTTGTCTATAAACATCTGTTAAAATTTTATTTTCAATAGATAGCTGGGCATACTGTTTATCAAACTCATTAAGCTTTTGTAATGTTATTTTAGCTTCACTATTTATGTCTATAATCTTATTTTTCTTTTTAAAATTTTCTAAAAGATTCTCATATTTCTTTAAGTTTTTATTAACTACGTTTAACTGTGTATTTATGAATTTTAATCTTTGTTTTATTTCCTTTGTTCTTCCTTTTGCTGAGTCTTCTATATAAGATAAGATAAGATTGTCAACAATATCTTTTGCTCTTTGAGGAACATTATCTTCATAAGATATCTCCAATACATTAGAGTATTTAGATGTTCTACTAACAGATAATTTAGATATTACATGATCTACATAGTAGTTAATATTTATAAGTTCAAAAGAATATAATCCTTTAAAATCTCTCTTTTTTTCTATGGATATTTTTGCAAATCCCAAATCAATAAGTTGTCCAAATTTATATCTACCTTCAAAAGGATAAGGTTTATAACCTTTTATTTTTTCTAATAAACTTCTACTTACTTTTAACTCAAAAGTATCTTTATCTATTGGTTTTATTTCAAATTTAAAATTGTATGCTTTAGGGTTCTTAATTTCTTTTATATTTACTACAAAAGGTGCATTTTTATAAAGTTCCACTTCCTTTAAAAATTTTTTCTTAAAATATCTAACCTTTTCTCCTATTCTCTCTAGAGTTTCTTTAACTAATCTTCTAGAAGTGATTTTATCTATTTCTGTTTCTATATTTGTTTTAGATGTTGGAGATATAGAAACTTCCTCTTTAGATATGTTTTGTGTAGGGATAATTTCTATTTTTGCATCTGTTTTGTATATTCTTTCAGCTGTATAAAGATAAAAAACTGTAAATGTTACAGATAACAATGTGAATATAATAAAAGCTATTTTATGAGCTTTTATTGGGTTTAAAAAATCTTTTATCTCATCATCTAAAGTATATTTATGTCCTTCTTTTTCCTTCATAGTAACTCTCCCCTATTGACTTAGATATTTTATATCTACTATTGAACTGAGAATTTCTCCTACAAGATTTACAAGAGGAAGAACTCCATTTATCGCTAAATTTATATTTTTTATTCTGTTTGAAGGCACGTAAACTATATCTTCAGGTTTAAGTTTTATATTTGCTAACGCTAAATCCTCAGGCCTTTCTATAGAAACTTTTATAACTTCTGGATTTTTTAAGCCTCCCCTTAGAACATAAATATCTCTTCTCTCTCCAAAATCTGTTATATCTCCAGCTTTAGATAAAGCTTCTATAAGAGAGATTTTGCTATCTTTTATAAGAATACTACCAGGTCTTTTAACTTCTCCAACAACATACAATCTTTTATTAGTAACTTCTAAATATATTTGGGGATTTTTTACATACCTTCTATATTTTTTTTGCAATAAATATTCCACTTCTCTTTCTGTAAAGTTTGCAACTTTCACATTTCCTATTAGTGGAAGAACAATTTCTCCTCTTTTATCTACTAAAACTCCACTGTTTTCAGGATTTATATTTTGATTTATTTTTGTACTTAAATCTGGATGTCTATAAAATAAGATATAAAGCCTATCTCCTGGTTTTATTTTGTACTCACTTTTTTTAGTGTTTTTGTTGTAAACTTCAATTACACTTTTAGGAGTTTTTTTTACACTAATTTTTTCAGCATAGTATAAAAAAGATAAAGAAAATATAATAACTAAAATTTGAAAAAAAATCATGATATTATCTCCCCACAGCTTTTATATACGTTTTTTTTCTATTTTTTGAGAATATTTTTCCTAATTTTAGATTTAGAATAGTTTTATAAACAGATGTATAGAGTAATATAAAAATAAGTGTATAAGCAGTAAGAATGTATGTATTATCTCTTTCTAAATATACAAATAGATCAAAAACAAATATAACACTTAAAATTGTCAAAGATGTGAAGGAGTTAGCTTTTACAGGATTTTTTATAAGATATTTGAACACTCTATGATACAGGAGTGTGTGAAGATGCAATTTATCAGCCTGCATTATACCTTTTCCCTGTTTTTTTCTTCTTATAATTGAAAATAAAACCTCCCATACTGGATATATAAGGAGTGCAAATGGATACCATGCAGAAGTATAAGGTTCATTAGAGAGTAAAACAGCAAGTTCTCCAAGAGAAAAACCAAGAAGGTAAGAACCTCCATCTCCTAGAAAAATCTTCCCTGTTGTTATATTTATTATGAAAAATGCTAATGTTGCAAAGAAAAAGATAGCAGAAAGGTTCTCTATAGTTGGATTTTGAGCTGCTGCATAGATAAATAAAAATCCTATAAGAGATACACCTGAAGATAAGCCATTTAATCCATCAATAATATTTATAGCATTTATAAAACCTATTACAGCAAATATAGTAAATATTAAAGCTATTGGAAAATACAGTTGAACATAGTAAAGATCATATATAATTCCGTTTAAAACTACAAGTATGTACATAACAGGAATAGAAAGCATTATGAGTCTTAAAATAGGAGGAAGTTCCTGAGTATAATCTTCAAACAAACCTATAATAAATACTATTGTTGCAGCAGCTATAAAAAAGAGAATGTCCTTTTGCTGATAAAAGAATAATAGAGAAACAATGAATATAGATAAAAATATTCCTAAACCTCCAATTCTTGGAGTATGCTTTTTGTGAATTGCATGAGACTTTTCTAATGTATCTTTGAAGATTTCTTCTTTAGAAGAGTATCCAATTATTAAAATTAAAAAGAAGCTAGATAAAAGAAACGTTATGCCATAAATATACACATTTTTTATGTTCTCTAATTCAAATTCTTTTATAAAAAACCATCCTAAATAAAATAATGTTGAAAGTCCTGCTAAAGCTAATATTTTTCTTGATTTGTAAATAAATTTTGCGCTCATTTTAACAGTCCAATCATTTTCAGTTTTTACAATTTTTAAGCAAAAATAATTCCAAATTTTTTATTTAATGCTTTCAATAACTTAGATTTTTAAAACACTGTAAATTTATCTAACAGATTGATATAGTGAAAACTAATTTTACATTAACGAAAATATATAGATACATACTAAATATATTTTATATTTAATGATATAAGTTTATGAAAGGAGGTGATAAAAATGAGATTTTTCAAAGCTTTGATCATTTTCTTTGTTATATTTTTCTTTCCATCATATGGATATGAAGATTTTGTTCAGTATGAAAAAGGATACTATTTTGTTGAGATTAAAGGGGCTTCAGCAAAAACTGTAAACGCAAAGCTTATTGAGGAAATTAATAGTCATAGATGGGATATTATTCATACAATTAACGTAGACAAAACAGCTGGATTAAAAAGTTTCTATAAAACGCATCTGCTATGTAGAGGTGATTATCTAAAAAAGGGTTTAAAAATTTTTAAACCTATAGGGATTATAATCTCCTGCAAAATGTCCATATTGTTGAAGGGAATAGCGTTAAAGTTCTCGTTGAAGATGTATCAGAATTATCTAAAATTTACACTTTCAAAAATATAACATTTGAAAAATTTCTCCTAAAAGTAAAAGAGGAAATGATTGATATTTTAAACAGAACAGCTTCTAAGTTTAGAAAAAGTAAGTACACCCCTTATGAGTAATTTTTTATTTAGGAGGCTCTTCTCCTTTTTTATGGTATGTATCTTGCAATATATAGAGCAAAAAATTTATGGGAAGGTATGATAGAAAAAAGATTTGTAGCACTAACATTAATTAAGGGAATTGGAAATAAAACTTTAAAGAAACTTTTAGAGTTTTTTGAATCTCCAGAAGATATACTTGAAACAGATAATAAAAATTTTGAAAAGTATAAAAACTTCATCAGAAAAAGTTTAACAAAAGAGATAGAAGATAAAGCGGAGGAAATTATTCAAAGATGTTATGAAAAGAATATAAAAATACTACATATTAAACATCCTCATTATCCAGAAATCCTTAAAGAAATACCTGATCCCCCAATTGTTATTTATGCTAAAGGAAATATTCCTATCAACGAAAAAAGTATCTCTGTTGTTGGAAGTAGAAAGTTTTCTTCATATGGAAAAGTGGTTACAGAAAAGTTTGTTTCCGAGCTTTCAGAGTTTAATATCAATATTATTTCAGGCCTTGCTATAGGGATTGATACCATTGCTCATAAAACTGCTTTAAGAAATAGTACATTTACAACGGCTGTTTTAGGCTCAGGGATTGATATAGTATTTCCTAGAGAAAATAAAAAACTTTATTTGGAGATTATTGAGAAAGGTTGTATTTTATCTGAGTATCCTCCAGGAACAAATCCTACAAAGTACACTTTCCCTCAAAGAAATAGAATTATAGCAGGTTTATCATATGGCACAATCGTTACAGAAGCTTCTAATACATCAGGAGCTTTAATAACATCAAAACTTGCAAATGACTACGGTAGAACAGTTTTTTCTGTTCCTGCAAATATAAACAATCCATTTGCAGAAGGGAATAACATTCTTATAAAAGAAGGAGCTGTTCCTTTAACAGATTTAGATGATCTCAAAGAAAATCTTCCTTTTCTTTTTGACAGAGAAAAAGAAGAAAAAGTAAAAAATCTAGCATTGACAGAAGATGAAATACTTATTTTAAATCTTATTGTAGAACCTAAACATATAGATTCTATTGTTGAAAAAACAGGTTTATCTTTTGACAGAGTTTCTGAAATACTTTTTAATCTTGAAATGAACGATCTTTTAGAAAACAAAGACGGATTTTATATAAAAAAGTAAGAGGAAGATCCCCTTACTCATATAAGAATTTATTTTTAGGTTCTTCGCCTTCTTGAACTTCTTTTAAGGAAACTTTTGCCCTACCTTGTTCGTCTATATCTATAACTTTTACTGTAAGAATATCTCCCACTTTTATTTTTTCTTTCGCTGATTTTATTCTTTCTGGAGATATCTGAGATACATGAAGAAGAGATAACTTTCCAGGCATAAGTTCTACAAATGCTCCATAATCTTCAACTCTTGTAACCTTTCCCATGTATACGCCACCAAGCTCAATATCCATAATAAGTTTTTCGATCATCTCTTTAGCTTTCTCACCACTTTCACCATCTATCGCATAAATCCTTACAAGACCGTCTGGTTGGAGATCTATCTTAACCCCTGTTTCTTCAATGATTTTCTTTATATTTTTACCTGAAGGTCCAATAATTATAGGTATTTTATCAGGAAGTACTCTCATTGTTATAATCTTAGGAGCATGGGGACTTAGCTCAGGTCTAGGTTCAGGCATTGCTTTGTACATAAGATCTAGTATATGCATTCTAGCTTTGTAGGCTTGTTTTAAAGCTTCATCAAGTATCTCTCTCGTAAGTCCTTTTATTTTGATATCCATTTGAATTGAAGTTACACCATCTCTAGTTCCAGCAACTTTAAAGTCCATATCTCCAAGATGATCTTCATCTCCTAGAATATCAGTTAATATCACATATTCATTATCTTCTTTTAAAAGGCCCATTGCTATTCCAGCAACATGCTTTTTCATAGGAACTCCTGCATCAAATAAGGAAAGAGATGCTCCACAAACTGTTGCCATTGATGTTGAACCGTTAGATTCAAGGATCTCTGAAACAACTCTTATAACATATGGAAACTCTTCTTCAGGAGGAATGAGAGGTTCTATTGCTCTTTCTGCAAGATTTCCATGTCCTATTTCCCTTCTAGAAGGTGCTCTCGGGGGTCTTGCTTCTCCTACACTAAATGGAGGGAAGTTGTAATGAAGCATAAATCTTTTTTTCTCTTCACCTTCCTCTATACTCTCTTCTATCTGCTCTTCACCAGGAGCTCCTAGTGTTGTTGTAACTAAAGCCTGTGTTTCTCCTCTTGTGAATAGTGCTGACCCATGAACTCTAGGTAGAAAGCCTGTCTTAATCCATATAGGTCTTATTTCATCTGGCTTTCTTCCATCTATTCTCTCTTTATACTTTAGAACCTTTTCTCTCATAATTTCAGAAACAACTTCTTTAAAGATAACTTCTATTTTATTTTCTTTCTCTTCAGGAATTTCTATTTTGGAAACTACCTCTTCAAAAATCTCTTTTAAAGCTTTTCTTCTTTCCTTTTTGTCTTTTATACTTAAAGCTTTTCTTATTTCGTCTGCAAATAAATTAAATATCTCTTCTTTTAACTGATTTTCTATCTCATCAATTTTTACTTCTAATTTTTCTTTACCTGCTTTTTCTCTAAGTTCTTCCTGTATTTCTAAAAGAGATTTCATCTTTTCATGGGCAAACATAATTGCATCAAGGATAACTTCTTCAGGGACTTCATCTGAACCACCTTCTACCATAACTATAGCATCTTTTGTCCCTGCAACTACTATATCTATATCTGATTCATTTCTCTGTTGATATGTAGGATTAACAATAAATTCTCCATTTACTCTTGCAACTCTAACTCCTGCTACAGGTCCCTCAAATGGTGCTTCTGATATATGAAGAGCTGCTGAAGCGCCAACTATTGCAAGTACATCAGGATCATACTTGTCATCTGCTGATAGTGTAAGAGCAGTAATAACTACATCATTAAAAAATCCTTTAGGAAAGAGGGGTCTTATAGGTCTGTCTATAAGCCTTGACACAAGTATTTCTCTGATAGAAGGTTTTCCTTCTCTTTTAACAAAACCACCTGGAATTTTTCCATAAGCGTATGTTTTTTCTCTGTATTCTACAGTTAATGGAAGAAAATCTACATCTGCTTGTGGCTCCTCTGCTACTACAGCAGCAACGAGAACTTCTGTTTCACCTTGCTTTACAATAACAGCTCCACTAGCTTGTCTAGCAAAATAACCTGTCTCTATAGAGACAGGCACATTATCTAAAAGAGTACTTACTTCAATTTTTTCTACTTTAATTTCGCTTACTTCTCCCATTACTTACTCCCAGTTGCTTCTCTTATTCCAAGCTCCTGAATAATTTTTTGATATCTTTCTACATCGACTCTTTTTAGATACTTAAGTAACTTTCTTCTCTTGTTTACCATTCCAATAAGACCTCTTCTTGAATGAAGGTCCTTTTTGTTCTTTTTAATATGTTCTGTTAAATTTTTAATTCTTTCTGTTAGTATTGCTATTTGTACCTCTGGAGAACCAGTATCTCCTTCGTGTCTTGCAAATTTCTTTATTAATTCAGCTTTTTTCTCTGGTGTAATTGACATACAGTAAACCTCCTTTTAGATCTTAAGTTTTAATAGTTAATATTTTACGAACTGTATATTATACAACCAAAAAGTATTGATGTTAATAGCATTATAGAACATATATAATATAT
>JALVKE010000257.1 GCA_027028005.1 Persephonella sp. | reverse complement strand
AAACACATCTTTGTTAAAAGACTTCTTAAAGAACTTCCCTACCACTTAATTCTCTCTTAAGGTCTAAAATACTTTCTAAAAAGGATAAATCTCTTCCTGTAATTCTTACTTCTCTATCAGCTTTTTTTAGTAAAAATGGATAACCATCAACAGCATAAAAACTTAATATATCAAGAATCTCCTCAAAAGAAGGTGTTTTTCTCTCTGGATTTTCATACACCTCAATAAGAGAGATATGTTTTCCGTTTCCATACTTTGCATAAAAGTACTTTAACTGAGTAAACTTAAGGTCAGACGTTATATTTTTCTCTAGATATTCAAAAATTTCAGAAAATTCCCACTTTTTCTCTTCTAGATTAACGTATCTCTCCACAGAGTATCCTGTTTCTTCTACAAAATCGTAAAATAACTTTAGGTCAGGTAGAGATTTATTAAATATTTCTGTGTTATGGGATGATTTTGCAATTCCTAATACTAAAGGATTCCATTTTAAACCATAAAAAAGTTTGTGCAGGAGTAGTAGATATTCAAAATAAGCTATCTTTGATAACACAGCTTCAAGAATATCTCTTCTAACATATTTTTTACTTAAAAGACTATTAAGTCTTTCTTCCACAGATAATTTTATAGCTGGAGAAAAAGCTACAATATCATCTTTCAGAAGATTATCCTTTAAAACAGGTATATAGTCAGCCGCTAATTTAGCTATTTTTCCTTCAAATTCTTCAGAGATAAACCAATCAGTTTTTGGGAAGAATGTGATAAATCTACTACTTAATGTTCCATCTATAAGAAGAACATCAGGTCTTGTTCTTTCTGCAAGTCTCAGCAGTGCCTTTAGCTCAAGAAGAAACATAAGCATCTTTAGGTAACTATCAACAACTTCTGTTTTTTTTATAACTGTTATACCTATATCCCCTGCAAACTCTTCAACTGTATTCTCATCTTTAGTAAATCCAACAGCAAAACCTGCTGCAGAGTATAGATAAAAACCTAAATAACGTTTTTTATTAAAAGAACCATCTTCAGCTATTGTAAATTTATACTGCTTTTTTGGAATGTATGTATTCCAGCTTTTTAATACTTCTTGCCTTACAGCTTCTTCATCTATTATTAAGCTAAGATTTTTTAATTCCTGTTTTAGTAAAAATGTTTTTTCTAAGAGCTCAGGCCTCATCTAAATCTCCATAATATTTTTTTGATATTCTACAGAAGAAATATATCTATTTCTATTTAAATTTTCTTTTAAAGATAACAACCTAAGGTTATTCATTAGATTTAATAAAAAACTTGTTCCCTATATTTTCCACTACCTCTCAGACTATAATATTAATTTTAAACTAAAAAGTAGGGAGATTTTATGGGAACAATAAGATTTTTAAATGCAGGAGAGTCTCACGGACCAGCCTTAACAGCAATAATAGAAGGATTTCCTTCAAATGTAAAAATTTCTTCAGATTATATAAACAGAGAACTTGCAAGAAGACAGAAAGGTTACGGACGTGGCGGCCGTATGAAGATAGAAAAAGATAAAGCTGAGATACTATCAGGAGTAAGATTTGGCTATACTCTAGGTTCCCCTATAACGTTGATGATTAGAAACAAAGACTGGGAAAACTGGACAGATATAATGGCAATTGAGGGAGAACCAACAGATAAAAGGGAAATCACAAATCCAAGACCGGGACATGCAGATTTAGTTGGTGGGATAAAGTATGGATTTTCAGATTTAAGAAATGTTTTAGAAAGGGCAAGTGCTAGAGAAACAACAACAAGAGTTGCTGTTGGTGCTGTATGCAAACAGCTCCTTGAAGATATAGGTATTAAGATTGGTAGTTTTGTAGTTTCTATTGGAAAGCTATCTGTTAAGGATCTGATAGAAACATCTAACTTATCTCTTGAAGAACTTTCTAAAAGAGCAGAAGAGTCTGAGGTTAGAATTCCTTTTCCTGAAGAAGATGAAAAGTTTAAAAAACTTATAGATTTAGCAAAAGAGGAAGGAGAGAGTTTAGGAGGTGTCTTTGAGGTTTTTGCTACTGGAGTTCCTGTTGGATTAGGCTCTTATGTTCAGTGGGATAGAAGACTTGATGGAAGAATAGCTCAGGCTATGATGAGTATTCAGGCTATGAAAGGTGTTGAGATAGGGGAAGGTTTTAAACTTGCAGAAAAGTTTGGTTCTCAGGCTCACGATGAGATTTTTTACGATAAAGAAAAAGGGTTTTATCATAAAACAAACAGAGCGGGGGGTATTGAAGGAGGTGTAACAAACGGAGAGCCTATCACTGTTAGAGTTGCTATGAAACCTATTCCAACATTAATGAGAAAGAAAAGTCTTCAATCTGTAAATATAAAAACAAAAGAGCCTTTTGATGCTGCAAAAGAGCGTTCAGATGTTACAGCAGTTCCTGCAGCTGCTGTCGTTGGAGAAGCTATGCTTGCTATTGTTTTAGCAAATGCTGTTGTTGAAAAGTTTGGAAATGATAACTGGATAGAGATAAAGAAGAGAATACAAGAGTATAAAGAGTATGTAAAAAACTTTTAAAAATAAAAGACCGGCGTATAGATGGGGGATTAAATGAGAGAGATCATCCTTAGTAATGGACAGATGTTTGTTAACTTTGACGAACATCTAAATATGAGAGATTTCTACTATCCTTATGTGGGACAGTTTAACCATCTAAATGGAAATGCAAATGGGATTGGGGTATGGGTAGATGATAAGTTTAGATGGTTAGATAGTAGCTGGAAGTTTAGCTTCTCTTATGTGAAAAAGACGCTTATATCAAATGTTGTAGCAAGAAATGAAGAACTTGATATAGAACTTCATATTCAGGATACAATCCACAAGTATGCAAATATCTTCTTAAGAAAGATAAAAGCTGTTAATTTAACAGATGAGAAAAAGCATGTGAAAATTTACTTTTATCATAACTTTAATCTTAACGAAAATGAGATTGGGAATACAGCCTTTTACCATCCAAAACTAAAAGGCTTGATACATTACAAAGGAAATACATATCTTTTTATATCCTGTTGCGATGAAAACCATAAATGTGAATTTGAGTATACAGTATCAAAAAGAACAGATAACTCTGGTAGCTGGCAGGAAATACAGGAAGGAAAACTCTCTAGAAGAAAGATTATACAGGGAGATATAGACAGTGCTGTTGGTATGTCCTTTGATTTAGAAAAAACATCAACATTTTTTTACTATATAACTGCTGGAAAGAATTACGATGAGATAAAACAGTTAAATAAAAAAGTTCATCAAGATACCATTCCTCACCTTATAGAAGAGACAGGTTCTTTTTGGAAAGCATGGATTGTAGAAAAGGATAAAATTCACCCTTCTATATCAGAAGAAATAAGATCAACATATTACAGAAGTCTTCTTATATTTAGAGCACATGTTGATAAAAGAGGGGCTATTATTGCTGCAAATGACACTTCTATATACAAGTTCAACAAAGATCACTACAGCTATATGTGGCCTAGAGATGGAGCTTTTACAGCTGTTGCACTAGATAGAGCAGGATATACTAACACAACAAAAAACTTTTTTAGATTTTGTGCTGAGCATATAACAGATGAAGGTTTTATGCTTCACAAATACTCTCCTGATGGTTCTGCAGGTTCTTCCTGGCATCCCTGGTGTGATGAAAATGAAAACTATCAACTACCTATACAGGAAGATGAAACAGCTCTAGTTATATGGGCTTTATATGAACACTACAAGGAAAGTAAAGATATTGAGTTTATAGACGAGATGTACAACAAACTTGTTAGACCTGCTGCAGAGTTTATGTGCTCTTATAGATATGAAGATACTGGACTTCCAAAGGAAAGCTATGATCTTTGGGAAGAGAGGAGAGGTATTTTAACCTACACTTGTGCAACTGTTTATGCAGGTTTATACGCTGCATCAAACCTTGCAGACCTTACAGGGAACCATCAAGAAGCACAAAAATATAGAAAGGTTTCAAATGAAGTAAGAAAAGCGATAATAAAACATCTTTATGATGAAGAAACTGGAAGATTTGTAAGAATGATACATAAATTTAAAGACGGTAGGTGGATTAAAGACACAACTGTAGAGAGCAGTTTAGCTCTTATTTCAGAACTTGGAGTCTTACCAGCTAACGATTACAGAGTAATAAATACAATGAAAGCAATAGGAAAGGAGCTTTGGATTAATACAGATGTAGGGGGGATTGCAAGATATGAAGGAGACTACTATCATAGAGTTGATGAAAATCTACCAGGAAACCCATGGATTGTTACTACACTCTGGATGGCAAACTGGTATATTGATATAGAGGAGTATGAGAATGCTAAAGAACTTTTAAACTGGGTTTTAAAAAGGAAATCTCAGGCAGGGCTTTTAGCTGAGCAGTATAACCCACATACAGGAGAACCTCTATCAGTTATGCCTTTAACGTGGTCTCACTCTTCTTTCTGTTATACAGTGCAAAAATTAAACAGAAAACTTCATCAAAACATTTAAACGGAGAGCAAAATGCTTGGGATAGAAAAACTTCTTGAAAAGCTAATGAACAGACAAAAACTTCCAAAAGACCTAAGAGGGGAGTTTGATTTTGATATAAAGACCAAGTATGTTCACGGTCTTCTTTTTTATAATACATACTTTGATGATATAGTAAAAGCTTTAGGAAAAGATACAATCTGCTTTATTGTAGGTGGATGGATAAGGGATAGACTTCTAAATAGACCTATAAAAGATAAAGTTGATATAGATCTACTTGTAACAAAAGATCCTTTTGAGATAGCAAAAGAGATAAAGAAGGTTCTAGGGAAAGGTAACATCTTTCAGTTTGAAAAGGAAAAACCTGTGGCAACAATTATCTTTGAAGAAAATGGAATAAGATACAGATTTGACCTTTCTTATTTAGATATAACAGATATTATGGAGAATAAAGAACTAGACTTTTATGAAAAGGAAAAAGCTATTATTGAAAGACTAGAGCAGGATCTTCTTACAAGGGACTTTACAATAAATGCTATGGCTATTGTTTTTGATGATGCAGTGGGACTTGGAGCTAGTGAGACTGTTTTATTTGATCCTTCTGGGGGACTTGAAGATCTTCAATCAGGGATTGTAAGACCTGTTTCTATTGAAAATATTCAGAAAGATCCTGTAAGAGTTTTAAGAGGTTTTAGAATAGCCCAGAGTTTAGATTTTGATATTGATAAGGATTTTAAAAAGTGGTGCAAAAAAAATAGAGAGATCGTTAAGAATTCCCCTATTGAAAGAGTAAGAGATGAGATACTAAAGATTTTTGATAATGAAGATACAGAAAAAACAGTGAGAGAGCTCGTAGATTTAGGAATTTTCCAGCATATTATCCCTGAAGTAGAGGATATGATAAAGATAAAAAATCAGGGAAATCTTCATAAATATCCCCTTTTAGAGCACAGCTTAAAAACTGTGGGATATATGGAAGATTTTTTAAAAAAAAAGAGATATTAAAAAGTACTATAGATAATGAGTTTTTAAAAACTTTAGGAAAAAAACGTTTTCTTACTGAATTTAATGACATTACCCTTTTAAAATTTGCTGCTTTCTTTCACGATATAGGTAAAATATACACAAAAGAGAAGAACTTTAAAAATCATGAGATTGTAGGTTCTGAAACATTTAAAGATATAGGAAAAAAACTAGCATTAGGAAAAGATGCAACAAATTTTATATCCCAATTTATAAAACATCATCTTGATATATTTCGTTTGTTTGAACTAAAAAAGGTAGGTTCTTTAACAAAGAAAGATTTAAATTTTTTCTGGTTTGAAAATAAAAAACTTATCCCACATCTCTTTATACTTTCTTTAGCTGATGCATATGCAACATCTGAAAATGAAGAGTATTTAGAGGAATTGAGGATTTTTATAATATATCTTCAGTCTTATTACTTTGATGTTTATAAAAATGAGATTGTAGAAGAGCCTCTTCTTACAGGAAGAGAGATAATACAGACTTTGAATATAAAGCCTTCTCCAAAGGTTGGAGAGATAAAAGATAAACTTCTTCAGCTTCAAATATCTGGAGAGATAAAAACAAAAGAAGAGGCTGTATCCTTTATTAAAAGTTTAGGAGTATCTTAGATGGATAAAAGTAAAATAGTAGAACTTAAAACATATCAGCTTATGAAAAGGGGACTTTTAATTCTTGCGGTTATTGAGATTTTAATATTTTTTTCATATGGTATCAGATTTTTAGGATACTTTCTAAAGTCTGCCTTTTCTCTATCTTTTATTATCATTAACATAGCTGTTCTTTTAGGACTTTATCTGTATTTTTCCTATAGAGAAAAGCAGATAAAAAAGGAGCTTCAGCAAGGAAACTGAAATTTTGTTATATTTATAAATGTATAAGAAAGAAAAAACAGGAAAGTATTAATGAAATATACAAAAGCGCTTATTTTTTTTCTAATTTTTATACTGTTTTCAACATCATTTGCAAAACATGTAAGAAAAGTTAGAATAAAGGAAGTAGATCTAAAAATAGAGAGAGAAGTTGTTATTTCTGACAATGAAATTTTGAAAGACAATAAACCAATTATAGAAACTCAAAAAATTGAAGCTAAGATACCACTTGTATATTTCCCATATAAAGGAAAGATCTTTGATATTGTGAAAAAAGAGATTATAGATATGACTGTTCCTATAGTTGGGGATAATACTCTTCTAGAATTTCAATCAACATATGAAGTTGGTATCAATAATGGAAGAATATTTTCTATAAAGCTTTTTCAGTATGCATATTTCTTTGGAGCAGCTCATGGGAACACAGAAATTGTGGCTATAAATCTAGATTTAAAATGTAAGAGATTTATAAAGTTTTTTGATATCTTTGCAGAGAAAAAACATATATATGACGAAGCAACAAAAACGTATAAAGAGATCTATCCTCTAGAAGAAATAAAAAAAATGCTGAAAGAGAAGATAAAAAATGAAAAAAAATGTGAAATTTTTGAAGAAGAGTTTAACAAGTGTTCTTATATTCCTCAGATATTTTTAAAGAAAACAGGTATAGAATTTATCTTTTCAAAGTATGAGGTTACTCCTGGAGTTTGTGGAAGCTTTACAATAGAAATTCCTTATCAAGAACTAAAAATCTATATGAGAGATGACTTTGATTTTGAGAATGTTCTATAGGATGAATTAACAAAAGGCAGGTCTCTAGAGACCTGCCTTTTTATATAGTTTTAGTGTTTTATAATTTCACTACGTTTTGTGCTTTTTCGCCTTTGTCTTCTTTAACGATTTCAAACTCTACTTTCTGTCCTTCTTCAAGAGATCTGAACCCATCTTCTTTAATCGCTGAGAAGTGAACAAAAACATCACCTTGACCATCATCTCTTGTGATAAATCCGTATCCTTTTTTAGAATTAAACCATTTAACTGTACCTGTGAGACGCATTACTTAAAAAACCTCCAAAAATTTTAAAATTTAAATTTGATAGATAAAGGGAGTTTAAAGTCTCCTTGAGCTCTAGAGGAGAAACTTTAGGAGGGCGCCCTCTCAATCTTTAAACTTCTTTATCTACATGGTATAGTATGGGCTAATATATGGTGTTTGTCAATAGAAAAATGCACAAACATAGTGCTATTTTACTTTTTTAAAGAGTGTAAGGATTAAATACGATAGAATATATAAAACCTTAAGGGCGAGAGTGAATGCAGAACCTTATGATAGAAACTATAAACATAAAGCATATAATATCAAAAAAACATAGCAAAAAAAACAAAGTATCTAGTAAAGGTCTTTTTGACAGCTTATTTAAAGATCACATAAAGAAAAATTTAAAAGGAAAAGAGAATAAACTTTCATTTAGCAAAAATGAAACGTTGGAGAAAAATAACCTTGTTTCAAACAAAGTGAAGAAATCTCAGGATTTAGAGATTACAGAACCGGTTTCATACATTATTAATTTTCAGATCAATTCAGGAATTAATAAGGAAAAAGCGAATAAGAAAGATAACATAGGAGTTAAACAGTTAAAATCTCAAAAAGAAACACTAAAAAGCAGTAAAAATGAAAAGATAACTTTAAAAGATAACTTAAATCACATAGATGAAAAGAAGTTTCCTGAAAATATTTTTAGTTTTACCACAGAAGATAAGTATAAAAACAATGAAGAAAAATATCCTTCTATTCATAAAGAGCAAAACAGACCTTTAAAAGGTAATTTAGACAAAAAAAAATATATCAAGCTAGAAAGTAAAGAGATATCTAAAAATTTTAGTTTTAAAAATGAAATAAAAGAAGAAAAAGAAAAGAAAATAACAA
>JALVKE010000256.1:2193-2874 GCA_027028005.1 Persephonella sp. | reverse complement strand
TTATTGAGGTTAGGGATTTGATCAAGAAAGACTGAAATGAATGAATATTATATTGATTGGCTTGAAAAAATAAAAGAAGAACCAGATATATTTAAGAAACACTTGCTTTTTTCTGTTTGGATTACTAACAAGTTGAAGGAAAAAGGGTACAATCTCCCTATATTGGTAGGTGATTCTGCCGTTGAAATTTATACAAGTCCTTTTTATGTATCTGGAGATATAGATTTTGTTTTCCAGAACAGAAAAGAATTTGAAAATATCATACTCTCTACTGGCTTATTTAAAAAACAAGGTAAAAATTACATTTCTGATAAACTTGGAATTTTTGTAGAAATTGTAGATGATGAATTAAGCGGGAGTTTATCGAAAGTAAGAGAGATAAAAGTAGAAATCGAAGGAAAAGAATACACTATAAATGTAATAGGCATAGAAGATTTGATTATTGATAGGTTGAATGCTTGTGTTCATTGGAAATCCGAAAGCGATTGCGAATTGGCACAAATTCTTTTACGTGGTTATGAAAAGGAATTGGATATAGATTATTTAAAAAAAAGAGCAAAAGAGGAACTGCTTGAAAACAAATTAAGAGAAATTATAGAGGAAATGGAAGATGAAAATAAAATTAGAAGAAATAAATCAGAAAAGGATAGAGAAATACATAGAACTCAAGGAAAAGGGCTA
>JALVKE010000256.1:0-2183 GCA_027028005.1 Persephonella sp. | reverse complement strand
CTTACATCCAGTTTGTTGCCAATCAGATAAAAAAAAGAAAAGATAAGTTTTATTTCAAGATTTGATTATAGTAAATCTTACTTTTCTGTTTTGTTTTTCCCTGGCTTGCGAAAAGTCTCAAGTCTGATCCTGCAAAGAAATCAAAACAAGCCCTAAATGTAAATATTAGTTGACAAACAAGAGAAACAATATTAAATTGTAAACTGAAATTTACATTTGAGGTCGTAATATGAAAAAGAAGATATTAGCCACTCTCAAGGGTAAAACTATTGGAGAACTATTAGAAATAGGAGCAGGAACAGAATTTAGATATTTTACAGACGATCTAAAGGATAGTATTTGTGTTTCTATGCCCACAAGTCATTTAACTTATAGAAAGCATACAGGACTACTTCCGTTTTTTGATATGTTTATCCCTGAAGGTTTTTTATTTCAATATCTAAAGGAGATAATTCATAAAAAAGAAGAGAAAATAAATGATTTTATAGCGTTGTGGTATTTGGCAGAAGGGGTAAGAACTAAAGCCAAGTTAAAAGGTAGGGAAATAGAAGTTAAAGAAAGCCAAAATTACATAACGATGGATGAGTTAGAGGAAAATGATACTCATGACACATTTTTAAAACTACTAAAAATGTTCATGGATAAAAATGCAATAAGTGGAATACAGCCTAAGAGTATTGCTATTGTAAAGGATAAAGCACAAATTCCCGGGGATGAGTACATAGTAAAGACTTACGGGGAAATGTATCCGAATTTAACAGAGGTTGAATATTTTTGCTTAAAAGTAGCCAAAAGATCTGGCTTAGAAACTCCAGATTTTAAATTATCCAAAAATAAAAACTTTCTAATAATAAAAAGATTTGATAAAGAGGATTTATTTTTTGAAGAAGCTGGTAGTCTTCTTGGAAAAACCAGATTAGACAAATACACAGGAAGCTACGAACAAATAGCCAAAGTAATAAAGAAACTCTCAAAAGATGTATCAGCTGATTTAAGTTCTTACTTTAAGATGATAGTTATAAATACACTGATAAGAAACGGAGATGCTCACTTAAAAAACTTTGGATTATTGTTTAATAAAGATTTTTCTTACATTAGACTTTCTCCTGCTTACGACCTTGTATGCACTAGTGTATATATAAAAGACGACAGACCTGCATTAACTATTAACGGAAAACACAAATGGCTAAATAAACAAGAGATAATAGAGTTTGGGGAAAACGTATGTCTATTATCTGAAGAAAAAACTGAAGAATTAATAGATGAGTGTATAGATGCTGTTGAATCAACCATAAAAGAACTTCAGGAGTATATTAAAGAAAATAAAGAGTTTATGGATATAGGATCAAGAATGATAGAAATTTGGGATAATACTTTACTTGAATTTGAAAATAAAAAAATGGTAAGGATTACAAAAAGGAAGGGGTTTAACAATGGACGTGGATTTAATCGGTAAGTTTATAAGGAAAAAGAGAAAGGAGAAAGGATACACGCAGGAAGAATTTGCAAAGAAAATGGGTATAAGCAGATATACCTTATATAAGATAGAAAAGGGAAAGTTAGGAGAGGTTAGTTTTGTAAAAATATGGAGTGCTTTAAGATTACTGGGATACGACATTTGCATAGAAAGACACAATCCATTTGCCAATCCAGACTGGAACGAAATTGATGAGATTTAAGGAGTTGAAACCATGCACATAACAGGGCAGGCAGGGATAGAGCTTAGTGGTTGTGGCTGGCATTCGGTTATACTGGATAATACTGTAGATATTGCTTTTGAAGAAGACGAGATAGAAAAGGTTGAGTATTTTAAAAAAGAGATTTTAAAAGGAAATACAGAAGGATTAAGGTTTATGCCTTCTTTAAGTAATATATTTGGAGATACTCATCTAATCCAAAGAAAAGCAGACAGTTATCTGCCCTTTGATTATCTATGTGCAGACTGTATAAGGTCTTACGTAGAGTTTATTCATTACTTACTAAGGGAGATAAGAGATAAAATTAAGAAAATCACACCTTCAGGCAAAACTGTATTCATGTTCCCTATGACAGACTATCTGTTTGATGACGAGCAAGAAAAAGAGATATTCTTTTATTTGGAGAAACTAAGGAAAAGTTTAGACGATGAAGAACTAAAAAACCTTGTAAGAGAATTAATAGAGTTTAATAAAGAAGAACTAATA
>JALVKE010000255.1 GCA_027028005.1 Persephonella sp. | reverse complement strand
TTGTTGCTGGAGTAGTAGTTGGATAACCTTGTCGTCGCTCCTAGGGTTCTCCGCCATGCGCTGGATAAGTAGTAGGGTCATGGGGTCTGGCTGGAACAACTGCTTCAACATACCAATAGCTAGTATCTTGTTTAAGTCTAATCCCTCGTCATCACTCATAAGCTTCTCCATAAGCCGGTAGCGGAAGATATCGTCAATAGTCATACTCGACTTAAAGAACTGGGTACCACTAAGCTCCTTCAATGCTGAAAGACTCTCACGCTTACCACTACTCTGCTTAAGAACAGTCTCCGCCAAAGCCTTCAAGATGTTCTCCCTACTGGTCCCCAACTTCTTAGCCAATGCGTCTATTACTTTATCAATATTAGACTCACTCATATCTCGCACCAAGAATAATATACTATAGTACAGTATATTAACACTAACGCAGAAAAAATAAGTGGAGACCAGAAATGACACGCAGAATAAAATACGTTCTAGGACCCGACGACCTAGAAATAATCGAGCAAGCACCCTTATCTGAGAAAGAAAAACAAGTACTAAGATGCGTTGCAACCAATGAGGAAATAACACGTTGCGCCGAACTCCTAGGAGTCACCCGCCAAACAGTATACTATATGTTGAGGAAAGCATATCCAAAATACGATGAATTCCGCCAGAAAATAAGAACAATAACACTACAACAAGGGCAGCCAAGAAAAACAATAGAAAGAAAACAAGAACAACAAGAACAAGGAGAAGAAGAAACAAAACCACTAACCAGGGTAAGCCCAGAAAGACAAACACAATCCGCCTCATTGAGAAAACTAGGCCTAATAGCAAGCAAAGAAGCAGAAAAACTAGTAAAACTCTACGTAGAAATAGGCCGAAAATTCTACAACGAATTCAAGGAAATCCAGGCCATAACTGGCAAGGACTGGGAAACACTCGTAGAAGAAGCATACAAGACATATATATTATATCAAGAAGAACTAGAAGAACAAGAAGAAATAGAAACAAGAATACTACAAAAAATAATAGAAACACTAATAGAACAAGAATAATGTGGAAAAAAAGAGATTAGAGTTATTTACGGGTCCCACTCATCCTCTTCTTCTTTTATCTCTTCTATCCGATATAACTCATTGTCCACTAGTTTGTTTCCCCACTCAACCCATTGTTGTAATTCATCTTCTATTTTCCTTTTTATTGCTTCAACAACTTCCTTCCAATCCTTCTCTCCTAGTTCATCATATAATTTCTCGCCTAATTCTATCCTTGTCGCAAAGAGTCCTACACGATTATTACTATTCCAATCTTTCTCTATTTTTATCTCAATACCTAACTCCGCCATCTTTTTGTATAACTCCTCTACATTCTCTAGTCTCTTTAGAAATCTCTTTGCCATATCTATTTTTTGTATAACTACTCGTATTCTTGGCGTTTTCTCAAACCTTATATCACTTAGATACATTACATTATCGGGGACTTTATCCTTTATCTCGTATTTTTTGTCTTCAACTTCTATTTCCTTTCTTCCTTCTTCTATTACCTTTTTAACTAAATCTTTTTCTAGGGTACTCATTTTCTGCACCTCTGTGTACTTACTTGTAGTTCCAGGTATATAAATGTTTTCTCAAATAATTATGTGGAGAAACTCTTAAATACCAGAACAAACAAGTATAAAAGTGGTGCAAAGAAATGAGTGAACCAGATTTAGATGAACTAGTAAAAAATTATGTAATGGAAATAAATGAAATATTAGAAAACCCTGAACAAATAGATGATTTTATGGATTTAATATTAGGTATAACACGTTGTCAATATTTTGGTGATAATGGTTGGGAGACAATATATTATGAATTAGAACGTACAACTGGGGGACCATTGGTTAATATAATTGTCGAGCCAAATATGATAAAAATAGAGCTAGCTTGGATGGGGGAAAGAAAGGTACACACCATAATAATGAAAAAAGGTAATCCTTTATGGGAGTTTTTAACAGAAGCTTTTTCTTAACACCTATTTTACTTTACACTATTTTTACAGATTTTTTACGGATTTCTAGTATTTTCTTAGTGTTTTCTTAGAAGTGTGAAAAACGGGTTTTACTTTCTTTTACTCTCTTTTAAAATGATGTAGACTTTTGACTTTACAAAAGGCTGCGTTTACCCCGAGTAGAAAATATTCGGGGAAGAAGGAGAACCAAAAAAGAAATAATAGTATTAATATGGAAAAAAGAAGTTATTTAATTAAGGGTCTTCGCCAGTTCTTTTTACTATCTCAATCTTTATGCCTTCCTCTTCTATCTTGTTTAATTCAAAAACGTATTCAACAACATTTTTCTTAAATATATCTTCTACTGTTTTCTCTATACTTTCAAAGGCTTTCTTGACATCTTCTAGAGTTACCCCTACATCTTTTTCACTGTCTATCACATCTCTTTCAATTACTTCTCCATCTTTCTTTATTTCATATTCTATTTCGTATTTTGCTTTTGCCTTATCGAACTTTATTTTATCTCCAACCTCATACACATATATTATTAATTTCTTGTCTCTTCTCTTCTCCTCATACGTGAACACTTGTTTCACCACTATTATACTTGTATATCCCAGTATATAAGAGTTATGGTATATGATTATTTGGGGAAACTTTTAAATACTTGTAAGTACAAGTAAATACACGGTGAAACAAATGAGTGAAGTAACAATCCTTACAATGTGTGAACAAGATGAGAAATTTTGTAGTAGAATAGCCAGAAGATTAGGAAAAGAATCTATCTACGATATAGTGGTAGATGACTGGAGAAGGCCCATCATTGACGGAGTATTAGCTTCAGTATACTTATATAACAAAAAAGAAATTGATTGGAAAAAATTACAAAAAATACTAGATATAA
>JALVKE010000254.1 GCA_027028005.1 Persephonella sp. | reverse complement strand
GATTTAAAACCGTATACATTTATTCTGTCTATGTAAGCTTTTGACATATCACTTACCTGTAGTTATTTATTAATTAGTAATCTTTTCGGATTTTACCAGAAAAATATATGCAAGGAGAGGAAAATGGAAAATCTTGTTGTGGTCTCAGCTATCCTCCCTATTCATATAAAAGAAGAAAGCGGCAAGTTAAAAGCAGAGGTTAGTCCTGGTGGGCTTGTTACTGCTCTAAAGCAGGTTTTAAAAAACAAAAAAGCTTTATGGATTGGCTGGGGTGGAACTCCTGAAGTAAATGAGGAGATAAAGAGAACAATATTTGAAGCTGGTAAAAAAGAAGGATTTTTACTATATCCTGTTTCTTTAACTAATGAGGAAATAACAGACTTCTTTAACGGCTTTTCCAACGGAATTATCTGGCCTTTATTTCATACATTTCAGGCATACTGCAGATTTGAACCTCAGTACTGGGAAGCTTATAAAAAAGTAAACAGAAAATTTGCCTACACAATAAAGGATATTTCTTCAGAGGGAGATTTTATATGGGTTCACGATTATCATTTTTTCCTACTGCCTAAGTATATAAAAGAGCTTGGTATAAACAGAAAGATAGCCTTCTTCCTACATATACCTTTTCCAACCCCTGAACTGTTTTTTAAAATCCCATGGAGAGTTGAGATATTAGAAGGACTTTTAGAGTATGATCTTATTGGTTTTCACACGTTTTTAGATAGGAAGAACTTTTTAGACTGTGTAGATGAGCTTGTTGAAGGAGTAAATATTCTTTCTAGAGAACCAATAACTGAGATTAGCTACAAAGGAAAACGTGTAAAGGTAGGAGTGTTTCCTATAAGTATTGATTTTGAGCTTTATAACAGAAAAGCTAGAGAGATAGAAAAATATACTTCTGATAAAAAGATAATCTTTGGAGTTGACAGACTTGATTACACAAAAGGACTAATTCACAAGCTAAAAGCATATAAAAGGTTTTTGGAGAAGTATCCTAAGTATCACAAAAAAGTTATCTTAATGCAAACAGTTGCTCCAAATATAAAAAAACTTCCTGAGTATGACAGTTTAAAAGTAGAGTTTGAGCATCTTGTAAGTGATATTAATGGGACATTTGGAAGTATAGACTGGACACCTGTTTACTATGTTGCAAGAAGAATGGATTTTAATGATTTAATTAGATTTTACAGGTCTGCCGATGTTTGCTGGGTGAACTCAATAAAAGATGGTATGAACTTAGTTGGAAAGGAGTTTGCAGCTTCAAATATTGATGAGACAGGGGTTTTAATGCTATCTGAGTTTGCCGGCGCTGCAACAGAGCTTTATAATCATGTTTTACTTATTAATCCATACGATATTGAAAAAACAGCTGATACATTGAAAGAGGCTCTAGAACTTCCTTTAGAGAAAAAAAGAGAGTATATGAAAAACCTTAGAGAACATATAAAGAAATATAATATTTCCTGGTGGGGAAATGCTTTCTTAAATGCTGCATTTGGCAAAAAAATAGAGGACTTTCCTCCTTTAGAAGAAGATTATCCTCTACATGAGATCTTTAAGATAAAATAACTGCCTATTAGGCAGTTTATAATTTAAAATTTTTTGTATCTTGAATATAGAAGTGATAACAAAGCTAAAGATTTTCCTGCAATAGAAAGAAGGAAGGGAGAAGGAAAATTCCCATCAAAAACCGTAGGGTTGTTCCGAGGCTATCTCGAAGGGATACAGCAACTGACGGGAGCAGCTAAAGCCTGTCCAAACTATTAGAGTGTTATTCACGAACCTGTAAGTGCAGGTCTCTTTTCTTCTTTTTCTTCTATTATTTTTACAAACTCTCTTTTTTCTGCTTCTTTTAATGTTTCATCAAGATAATAGAAAAATTTTTCAGCATACTCTTCAGCTTTTTTAAAATCTTCTATAATTCTATTTCTATTTTCTAAAACTCTATCTTCTATTTTAACAAACTGAACAGCATCAATAAGAACTTTGTGTATTTCCTTATGAAAGATTTCTACTTTTTTAAATGGTTCTATATCTTTAAAAAGTTTTATTCCTTCTGTGTAATACCATGTTCCAAAGTCACACTCTTTATCTGTTGGTATTCTTTCACGAAGTTTACCGTTGAAAATCGCACTATAGGCTCTGTTTTTGAATATTATGTGGTTTAGTTTATAAACTGTTATTAAAGATGTGTAGTTAATAATATTTGCTAGTGCCAATGTTTCTTTTGCATTCTCATTTACCTGTTTTACAACATATTTAAAGTTTTGAATAGATCTGTTTGACTGCTGTGCTATCTGGGTCATTATCAATGAATTTTTATAAGATTTTTCACTTTCTTTTCTTAAATCCTCTATTGTTTTATGAACTTCTTCTGTTGCTTTAGCTGTTTTTTCTGCAAGACTTCTCACCTCATCAGCAACAACGACAAATCCTTTTCCATGTTCTCCAGCTCTAGCTGCCTCTATTGCTGCATTTAATGCTAAAAGGTTTGTCTGATCTGCTATCTCTTTTATAAGATGCATAATATCAACTATACTTTCTGTTTTTTCAAATAGCTTTTCTGTTATTTCATTTGAACTTTCTATCATCTTTATCATCTCATCTAGTTTTTTAACAATCTCATCTACCTCTTTTAAACTTTCTTCTGATACCTTTGCTGTTTCCTTTCCAGCTGTCTGAATTAACGAAGTTTTATCTAAAATATTTTGAAGGTCCTTTTTTATAAGGAATAAACTTTTTGTTATTCCCCCGCCTAATTTAGATAGTTCATTATTTATTTTTATTCTTTCTATTAGTTTACTGTCTTTCTCTAGTTTTTTTATAGGTTCGTTAAGTTCGCTTGCAACAAGCTTAAATGTTCCTCTGAAACCATCAGGTATTACTTTCCTAAAAAACTTTCCCCTAGCTACATACTCAAAGGGTGTTTTTATCTCTCTTAAAAAAACTTCAACTTCATCTAAAAAGTCATTAACGGTATAAACAAGATCTAATAGCTCAGCTTTTTCATCCACAAGAACAATCCTATCTTCTAGATAACCTACAGAAGCTTTTTTTAGAATATCTGTGATTCGGCTTACTAATTTTTTAACTTTGTTAACATTTACAAAGATTACCCAAGCAAGAAAGAAGTTAAATATATTTAAAATCATTACCCAGTTAAAGCCATTTTGAATAACTTCTGCAGTTAATGTTATTGAAAAAAGGATAATAGAAGCAATATTTGCATACTGTATCTTAGATAGAGAAGACAAATTCTGCATACTCTTTTTCCTCCTGTTTTAGAATTTCTTCTAGCACTTCAATTCCTGCCTGAATTCCTCCTGTTTTTTCTGCCATTAAAATCTCAGAGTACAATTTTTCTATTTTTTTAATAGCATCTTTTCTTGCTCTTCTTCTATCTGAGTGATATCCAATAATATTTACTCCTTGTGTATCAAAAGAAGGAGTAACATGTGCAAAAACCCAGTAGAAAGAACCATCTTTTGCAAGATTTTTTACATATCCCCAGAATTCTTCACCTTTTTGAATTGTATCCCATAAAATTTTAAAAATTGCTTTAGGCATATCTGGATGTCTGACTATATTATGGGGTTTCCCTATCAGCTCTTCTTCTTTGTAACCTGAAATTTTTATAAATGCTGTGTTTGCATACTTTATAATACCTTTTGTATCTGTCTTAGATACAAGAAAGTTGTCAGAAGGGACTTCTCTTTCAATGTTTACAGGTGTTATTTGTTGTTTTTTCACAATCCACTCTCCAATAGAAGTTATACTTCTATTATTGGTTTTTTATCTGTATATTTTATTTGAAAATTTACAAATGAAGTATAATTTAAAATTCTTCTGTAAATCTTTTATAAAGAGGTACACATGGCTAATGATTTTGATGCTGTTATTCCCCACGATGATCAAACAGAGAGAGCGGTTTTAGGAGCTATACTTATTGACCCTTCTGTAACTGATTTAGTATTGAATATTCTCAAACCTGAAGATTTTTATAATAACAAGCACAGAATAATATACGAAGCAATCATAGAGCTTTCAGAAAATGGAGAGATTCCTAGTTTTCTTGTAGTAAAAAACTACTTAGACTCAAAAGGGAAACTAGAAGTAATAGGTGGTGAAGGATATTTACTTCTCGTATTAAATGATGCTGCACCATCTAATACTATAGAAACAGTAGCAAAACAGGTAAAAGAAAAAGCTATTGTAAGAAATCTAATTCAGATAGCCCAGAGTATAATCCAAAAATCAAGACAGTATAAAGATGTAAATGAACTTATTGAAGAAGCTGAAAGTCAGATTTTTAAAATAAATGAAGAAAGGGCTATAACCCACTATTACGAACTAAAGGATGTTATAAAAGAAACATTAAACATAATAAATGAGCTTTCAAAAAAAGAAACAGTTGTTACAGGAATTCCTTCTGGTTTTTATGATCTTGATAGGCTCACAACAGGTTTTCATCCTGGAGATTTAGTTATTATCGCTGCTAGACCTGCAATGGGAAAAACATCTTTTGCCCTTTCTATTATGCATAATGTTTCTGTTGTTGAAAGATATCCCTCTGCATTTTTCTCCCTAGAGATGTCAAAAGAACAGATAGCCATGAGACTCTTATCTTTAGAAGCAAAAGTTCCTCTAAAAAAGGTTCGTTCAGGTTTTTTAAGTACAGAGGAGATGGAAAAACTTGCAGAGGTATCTGTGGAACTTTCTTCATCACCTGTTTATATAGATGATACAGCATCTTTATCTATTTTAGACCTAAGGGCAAAAGCAAGAAGACTGAAAAAAGAAAAAGACATTAAGCTTATTATTGTTGATTACCTGCAGCTTATGCGCTCCCATAGAAGAACAGAGAACAGACAGCAGGAGGTTGCAGAGATATCTAGAGGTTTAAAAGCTGTTGCAAAAGAGCTCTCTATTCCTGTTATAGCTCTTGCTCAGCTTTCCCGTCAGGCAGAATTAAGATCAGATAAAAGACCTCAGCTTGCAGACTTGAGAGAAAGCGGGTGTCTTACTGGAGATACCCTTGTGATAGATGCTGAAACAGGTAAGCTCAAATCTATAAAGGAGATGGTAGGGAAACGATTTTATACTTTATCTCTTGATAAAGACTATAGAATAAGGAAATCGTTTGTATCTAAAGTGTTTTACTCAGGAAGAAAGAAAGTATTTCTTTTAAAAACAAAAACAGGAAGAGAGATAAAAGCATCTGCTAATCATCCTTTCCTTAAAATAGATGGATGGTATAGACTTGACCAGCTGAAACCTGGAGACAAAATAGCTGTTCCAAGGGAAGAAAGTAAAAATTATCTACAAAGTATAAAGAATACATATTGTAAAACTAAAGAAGTCTCGCAGTTTTTGTGGAGAAAATTTGCTGAGAAATTAAACGCATCCTATAGTGGTTCAAATATCTTTAAATACTCAATTTCAAGAGCAAAAATCCTCAAAATTACCCAAATACTAAATGCTATCGAACTATATCAACTTGCTACATCAGATATTCTCTGGGATGAGATAGTAAGTATAGAAGAACTGGGAGTAGAAGATGTTTATGATATGACAGTTGAAAAAACTCACAACTTCATAGCAAACGATATTATTGTGCATAATAGCATTGAACAGGATGCTGACCTTGTTATGTTTATACACAGACCTGAGTATTACAAGAAAAATCCAACTCCTGAGGAAGAAGGACTTGCTGAAATAATAATAGCAAAGCAGAGAAACGGTCCAACAGGAGTTGTTAATCTAGCATTTATCAAAGAGATAACAAGATTTGAGAACCTAGCAAAAGGAGATTATGAAGAAGTGGAAGAAGGCAGTGATATAATGGAAGAAGAGCCTCCTTTTGAGACTGAAGAGATAGGAGATAATCTAGATTTGATTGAATTAAATGAGGATATAGTGGATATTTAAATGGAAAAAATAAAAAAATTTATAGAACATGTTGGAAATGCCACGTTGCTTTTCTTACAAGCAGTATGGATATCTATAAAAACTCCACCTAAGCCAAGGCATATTATAAAACATATGTATGATATTGGAGTTACTGCAGCTCCTTTAATTGCTATTACAGGTTTTTTTACAGGTGGTGTCCTTGTTGTTGAAACGTATCCTACTTTTCATAAGTTTAATGCAGAGTTTTTAATTGGAGCTTTAGTTTCTCTCTCCCTAGCAAGAGAACTTTCTCCTGTTTTAGTAGCTCTACTTGTTACAGCTCGTTCAGGCTCAGCTATAGCTGCAAATATTGGGACAATGAGGATAACAGAGCAGATAGATGCTCTTGAGGTGTTGGCTGTTGACCCTATTAGATATTTAATATCTCCAAGGCTAATAGCTGCTGTTGTTATGATACCTGCATTAGTTATCCTTTCTTATGCTTCAGGTATACTAGGCGGTTATTTCGTTGGAACAAAGATCTATTCTATAAACCCTTATCTTTTTGTTGAAAAAATGAAAGATTTAACAGAGCTTTATGATATTTTAGGAGGATTATATAAATCTATAGGTTTTGCAATTGTTATCATAACAGTTGCTTGCTATTTTGGATACATAACAAAAGGTGGAGCTGAAGGGGTTGGAAGATCAACAACCACAGCTGTTGTAGTAGCCTCAGTTCTTGTTTTGATTTTAGATTATTTCTTAACAGCTCTTATTTATTGAGGAAAAAATGAAAATATGTATCATTGGGGCTGGAGTTGTTGGAACATATTTAGCAAAACAACTCTCAACAGAAGGTTATCAGGTAGCTGTTGTAGATAAAAATAAATCAAAAATAGAAGAATTAGAAAACAGTATTGATGTAATTGCTCATTCCTGTAATGCATTAGAAGAAGAATGTTTATCACTGTTTAAAGATTATGACCTTTATATTGTAGTAACAGATAAAGATGAGATAAACTTAACTATAGCTCTTTTTCTTAGAACTGTGTTTGGAAAAAATAAAATCATTATAAGACAGGAAAAAGAACTTTCAGAGAATTTTCAAAAATCTATTGAAAGCTTTTTAAATGTAGAAATAATAGATGCCCTCAATGAAATATATAAAAATATTGAGCTTATTATAAAATACCCATTTATTTCAGATTTTTATGAAATTGATGAAGGAAACTTCATTCTAATCGGCTTTAAAATAAATAAGGAAAATCCTTTAAAAAACAAACAAATTTCTGATTTAAAGGAATACAGGGAAAAAATTCCCTTTACCATAGTCTTAATAGAGAGAGATGAAAATATAATAATTCCAACAGGTAGTAGAAACATCCTTGAGGATGATTTTGTATATATTCTTCTTGAAAAGAGAAATTTAGATAATTTCATAGATATGTTTAATATTCCAAATAAACCAGTAAAAAATGTATATTTCCTTGGAGTATCTGATATAGGTTTCGGCTTAGTAAAAGGATTGTCAAACATTAAAGGTTTAAATATTAAAGTATTTGAGCCTGATATTGAAAAATGTGAAGAAATCGCTGAAAAGTTCGCAAATGTTATGGTGATAAATGGAAAGTTCACAGATGAAGAGCTTTTAAAAAGAGAAAGTATAGAGAATGCTGATATTGTTATAAGTGCTAGCTATAAGGAAGAAAGTATACTTGCATGTATTCTCGCAAAAAAGTTGGGAGCTAAAAAAGTTTTAGCTTTAATTGAACAACCTGAATATGAGGAAATAGCCCATTCCCTAGATATAGATATTCCAATTGTTTCAAGGAAACTTATTGCTAGAAAAGTTTACAGAAAAATTAAACATAAAGGCTTTATAGATCTATTCCAGTTAAAAGAAAATATTCGCATTTATGAAATTTATGTTGATGAAAAGCTTGCTGAAAAAACAGTAAAAGATATATCCACAGGAAACTTCATTATCCTTGGAATAAAAAGAGATAATGAGATGTATATAGCGCAGGGAAATACTGTTTTAAAAGAAGGAGACATACTTATAGTATTAGAGAAAGAGGAAAATGAATAAAGTTAGAGTGCTAGTTGTATATAAAAATATAGCTTTTATACTTTTTATGCTTTCTCTGGTAACGTTTATACCACCTCTTTTTTACTCTTTTTTTCTTGAAGATAAAGAGATTTTAGCTTATATACTTCCTCTTTTTTTATCTTTGTTATTATTTTCCTTATCTGTTCCTATAAAACAGGAAAAACTATCGGAAAAAGAGGCCGTTTTTATTGCTGTTTCTATCTGGTTTTTATTTCCTTTACTTGCATCTTTAACATACATTATTAGTGAGTATATTCTTAATCCTATAGATGCTTATTTTGAAGCTGTTTCTGGTTTTACCACAACAGGTGCTTCTATATTAACAGATATAGAAAAACTTCCTAAAAGTCTTCTCCTATTTAGAGATTTGACTAACTGGATTGGTGGTCTTGGCTTCGTTGTTTTTGCTATCTCTATGCTTTCAACAAAACTTCCAATAGGTAGAGCTATAGTGAAATTTGAGTCTTCTAAAGTCATAGAGGAAAAACTTGAACCTAGAGTAAAAGAAGTAGCGAAAATTATTGTTTCTGTATATGTGACTATTAGCTTTATAGAGTTTGTGCTATTAAAACTTGCAGGTTTATCAGTATATGATGCTTTAAACTATACATTTTCCTCTATTGCTACAGGAGGTTTTGCTCCTTATAATGCAAGTGCAGGAGTGTTTAATAGCCCAATTGTAGAATTTATTATTGCTTTCTTTATGATTTTAGGAGCTATTAACCTTCAGTTTTATTACCTTATATATAAAAAACGTTCATTAAGACCTATTCTTCAAGATGAAGAAGTGAGAGTTTTCTTAGCTCTTATTATTATTTCAACACTATTTTCTACAATTATTTTATATTTAAACCATTACTACAGTTCCTTATTTGAAAGCTTCAGATACGCTTTTTTCCAAATAGTATCAGCTTCTACTACAACAGGTTTTTCAACTACTGATTATTCAAACTGGCACCCTTCAGTTTTAGCCCTTATGATGATACTTGCCCTTTTAGGAGCAGTAGGTGGTTCAACAGGTGGAGGATTAAAAATATACAGGCTTATATTTATTTTTAAGACTATTATTGGAGAAATCAAAAAGATAGCTCATCCTAATATGATTTACAGACTTACAATAAAGGGAAAACCTATAGAGATGTCTAGAATTAATCAGTTCTGGGCTTTTATTTCCCTATATGGATAACAGTTTTATCCTTTGGATTTATCTTAACAATAAGTGGACATGACCTTATCACCTCTTTTTCTGCTTCTATAGCCTGTATCACAAGTTTAGGCCCTGGGCTTGGGGATGTTGGACCTGCCTCAAACTTTGCCCATTTTCTATGGTATGAAAAACTTCTTTTATCCTTTGAGATGATACTTGGAAGACTTGAGATAATACCAATTATAAGTTTTATCTTTATAAGAAGTTTGTAATAAATATTTATTATTATGCGAGTTTTAAATAGAAAAGCAGGGTTTTTGCCCTGCTTTTTTTATTTGTTGCTAACGTTTTTGTATTTATCTGCTTTTTTAGTGAACTGATCCCAGTTCTCAGGCCCAAATGGAGAAATTTCTCTAAGTCTCTCAATAACTTTAGGATAAGTATCAAGGATGTAGTCTATATCAGCTTCTGTGTTTTCTCTACCAAGGGAGAACACTATAGAACCGTTAGATGCTTCTTTCTCAACTCCTATAGCAGCTAAAACGTGAGACTGTTTTAATGCATAAGAAACACAAGCTGAACCAGATGCTGTATATGTTTTATTTATATCAAGCATTAGAAGCATAGCTTCACCTTCAACATACATAACAATTAATGAAAGATGGTTTGGTAATCTTTTTTCTGGGTGTCCTGTAAATTTAATGTAAGGTATTTTTTCCTCAATTCCTTTTTTTAGCCTATCCCTTAAAGCCTTTAGCCTGTTTACCCTATCATTCATCTCTTTTATAGCAAGCTCAGCTGCAGCTCCCATTCCAACAATTAAAGGAACTGGCTCTGTTCCTGCTCTTCTACCACCTTCCTGAATTCCACCTTCTATAAGAGGCTTTAATCTAACTCCTTTTTTTACATAAAGACCACCTACACCTTTTGGTGCATAGAAGTAGTGTCCTGTGAAAGAAGCCATATCAAGACCCCATTCTTCCACATGAACAGGGGTATGGCCTACAGCAGCAGCTATATCAGAATGAAAAACAACTCTTGGATTTTTTTCTTTTGCTGCTGCGACAAGGGCAGGCATATCTTGAAGAGTTCCTATTTCCCTGTTTGCATATCCTATTGAAACAAGAATTGTATCTTCTCTTACAGCTTCTGCAACCTTCTCAGGAGATATAATGCCGTACTCATCTGGCTGAATGTATGTTATCTCAAAACCTTCTTTTTCAAGAGTTTTACATGAGTGGAGTATAGAGTGGTGTTCTATAGCAGAAACAACAATATGTTTTCCTCTCCTTGTAATACCTGGAGCTTTTGCAAATCCTTTTATTGCAAGATTATTTGCCTCTATAGCTCCTGAAGTATAAACAATATCTTCAGGTCTTCCTATATCTAAAAGCTCTGCAATCTGCTCTCTTGCTCTGTTTATAGCTTTTTTAGCCTCAACTCCAAGTTTATGTAAAGAAGTAGGATTTCCAAACTTTTCTCTAAAGTAAGGCATCATAGCCTCTATAACTTCTTCAGCAACAGGTGTTGTTGCTAAATGGTCTGCGTAAACAAAACCTCTTGTTTCTATCATAATAGCCTCCTTACTGACTTAATTTTCTTACTAAATTTTCTGCTACTTGCATAA
Organism: Persephonella sp.; assembly: GCA_027028005.1. GTDB lineage: Bacteria > Aquificota > Aquificia > Aquificales > Hydrogenothermaceae > JAADDV01. The sequence goes on along the minus strand of JALVKE010000254.1, from coordinate 12,863 downwards.
ATGCTTTCGCAGAATCTGAATCTTCTTTAGCTAAAACAATTGGAATTCCTAAATCTGCAAATTCTGCAACTTTTGGTTCTATAGGAATTCTTCCAAGAAGCTCTGTATTGTACTGTTTTGCAACCTGCTCTGTTTTTGAAGGTCCAAATATCTCATATTTCTTTCCATTATCTGGGCATACAAAATAGCTCATATTTTCAACAACACCTATAACAGGTATCTGAACTTCATTAAACATCTGAATACCTTTTTTAACATCTATAAGAGCAACATCTTGAGGTGTTGTAACAATAACGGCTCCATCTATTTCAGCTGTCTGTCCAAGTGTGATTTGAACATCTCCAGTTCCTGGAGGAAGGTCAATTATAAGAAAGTCTAAACCTTCTTCTCCCCAGTCTATATCAAATAAAAACTGAGTTAGAGCTTTAAATAGAACGGGACCTCTCCATATAACAGGGGTATCCTCCGAAGGAAGAAGAAGTCCAATAGACATAATTTTTATTCCGTGGCTCTCAGGAGCTATAAGGATATCCCCTTCTTTAGCTAAAACCTGTTTATCTTTAGCTCCAAGCATTGTTGGACCTGATGGTCCGTACATATCGGCATCAAGATAACCAACGTTGTATCCCATTTTTTTAAGAGCAGCTGCTAAATTAACAGCTACAGTGGATTTACCAACTCCACCTTTACCAGAAGCTACAGCTATAACTTTCTTGACATTTGGTATTCTTCTTCTGTTTTCAAACGGATTCTGCTGAGCTGTTGGAGGTGGCTGAGGTGGTTGTTGCTGCTGCTTTGGAGGTTCGCTTGTAAATTCAACTTCAACTTTTTCAGCACCTAAACCTTTTAAAACTTTTTCAGCCTTTTCTTTTAAGTATTCATGATACTTTTCAGAAGGAGAAAAAAGTAAAAGATACACATTATTACCATCTATTTTTATATCCCTTAAAATATCAGCTAAAGAAAAACTGACTCCTATTTCTTCAAGATTTGAATGCTTGAGAGCATCCATAACACCTTGTAATGCCATTTATTCCTCCTGTTTTGATTAATTAGTTTTCAGGTTTATTTTATACCTTATGAAGTATAATTATTTGATTTTTATTTTCAAGCAATGACTACAGTCATAAGGTTTAAAATCATATTAAAATATTAAAAATTCTTTATAAAGGAGTGGTAAGATGAGAAAAACATTTATTTTAATAAATCTTCTTTTTATATCTCTTTCTTATGCTATGGAGCCATATCTAGGCAGGGTAAATATGTCAGAAGAGCATTATACTGCGATGCAGGGGATAATCCATCTTATTGGGTGGAGCCTAGCTATAGGTATTCTTATATGGGTTTTCAAATATATGAAAAAACATGCCCAGCAAGATGAGAGATACAAAAAATATGTAGAACAAAACAAAGAAAAGCAACAAGATTTGCAACAAGGTGAAATTGTAGTGAAAGAAGATAAGAAATGATCTACATCTTTTCATTTTAGATTTTTTCTATTGAGATAATCTTTTAGGTATTTTACAAATTTATCCATTCTTATACGGGCTTTTCCTTCAAAATCGTATCCTACAGTTATCCCTTTTTCTACAAATCTTTTATATCCAGTGTAGGCAACCATTGCAGCGTTGTCTGTACATAGATATAGAGGTGGAAAGTAAACATTCAAGCCTTTTTTCTTTGCTTCTTCTGACAGTTTTTCTCTTAAGGCTGTATTTGCAGAAACCCCACCTGCAACAACAATATTTTTAATCCCATATTCTAAAGCTGCATTCACTGTTTTTGAAACAAGCACATCAACAGCTGCAGATTGAAAAGAAGCAGCAATATCCTCAGGTTTATAAACACACTTTTCAACTTCTCTTAAAACAGCACTTTTAAGACCGCTGAATGAAAAGTTATATTTATGTCTGTCCTTTTCCTTTATAAGAGGTCTTGGAAGTTTCATAATCTCTTTTCCTTCTTTTGCTAGCTTATCTATTACTGGTCCCCCTGGATATCCAAGGTCTAGCATTCTTGCTACTTTATCGTAAGCTTCTCCTACTGCATCGTCTAATGTTCCACCTAGATACTGATAATCTTGAAAATCTCTCACAATATATAGCTCAGTATGTCCTCCAGAAACAACTAAAGCTAAAAAGGGATAATCAACTTTTTGAGTTAGAAAGATTGCAAATATATGAGCTTCTATATGATGAACAGGGACTAAAGGTTTATCTAAACTCCAAGATAAAGCCTTTGCTGCAGATATACCGATAACAAGAGAAACTATAAGCCCTGGAGCAGCTGTAAAAGCTATTGCATCAATATCTTCTAGTGAGACATGCGCATCTTTTAATGCTTTATCAAGGACAGGAATTATGTTTTTTGTGTGCTCTCTTGCAGCTAAGTCTGGATATACTCCACCCCATTCTTCATGAAGCTTAACCTGTGATGAAACAACATTAGATAGAATACCTTTTTTATCATCAAAAATAGAGACCCCTGTGTCATCACAGGAGGTCTCTATTCCTATTACTTTCATTTAGTTAACTTTCTCCTTTCTTGCAAAGTTTAAGATTTTTACAGCATTTATTGCAGCATCTAGTTGAGGGTCTTTTATTTTTGCGTTTTTCTCACCTTTCATCTTTGCATCTCTTTCAGCTTTTATTCTTTTTATCTCTTCTTCCTCTGATACATGAACAATAATATCTGGAGTAATACCTTTATTCATTATAAGTTTTCCACTTGGTGTGTAGTAGTGAGCTGTTGTTAGTTTTAATCCTGAGCCGTCTGGTAGAGGAATAAGAGTTTGAACTGAAGCTTTTCCAAATGTTGTATCTCCAACTGCTAAAGCTCTATTATTATCCCTTAACGCACCTGTTAAAATCTCAGAAGCACTTGCAGAACCTTTATTAACAATAAGAACAATAGGAATATCAGTTGGGAATATAGGCTCATGAGTTGAATAAAACTCTTCATTATTCTCAGGATCTCTTCCTTTTGTATAAACAATAAGATCTCCTTTTGGAAGAAGCATATCTGCTATATGAACAGCAGTTGTTAATAGACCCCCTGGATTGTTTCTAAGGTCTATAATTATCCCCTCTTTATTTTTAAATTTCTCTAAAACTCCTTTTAACTGCTCGTCTGTTTTATCCTGAAATTCTGTAATTCTTATATAACCTATTTTTCCATTTTCAAGCTCTTTATATTTAACACTTCTGATTTTAATAATAGCTCTTGTAATTGTTACTTTAAACGGCTTTTCTACCCCTTTTCTCCATATAGTTAATGTTATTTTTGTTCCTGGTTTTCCTCTCATTTTCTTAACAGTTTGCATTAATGTCATCTTGTCTGTAGGCTCACCGTTAATCTCAACAATGATATCCCCTGGTTTTATCCCTGCTTTCCACGCTGGTGTATCCTCTATTGGTGCAACAACAATAAGCTTGTGATTTTCCATAGTTATCTCTATTCCAAGACCTCCAAATTCACCGTGAGTTTCTGTTGTAAATTCTTTAAACTCATCTGGAGTAAAGAATGTTGAGTATGGATCTAAAGTAGAAAGCATACCCCTCAATGAACCGTAGACAAGTTTTTTTGAGTCTACAGGTTCTACATAATGGTCTTTTACTATCTTAAATACCTGTGTGTAGAGACCCAAAAGTTCATAATCATCTAGTGTAGATGATTTTTGGGTTTTTGCACTTAATCCAAAGTTAACCCCTGCTATAAATACAATTAAAACCCCTAAAACTATAGATATTTTGCTTTTCATATACACAACCTCTCCTGAAAAATTTTTTTATAATTTAATCTAATTTGTAGAAATTTTTAGTGAAAACTTTTTATATCTGTTAAACAACATCTACCTGAAGGATTTTTTATTTCGCATTTACATCCTTCTTCTTTTATTTTTTTCTTTATTTCTTCTATTACTTTCTCTTTATTCTCTTTCACTTCTTCTACAGTTTTATTAAAACAATAACATAAAAGTCCTTTACCTTCTTTTAATCCTACTAAAGTATTAACATCCTTTTTCTTTAACGTAAAACCATTATTTTTAAAGTAGATAACATCACAGTTTCTGTTTTTACAAAAATAAAAACCTGTATAATCATTTAATAATGTTTTTTTAGAAAATCTTTTAACAGTTACTTCTTTTACAGAATGTCCTTTAGTTTTACATACAGGACATACCCCTTCCTTGATATCTGTGCTACAACAATCTGAAGAACACGAAACATTAATAGGTATCATATTATCCCCAATAAAGCCCCTGCTTTAAGCAGGGAACTTTTTGTAATAGTCATGCATTCTTTCATATGCGTGTGCTACTTGAAGAAGTGTACCTTCATCATAAGGCTTACCTATTAACTGCATACCAATAGGAAGATTGTCTTTAAATCCACAAGGAATGCTTATCCCTGGTAAAGAAGCCATATTTACAGAAACAGTAAAGATATCTGAAAGATACATCTGTATAGGGTCATCTGTTTTTTCTCCAATCTTAAATGCAACATCTGGAGTTGTAGGAGTAAGAATAATATCTACTTCTTTAAAGACATTCATAAATTCCTGATATATAAGGGTTCTAACTTTTTGTGCTTTTAGATAGTACGCATCGTAGTATCCTGAAGATAAAGCAAAAGTACCAAGCATTATTCTTCTTTTTACCTCAGCTCTAAAACCTTCATCCCTTGTTTTTGAGTACATTTCTTCAAGGTTTTTATATTCTGGAGTCCTATATCCGTATCTAACTCCATCGTATCTTGCAAGGTTTGATGAAGCTTCTGATGGAGCTATGATGTAGTAAGCTTCTATAGCATACTTGGTTGTAGGAAGGGAAACTTCTACAAGCTCTGCTCCCTCTTTTTCAAGCTCCTTTGCTGCATTTAAAACTGCTTCTTTTATCTTTGGATTTAACTCTTCTATAAAAAACTCTTTTGGAAGTCCTATTTTTATCCCTTTTATATCCTTTCCAATGAAAGATGTGTAGTCTGGAACAGGTACATCGTCAGAGGTACTGTCTTTAGGGTCTTTTCCTGCAATAACATTTAAAAGTAAAGCTGCATCTTCAACAGTTCTTGTTATAGGTCCTATCTGGTCTAAAGAAGATGCAAACGCTACAAGGCCGTATCTTGAAACCCTACCGTATGTTGGTTTTAGTCCAACAACCCCGCAGAAAGCTGCTGGCTGTCTGATGGAACCTCCTGTGTCTGAACCTAAGGAAGCAGGAACAATTCCTGCTCCCACTGCAGCTGCAGAACCTCCCGATGAACCTCCTGGAACCCTTTCTAAATCCCAAGGGTTTTTAGTAGTAAAGAAGGCTGAGTTTTCTGTTGAAGAACCCATTGCAAATTCATCAAGGTTTGTTTTCCCTGTTAGGATATATCCCTGATCATTTAACTTCTCAATTACAGTTGCATCAAAAGGTGGAACATAGTTTTCAAGCATTTTAGATGAGCAAGTTGTTCTTGTGCCCTTTGTTGAAATGTTATCTTTTATTGCTATTGGAAGCCCAAAAAGTAAAGGTATTTCTTCCATTGAAGCTATTTTTTCATCAGCTTCTTTTGCCTTCTCTAGAGCTTCTTCAGATAAATCTGTTACATAGCTGTTTATCTTAGGTTCAAACTCTTTTGTTCTCTCTAAAAAGCTTTCTACAATTTCTGATGGTTTTACTTCTTTTTTCTTAACAAGTTCAGAGAGTTCTTTCAGGCTTTTTTGCCACAAGCTCATTTGTCCTCTCCTTCTTCTTTTACTTCTTCTTCAAGAGGTTCATAAGGTGGTATAAGGCTTTCTCTTAAGTAAACGGTATATCTGTGATCTATAAGGTCTCTCGTTTTTTCAGCTTCTGCTGCATGCTTTATGCATAATGTTGTCCAAGGTAAAGCCTCAAGTCTTTTTTCCTCTATTGGATTTCCACATACTTCACAAAGTCCGTATGTCCCGTCAGCTATTCTCTCTAAAGCTTTATCTATCTCTCTTAAAATCTCAATCTCTATATCTTCAAGTTCAGCAAGAATGATTTCTGAGTAATCTATTCTTGCATAATCGTCTAGTTCTTCAGGAATTGTCCAGCCTTCCTCAGTTAACTTTTTCATAACATCCTCTTTTTCTAGAACTCTATCTATAATCCTTTTCTTTTCCTGAAGTAGAAGTTTTTTGAATTTTTCTAACTTTTCTTTATCTGCAACATATGGACTAACAGCCATCTTTATCCTCCTTTTATTAATCTTTTAATTTTCTCAAACTCAATCTAACTCTTCAAGTTTCACTTTACCTTCATAAAGTGCTTTCCCTACCACAACTCCATATACACCTAAATCCTTTAACTGATAAAGTTTTTTTATATCCTCAACAGAGGATACCCCACCTGAGGCTATAACTGGATGTTTTAGATTTTTAGCCAGTTCTTTTGTCCCTTCTATATTTGGACCTACTAAAGCTCCATCTCTGTTAACATCTGTATATAAAAATCCCCATATATCCATACTGTCAAACTCCTTAGCAAATTCTAAAGGGGTATACTTGGTCTTTTCAACCCATCCTTTTATTGCAACCTTTCCATCTTTAGCGTCTATTCCAACCACAACTCTATTTGGGAAATTTGAAACAATCTTTTCAAACTCATCTCTGTTCTCATAGGCTAGACTTCCTATAACAACTCTCTCTACTCCTGCATTTATCATGGTTTTAACAGCTTCAAAACTTCTCAGTCCCCCTCCAAATTCAACAGGTATACTAACATTTTTAACAATCTCTTCTACAATACGGTAATTTTTTGGTTTTCCTTCAAATGCTCCGTCTAAATCAACGATATGTAGATGCTTTGCTCCTTTTTCTTCCCATTTTTTTGCAACATCAACAGGATTATCTCCGTAAACAGTTACTTGGTCAGCTTTTCCTAAAAAAAGCCTTACAGCTTTACCATCTTTTATATCAACAGCAGGAATAACAAAATCTTTTAATCCCATGGATTTTTACCTCTTTTTAGAATTTGGAGAAAATTGGTTTTATATTATTTCTACTTCTTCCTGTTTGAACTTGTCTTTATCTAATTCCCAACTTTTCCATGAAACAGCTTTTCCTTTTTCAACAGAAACAATAATATATGACATATCTGGCTGTGCAAACATAAGGTCTGTCTGAGACGGCCTGTCAGGGTGATCTGGATGAGAATGATATATACCTATAATTGAAATACCCTTTTTATCAGCATAATCTTCAACTTTCATATAATCTTTTGGGTCTATCTCAAATCTATCGTTTGCTCTTTCTTTATTCCGGTTTTCCACCTGATAAACTTCTATGCACTCTCTTATATTGTTCTGGTAATCAATATTTCCTAGCATAAAGCCACATATTTCATAAGGGTATCCTTCTTCTCCCTGCTTCTTTATCTCTTCAACAGTTTCTTTTTTAATCTTAAGCATTCCCTACCTCTTTAGAAAAATCTCTAAGTTTTTCTAAAACTTCATAGGCTTTCTTTGAATATATACTCTCCTTTGCCAGTTCAATACCTTCTTTTATACTGTCTACTATTCCTGCAGCCTTTAAAGCAAATCCTGCATTTAAAGCTACAAAGTCTGTTTTTGGAGATCTATCTTCTCCTTCCAGTATGTCTAAAGCTATCTGAAGGTTAAAATCTAAATCTCCACCTTTTATATCATCTACTGAAGCTCTCTTTAGTCCAAAGTCTTCAGGTTTTACCTTGTAAATCTCTATAACTCCGTTATCTATCTCTCCAACCAATGTCTCTGTTGTTATAGAAACCTCATCTAATCCTTCAAGTCCGTGAACAACGTATCCTCTTTTTATACCTAATAGAGATAATACTCTAGCTAAAGGCTCAACTAGTTTTTCATCAAAAACACCCATTAGCTGATAGTTTGCTCCTGCAGGATTAGATAGAGGACCTAGTATGTTAAATATAGTTCTTATTCCTATCTCTCTTCTTTGTCTTATTACATTTTTCATTGCAGGGTGGTATATAGGAGCAAATAAAAATCCAAGTCCTATCTCTTCTATAGCTCTTGCTGCTTCTTCTGGCTTCAGATCAATCTTTACTCCTAAAGCTTCCATAATGTCTGCACTTCCACATTTTGAAGAAACAGATCTGTTCCCATGTTTTGCAACTTTTGCTCCTGCCCCTGCTATAACAAAAGCTGTTATTGTAGAAACGTTAAAGGTATCTATCTTATCTCCACCTGTCCCGCATGTATCAACAAGATTTGATCTATCCTTTACTGGAACTTTTACAGCTTTTTCTCTCATTATATCTGCAGCTGCAGATATCTCCTCTACTGTCTCTCCTTTCATCTTTAGACCTGTAAGGATAGCTCCTATCTGAGCATCTGTGGCCTGTCCTTCCATTAACGTTGAAAAAAGGTCTTTAACTTCTTCAGCATTAAGATCATTTCCTTCTGTTACTTTCTTTATATACTCCTTTATCATCTTCTTCCTCTACTTTAGATCTTTATCTAGATATTCAATAACAGCGTTTTCCCTCAGTTTTTTAAGAAATATATCAAACTCTTTTTTTAGTTTATCTCTAACTTCCTCTCCAGAAGGTGGTGTTACTGACATCTTTTTATCTTCTTTTTCTATCTTTACAAAGTAAACTCCGTTTTCAGTTTCAACTTTAAATGTATCTCCTACTTTATGTTTCCATATCTCTTTATCTAAAGATGGAAGTAAATCTCCTTTCCTCAAATTTTCCAAAAGACCTCCTTTTTCTGCTGTCATAGGATCATCTGAATACTCTTTTGCAAGTTTTGAAAAATCTTCTCCTTTCTCCAATCCTTTGTAAACAGCTTTATACTTATCAGGAAAGTCTGGCCTGTCTTTTCTAAGATATATAATTCTTATAGTCCTAACAGGAACAAGTTTCCCTTCTGATATACCTTTAAAGAGATTTTTCTTTAAATAAATCTGGATAAATTTTGCTCCTAGTATCTCTCTTTTTATTATCTCTTTAAACTCTGAGATGATTATCCCTCTTTCCTTAAGGGTTTCTAAAAAACTTTCTGAAGATGGAAACCCATTTGCTTTGGCAAGTCTCTCTATTGCCTTGTTAATCTCTTCAGAGGTTACATTTAATCCGACTTTTTCTGCAGCATCTGCAATAAGGATTTCATCTATAAGCCTCTCTGCTGCTTTTTTCTTATCCTTTATTCCAAACCACTGTTTAGCAAGCTCTATCTCACTTTCTAAAACAGGTTTTCCATTAACTACAATAGCTATTTTATCTGCTAGCTGGATGTTTTTACCCTCTTTTGCAATTAGAGGTAAAGAAAGTATTAAAGAAAAAATAAACAGATATATATACTTAAGCATTACTTTTCCTCTTTTTTGTGCTTTTGTTCCATCTTTTGTCTGTAGTTTTCAATAATCTTCATCTGATTTCTCTCTATAGCTAAAGCGTTGTCAGGAACATCTTTTGTTATAACAGAACCTGATCCTGTGATAGCTCCCTCTCCAATAGTAACAGGAGCAACAAGCATTGTGTCACTTCCAATGAACGCTCTATCTTTTATCACTGTTTTGTATTTCTTATATCCATCATAGTTACAAGTTATTGTTCCTGCACCTATGTTCACATCATCTCCTATCTCAGCATCTCCTAGGTACGCTAAATGTTTTGCATTTGTATGCTTTCCAACGGTAGAGTTTTTAACCTCTACAAAGTTTCCTATATTTGCACCTTCCTTTATAACTGCACTGTTTCTAATTCTTGCAAAAGGTCCTACAACTGCATTGTCTTCAACAACACTGTCTTCTATTATTGTGTTTGGAAGTATCTTTACATTTTTTCCTATCTTTGAATTTTTGATGATACTGTTTGCCCCTATGACTGTCCCTTCTCCAATAGATGTTTCTCCCTGAAGCATAACATTCTGGAATATCTCAACATCTGGAGATAGATCTACATCAAACTCTATCCACACAGTTTCAGGATTATGAAATGTTGTTCCGTTAATAGCCCAAAAGTACATATACTGATTTTTCAGTATGTTTTCTGCTCTAGCAAGCTCCCATCTATCATTTACTCCTAGTATTTCTGTTGGATCAGGTATCTCAAGAGCATAAACATCTTTTCCTTCTTCTCTAAGAAGCTTTATAACATCTGTGAGATAAAACTCCTTCTGGGCATTGTTGTTATCAAGTTTATCTATAACCTTTGCTAGATATGGTGCATAAAAGATATATATTCCTGAGTTTATCTCGTTTATTCTCTGCTCTTCTGGAGAAGCATCTTTTTCTTCAACAATTTTTTGGATTATATGACTGCCATCTTTTACAATTCTTCCATAACCGTATGGATTTGGAACTCTGGCAGTTAAAACAACTCCTGCAACATTTTCATTTCTGTATCCTCTAAAGTTTGAGGCATTTGCTCCTTCGTATCTTATAAGGGCTTCCATATACTTAACAGCGTTTTTCAGTGTCTCTCCTTTTATCAGTGGAGTATCACCATTTAGTATTAAAACAAGACCGTCAAAATCTTTAAAATGCTCTTTTGCTAAAGATACAGCATGTCCTGTTCCAAGCTGCTGATCCTGTTCAACAAACTTACATCCATCACAGTTTATATGCTCTTTTACTTTCTCTTTCTGATGTCCTACCACGTATATAATTTCATCAGGATTAAGCCATTTTGCAGCCATTGAAACATAAAATATCATAGGCTTTCCAAGTATCTCATGGAGAACTTTTGGTTTTTTTGATTTAAATCTTGTTCCTTTTCCTGCTGCAAGGATGATAACTTTTAAATGTTCTAAGGCTGTTTCACATGCCATCTATTTTCCCCTTTTAATAGTTTTTCAATCTTAGAAATAACATAAGATATATCTTCATTCTTAGTTTTAAAGCTTGCTCTGTTTACTATAAGTTTTGCAGAGGAAGGTCTTATATGATCTATAACAATAAGACCGTTTTCTCTTAATGTTCTTCCTGTTTCCACTATATCCACTATAAAGTCAGCTAATCCAAGTAAAGGGGCAAGTTCTATAGAACCGTAAAGCTCAACAATTTGAGCTTCTATTCCTTTGCTTGCAAAAAAGGATTTTGCAATTTTAGGATATTTTGTCGCAACTTTTAAGGATGTTGGATTTGAGTTATAAAAATCTTTGCTTTCTGGAAGCCCTGCAACAACGATGCTACAGGCTCCAATTCCTAAATCTACAGGTCTATAAACCTGTGCTTTACTTTCAAGGAGAACATCGTCTCCTGCAACACCAATGTCTGCTACACCGTATTCAACGTATGTAGGAACATCCTTTGCCCTAACAAGTAAGAATTTAAAGTTCTCTGTTTCTAATATAAGTTTTCTAGACTCAGGTTTTATAATGTTAGGAAGTATACTTGCTCTGTGAAAAATTTCTATTGTCTGTTCAAATAATCTTCCTTTAGGAAATGCTGCTACTAATTTTTCCATCTACACCTCTATCTACTTTTTCCAAAGGGAATACTTACCCAAAGTTCATCCATGCCACCATCACTTTTTATCTCAACTTCAATTCTTTCAACATCAAACTGAGGATACTTTTTGAAAACTTGAACTAAATCTTTTTGCAGAAGTTCTGCAAAATTTGGTGGAAGCCCTTTCCTCTCATAAGAGAGAACCATCATTAATCTTTCTTTTGCAACAGAGGAAGATTTTTTCTTCTTAAATAAATCGAATATAGACATGTTTATTATCTCCCAAATAATCTACTGAGAAATCCCTTTTTTTCTTCCATCTCTGTAAAGGGAATTTCTTCTCCTTCCAATCTTCTAGCTAGGTTAAAAAATGCTTTACCAGCTGTATACTTATCTGCATGTAGTGCTATTGGTTCTCCTTTGTTTGTAAAATCAACCATTTTCTCCTCTTCTGGAATAATACCAACCTTTGGTATCTGCAGGATTTCTTCTATATCTTCTACAGAAAGCATTTCCCCTTTTTTTACTTGATGCATCCTTAATCTATTTACAACAAGTTGTATCTTTTCTTTTTCCATATGTTCAAGTAGTCCTATAATCCTATCTGCATCTCTAACTGATGAGACTTCTGGATTTGTTACTACAAGAGCTTCGTTTGCCGGAGAAGCTGCTGTTTTAAATCCTCCTTCAATACCTGCAGGAGAGTCTATAAGGATATAGTCAAAGTTATCTTTTACCTCTTGTATCACTTCATGAAGTTGATCAGGTTTTACAGCATCTTTATCTTTAGTTTGAGCTGCAGGAAGAAGATATAAAGACAAACCTCTCTTATCTTTAACAAAAGCTTTTTCTGGTGGTACCCTACCTTCTACCACATCAACAATATCGTAAACAATTCTATTTTCTAATCCTAAAATCATATCAAGATTTCTAAGACCTATATCCATATCAATAGCTAAAACTTTTTTACCAAGCTTTGCTAAAGCTACTCCAAGATTTGCAGTAACGGTGGTTTTACCAACACCACCCTTTCCTGATGTTATTACAATAACTCTAGCAGACATATTAACACCTCAGGTTTTTTAAATTCTCTCTATAATAATTTGATTATTCTCTACATAAGCTTTTTCTGGATACTCAGGTTCTTCTATCTCATCTGGAGATCTAGTTAAGTAATTGGCGATTCTCAATTGCTGAGGCATAAGCTTTAAAGCTAACACTATAGCAGTTTCATCTCCATTTGCTCCTGCATGAGCAAAACCTCTTAATGTACCCATAACTATTATATTTCCTGAGGCTACTATGTAAGCATCAGGGTTAACATCTCCTAAGATAAGAATATCTCCATTATGTTCAACTCTTTGACCGCTTCTAACTGTTTTTGAGATTATTTTTAAAGAACTCTTTTCTATTATTTTAGGAATTTCTTTTTTTTCCTCTTTAACTGGCTCTTTATC
>JALVKE010000253.1 GCA_027028005.1 Persephonella sp. | reverse complement strand
GATAATACATATGTTATAGCTGCTGTTAATGTTGTTTTTCCGTGGTCTACGTGTCCTATTGTCCCTACGTTTACGTGTTCCTTCTTCCTTTCAAATTTCTCTCTTGCCATCTTATCTATTTACCTCCTTTATTTTCAAATTTTTAACTTGTAGCTTTAGCTCTTTCGCCAGCTATTTCTTCAGCAATATTTTTAGGTACTTCATCATATTTCTGGAATACCATAGAGAATGTAGCTCTACCCTGTGTTAAAGATCTTAGATCTGTAGCATATCCAAACATTTCAGCGAGAGGAACTTCTGCTTTAATAGTCATTGTAGTTCCTTTCTTCTCAGAACCTAGAATTTTACCTCTTCTCTTAGATAGGTCACCCATAACATCTCCCATATACTCTTCAGGAGTGTCAACTTCAACAAGCATGATAGGTTCTAGAAGAACTGGCTCAGCTTTTTGTGCAGCATCTCTAAATGCCATAGAACCTGCAATTTTGAAAGCAATTTCAGATGAGTCAACTTCGTGGAAAGATCCGTCAAACAACGTAGCTTTTACACCTATCATTGGGTATCCTGCAATTACACCACTTTGCATAGCTTCTTGTATTCCAGCATCAACTGCAGGAATATACTCTTTTGGAATTACACCACCAACAATCTTGTCTACAAACTCATATTCTTTTTCTTCAATAGGTTCAATTTCAATAACAGCATGACCATACTGACCTCTACCACCAGACTGTCTAATAAACTTACCTTCACCAACTGCTTTCTTCTTGATAGTTTCCTTATATGCAACCTGAGGTTTACCTACGTTAACCTCAATACCATACTCTCTCTTCATTCTATCAACCATAATCTCAAGATGAAGTTCACCCATTCCATGGATAAGTGTCTGGTTAGTTTCAGGGTCAACGGTCACCTTAAATGTTGGATCTTCTTTCATAAATTTATTTAAAACTTGAGATAGTTTTTCCTGGTCAGATTTTGTTTTAGGTTCAATAGCCATTGCAATAACAGGTTCTGGGAATTCCATAGATTCTAGAATTATTGGATGATTAACATCTGAAAGTGTATCTCCTGTAACAGTATCAAGACCTACAGCTGCAGCGATATCACCTGCATAAACTTCTGTAATCTCTTCTCTCTGGTTAGCATGCATTCTAAGAATTCTACCAACTCTAACCTTTTTATTTTTATTTGCTATAAGTATTGTATCTCCAGCTTTTACATGTCCTGAGTATACTCTAAAGTACGTTAACTGACCTGCATATGGGTCTGCCATAACTTTAAATGCAAGAGCACAGAATGGCTCGTTATCATCTGCATGTCTTTCTTCTTCCTCTCCAGTATTTGGATTTACACCTTTTACTGGTGGCATATCCTTAGGAGATGGAAGGTAGTCAATAACTGCATCTAGTAGAGGTTGTACCCCTTTATTTTTAAAGGCCGAACCACAAAGCATAGGAACAAGTTCACGATTAATAGTAGCCTTTCTTAACGCTTTTTTCAGTTCTTCAGTTGATATTTCTTCACCTTCAAGGTATTTTTCCATTAACTCTTCATCTGTTTCAACAATTTTTTCTATCATTTTTTCACGCCATTCTTCGGCAATAGGCTTAACATCTTCTGGAATTTCCTCTGTAACAATATACTTAGCCCCAAGTTCATCACCTTCCCAGATGTAAGCCTTCATTTCAATAAGGTCTACAACACCTTTAAAGTTTTCTTCAGCTCCTATAGGAACTTGTATAGGAACAGGATTTGCTCCAAGTTTTTCGATAATATCTTCGTAAACTTTAAAGAAGTCAGCTCCCGTTCTATCCATTTTATTAACAAAAGCTATTCTAGGTCTTCCAAATTTATCAGCCCATCTCCAGTTTGCTTCTGACTGAGGCTGAACAGCTTCAACAGATGAAAATACAAATACGATTCCATCTAAAGCTTTCATAGAACGTACAACTTCAACTCCAAAGTCAACGTGCCCTGGTGTATCAATAATGTTTAACTGGTATCCTTTCCAGTATGCTGCAGTAGTTGCTGCTGTAATTGTGATACCTCTTTCCTTCTCCTGTTCCATCCAGTCCATTGTAGCTGCACCTTCGTGCACCTCACCAATCTTATATGTCTTACCTGTATAGAACAGTATTCTTTCTGTTGTTGTTGTTTTTCCTGCATCAATATGAGCAACGATACCTATATTTCTTAATTTTTCTATTGGCACTTGCCTTGCCATTTTCTTTTTTCCTCCAAAATCTTTTGATTAAAGCATTAAAATTTATTATTTTTCATTAATTTATCAATCTGATTTAATTACCATCTGTAGTGAGCAAATGCTTTGTTTGCTTCTGCCATTCTATGAGTATCTTCTTTCTTTTTAACAGCAGCCCCTCTATCGTTATAAGCGTCATAAAGTTCATTTGCTAACTTCTCTATCATTGTGTAGTTTCCTTTTCCACTTCTATTTCTAGCAGCTTCAACAAGCCATCTTAAAGCAAGAGAAATCTGCCTTCTTGGTGGAACTTCCATTGGAACTTGATATGTAGAACCACCAACTCTTCTTGGTCTAACTTCAAGAATAGGTTTTATATTTTCAATTGCTTTGTGAAGGGCTACTAGAGGCTCTTCACCTGTTTTTTCAGCTAAAATTTTCATTGCTGTGTATACGATTTTTTCAGCTTTTGATTTTTTTCCATCCTGCATAACTTTATTTATTAATTTATGAACAAGGACATCTTTATAGATTGGATCTGGCATTATTTCTCTTGGTTTAACAGGTCCTTTTCTTGGCATTTTTCTTACCTCTCATTTATTCTTTTGGTTTTTTAGTTCCATATTTAGAACGAGATTGTCTTCTATCTTTAACTCCTGCAGCATCAAGAGCTCCTCTAATGATCTTATATCTAACTCCAGGTAGGTCCTTAACCCTTCCACCTCTAACGAGAACAATGGAGTGCTCCTGAAGGTTATGACCTATTCCTGGTATATAACAGGTAACCTCGTATCCATTAGAGAGTCTAACCCTTGCTACTTTTCTTAAAGCAGAGTTTGGTTTTTTAGGAGTCGTTGTATAAACCCTTACACATACTCCCCTTTTTTGGGGATTTCCCTCTAAAGCAGGGGCTTTAGATTTCTTCTTAACTTTTTCTCTACCTTTTCTAACTAACTGATTTATTGTTGGCACAATAATACCTCCTTAAAAATATAAAAACAAGCTAAAATTATAATAAATAAAGCTTTTTCAGTCAAATAGAAACTGGATTTTATAAAAACAAACTCATATTTATAAGTCCAAAAGGAGAACAAACTAATATTATATAAGATAAAAAATTTTAAGTAAATATTTAAATAGATGTATGTGTTTAAAGGGTTTAAAACTTGCATTTATATTAAATAACTGATATTTCACAACAAAAATTTTTCAAGTCTATTATAGAATATAGAGTTTGAAATAATAGAGTACGGAGGTTATAAATGCTAAAGCTAAATATAAACAGATTTGGAGAGTATGAATTTGAAGATGGAATTACTATAAAAGAAATAATTCAGGCCTTAGAAGGAGAAGGTAAAAAGATAAAAGGAATAATAGGTGGTGTATTAAATGGAAAAGTGATAGATGTTCATACACCTATTAGGGAAAGTGGAGAACTTAGATTTATAACAAAAAAGGATCCTGAAAGTCTTGAACTTCTTAGACATTCCCTTGCACATATAATGGCTCAAGCTTTAAAAGAACTTTACGGAGATGAAAAAGTACATCTTGGTATTGGTCCAACAACAGAATATGGATTTTATTATGATGTTGAGATAGAAGGAAAAAGACTTACAGAAGAAGATCTTCCTGTTATCGAAGAAAAGATGAAAGAAATTATTAAAAGAAACTGCCCTATTGAAAGAAAAGAAATACCTAGGGACGAAGCTATAGAGCTTTTTGAAAAGAAAAAAGAGATATACAAAATAGATATAATCAAGCATCTGATACCTGAAGGAGAACCAATATCTGTATATACTCAGTGTGACTTTATAGATCTATGTAGAGGTCCACATATCCCATCAACAGGAGAGGCGGGAGCATTTAAGCTTATATCTCTTGCAGGTGCTTACTGGAGGGGAAAAGAAGGAAATCCAATGCTTCAAAGAATTTACGGAGTTGCTTTCTGGACAGAAAAAGAGCTGAAAAAATATCTGAATATGCTTGAAGAAGCTAAGAAAAGAGATCACAGAAAACTTGGAAAGGAGCTTGAGCTTTTTATGATAACAGATGAAGTAGGTGGTGGACTTGTTCTATGGCTTCCAAAAGGAGCTATTATAAGAAATGAAATAGAAAATGCGTGGAAACAGGAGCATGTAAAAAGGGGATACCAGCTTGTTTATACACCCCACGTAGGTAAAGAGCAGTTGTGGAAAACAAGTGGTCATGTGGACTTTTACAGAGAAAATATGTTCCCTGAGATGCAGATTGAGGAAGAAGGATACTTTGTAAAACCTATGAACTGTCCATTTCACGTTGAGATATACAAATCAAAACAGCGTTCTTATAAAGAGCTACCTATTAGATTTGCAGAACTTGGAACAGTTTACAGATACGAAAGAAGCGGTGTTCTACATGGACTTATGAGGGTTAGAGGATTTACACAGGATGATGCCCATATCATATGCACAGAAAACCAGGTTGAAGAGGAGATTAAAGGCGTTCTTGAGCTAATTCTTGATACCCTCAGAAGCTATGGATTTGAAGAGTTTCAGGTTTTCCTTTCAACAAGACCTGAGAAATCTGTAGGTGATGATAGAATGTGGGAAGTTGCAACAGACTCACTAAGAAAGGCTATAGAAAGTGTTGGGCTTGAATATGAAATAGATGAAGGTGGCGGGGCATTTTATGGTCCAAAAATAGACGTAAAAATAAAAGACGCTATAGGTAGAATGTGGCAGTGCTCAACAGTCCAGTTTGATTTTAACCTTCCAGAAAGATTTGATATGTACTATATAGGTGAAGACAACCAAAGACACAGACCTTATATGGTTCACAGGGCTATATTTGGTTCAATAGAGAGGTTTATAGGTGTTCTCCTTGAACACTACGCAGGACAGCTTCCACTTTGGCTTTCTCCTGTTCAGGTAAGGATAATCCCTATTGCCGATGCTCATATCCCTTATGCTAAAGAAGTTGAAAAACAGCTAAAGGAAGCAGGTATAAGGGTTGAAGTTGATGAGAGAAATGAAAGAATGAACAAAAAAATAAGAGACGCTGAACTTCAAAAAATCCCTTATATGCTTGTGGTAGGAGATAAAGAAGCAGAAAGTAAAACTGTTGCTGTAAGAACAAAGAAAAAAGGAAATATTGGAACAATGCCTGTTGAAGAGTTTATCCAAAGGGCAAAAACAATCATTAAGGAAAAATCTTTAGAACTTTAAAAACAGGGGCTTTTTGCCCCTATTAGCTTTTTAATGTATTTTCAAACATTAAAGTGAACTACTACCTTAAAGCTTGCTTAAATTCTAAATATGTCAGTGGTTTTTGTAGGATTTGCTTTTTTCTGCTGGTTTCCTAGATCAATATATTTATTACCGCACCTCGCTAACGCTATCTGATAGGAGGTTCATTTGACAAATCTTACTTTTTATTGTTTTTCTTTTTACATATCCCATTGCCTTAAAGAGGTTGCAATGAAACTTTAACAGATACATTAAAGGTTAATTAAAATCTCAAGTAATTGTATTCTCGTTTAAAGGGCTCTCACCTTTATTTTATGTTATCTACTATTCTTACCTCTTCCATAATAACTGGCTTAACAGGAACATCTCTAAAGTATCCTACAGTATGGGTTTTAACATTTGCGATCCTGTCTACAACATCCATTCCCTTTATAACCTTTCCAAAAACTGTATATCCCCAAATCTGTGGAGTTTTTCCATAATCTAAAAAAGTGTTGTCTTTTACATTTATATAAAACTGGGATGTTGCACTATCTGGATCCATTGTTCTAGCCATGGCTATAGTTCCTCTAAGATTTGAAAGACCGTTATTTGACTCATTTTTAATAGGAGGATAAAGAGGTTTTTTAGGAGTCATATCTGGATAAAAACCACCTCCTTGAATAACAAAGTTAGGAATTACCCTGTGAAAAATAAGACCATCATAAAACTTAGCTTTTACATACTTTAAAAAGTTTTCTACTGTAATAGGAGCTTTTTCAGGATATAACTCTACATAGATATTTCCCATATTTGTTTTAATTAAAACAATGGGATTTTTCTTTTCTCCAGCAAAGGAAAAGGAGAATAAGAATAGAGAAATAAGCGTTAAAAGTAAGTTTTTCATCGTTATTTCCCTCCTATCTAATATCACAGTATTTTCCAGAGTATGGATACTTTAGATATAACTTAAAAGTAGTAGAAGGCAAACCATTTTTTTCTACAAACTCTTCAGGTAGATGTTTTATCAAAATTCTAGGATTATCACTATCCAAAAATCTGCAGTCTATAATAACATCAGAACTTAATTTTTTAGCACCTTTTAAGATAGCTTCTGTCATATATTCTATCTTTTCTGCAGTCAATTCCCAATTAGTTGGTTTTATTTGTATCTTATACTTTTTAAGCATATTATTAATAGTTTTCCAACTATTTTCAGAGGCTCCAATCCCTAAATCTTTAACTTCAGGAGAAAGAGAAAAAGCTAATGGATCTTCAAAAACATGTTCAACAGGAATATTATTTTCAATAAATATTGTTGGGTTATCTCTATCGTATCTTTCTCTTGCTGATTGATTGTAAATATTATTATAAACATATATATCACTTGCATCTCTACTAATAGAAATCCAAGCCCAATCTTCTCTAACTTCAACAGCATTTTTTCTTATATGAACATTAGAGGAATTACCGCCTACTCTTAAACTGTTAGATAGATACATAGAATTATTTTCAACATACGCTTTATCAGCCTTATTTACTACAATTCCTTTCCCATTAAACGCAAGGAAGTTATCTTTTATATGATAGTTTTTGTTGTAAGGTGCTACCTCTTCTCCTGTATCCTTTTCTTCCTGAACTAGGATAGCTTCCCCTTCATCTATAACTAACTTAGCAAAACCTTTTTTAAATACCCTTGAAAAGATCCTACTTTCAACTCTAAAAATGAGATTACCTTTTATAAAACTTTCATCTTCAGCAAGTTCTTTACTCTGAGTTAAGACAATTCCACCTGTTCCAGCTATACTCCACCATACACAGTTATAAACAACATTGTTTTCCACCTTTATAGCATCACTATTATGAACAGCAATACCAGCACCAGGAAAATCATGAATTACATTATTTTTTATGTGGATATGGTGGCATTCACGGTTTATAGAGATACCACTTCCTTTATAGTAAGGCTTTGCCTCCCACCAGTATTCTAAGGCTTCCTCAAAAGAGATTTTATCTGCTACCCCTTTAAACTCAAAATTTTCGATAGAAAGATAACTAGAGCTTCTAATAGGTAAGGCAGACACTCCATCTGAAAGAAAAACAACTCTTTCATTTTTCCATGGTTTAATATAGATATAATGATCAGGAAGTCCATAACATTCTTTTAACAGTTCTATACTTTTATTTTCTAAACTCTCTCCAAAATCTTTATTTTTGTAAGTTCCTCCTCTTATATAAATATCTGTTTTTTCATATCCTTCTTCCATTATCTTTTGACAGGCCTCTTTAATGCTATTAAAGGGTTTATCAGGAGTTCCCTTTTCTTTTCCTTTATAAGAAAAATCAACAAAGTAGCCTTTATATTTAACAGGTCTGTATAAAACTTCTAGATGAATTTTTTCTATAAGCCTGTTATCTTCATAAATCTCCACATTGTAAGAACTTGCTTGATTATCTGTTGGTGTCCAGACAACTGTTCCATCAGGATATATATTCATACCTTTTGGAGCATTTTTTAACCTAATGTTTTTTCCATTTTTTATTTTGTAATAGAACGTTTTCCCTGTTTCTACTGTTTGAACGTGTTTTGTTTCTTCCTCTCTGTTATTTGTTGCATTACCTGAACTACCTCCACAACCTAGAAGTGAAAGTAAAAAAAGATAAAGAAATATTTCCCTCATATTTTTTCTCCTTTAGCTGTATAAAGAATTTTAAGATTAACAACTTTTCTCATTTTACAGAAAAAAAAACATTTCTTTTGTCAATTATAAGATGTCAATGTATTTATTAAAATCTGCTAAAATTATTTACAAATTTTTTAAAATGCATAAATTAAATAATTAGATAAAACAAAATATAAAAGGAGGTGCCAGAGATGGAAGAAGTAATCACAGTACCAACTTTAGGAGACAAATTTCCAGAGTTAGAAG
>JALVKE010000252.1 GCA_027028005.1 Persephonella sp. | reverse complement strand
AAAAATATTGTAAAATTATTAAGGTCGATGATGAGGGAAAGGTTTTATATAACAGAGAGTTTGAATTAGATGATAGGTATTATGGTATAAATGGTATTAGATATGAAGGGGGGGATAAGGTTGGAATCTTTTATAGTGGATGGAATGAGAAAATAGATAGCTGGTATAGTAATTTGTTTTATGACGTGGTAGATGTAGAAAAACCAATTGTAAAAAAAGTGGCAAAAATGTTTATTGATAAAAGATTGGGTAATGGTTTATCATTTGGAGGGATTGAAATAAAAAAAGTAGATGATAATGGAGAGCTAATATTCGGTAATATATCACCAGAAGAAGGATATGATGGGATAGTTATACTTAAGCTGGATAATGAGTATAAAGAAAAATGGATGAAGGTATACTGGAATGGGAAGAACTTTTGTTATTTTAATGGAGTAGTGAAGGATAGGGAAGGGAATTATGTGATATATGGAGATATTAATTATAAAATCTGGAGCTTAAGTAATGAAATAATATTGATGAAAGTAGATAGTGGAGGGGGAGTAAAGTACATGCAGATATTTGGGATAGGAAATGAATGGAATGAGATAAGGGGCTTGGAGGTAAATGATAAAGGTGAATTGATAGGTTTATTTAAGTGGTCAACTGAAGAAGATGGAGAATATAAAAGATACATATCAATAGGGAAGATCACTGTGGAGTAGAAAAAGTATTTTGAGTTAACTAGGATAAAATAGAAGGATAGGATACTGAAAAACCCGCCTATAATTATAATCTCATTAATGTTTATATTTTATGGATTAGGCACAGAAAAGATCCAAGGGGAAAATATAGAAAATGATTGGGAGGTAATAAACAGAGGAGTTGCGTTTATAGAGGAAGAGGAGGTAGTGAATAACGGGAGCGAAATAGTTGAAATGGAAGAGATATTTGATTTAGGGAAGTACAATTTAGGAGGGGTAATGGGAGTTGTAAGGGCGCATGAAGGAGGGTATATAGTGGTGACTGCGAAGGATATTAATCCTCCAAGTAAAGAGGAGTATTGGGTACTTAAGAATAAAAACAAGATGTTGATAAGTGAGATAACTGAGGAGGGTGATTTATTATGGGTAAGGATATATGGGTATAAGGGGATGAAGAGGAACTTTTGTGAGGAGATAAAGGGTACGAGTGATGGAGGATATATAATAGTTGGGGAGTGTAGTGAGGGGATGTTTAGTGATGATTTAACGGAGCTCCTGGTTGTGAAGCTGGATGAGGAAGGGAATGTGGAATGGGATAAAGTATGGGGGCCTAATAAGGGTGAGAGGAGCGGAATACACGGGGTAGGGATAATGGAAGTAGAGGGAGGATATATAGTTGTTAGCACTAACACATGTGGGGGGAGGTTTTCTAAAGATAAAAGACATTACTATGTAATGGGTTTGAATAATGAGGGAAAAATTGGATGGAGAAAGGATTTATTAGAAGAGGATGAATATAGGTATTTTCGTATGAAAAGCACATATTTAAATAACCAAAGAGAGGCTAACGTTATATTAGGACAAAAAAGAAATAATTTTCTGTATATAAAAATAGATAAAAATAACGGCAAAATAAAAAAGGAAACCAATTATAATCTGGAGTTCAATAATAGACAGTTCTATTTTTACAAAGTTTATCTAGTTGAAATGAATGATATGAAGAGATTAATAGTTGGGGTTATAACTGATGAAGAGGTAAGGAAAGATGGAATATTTGTAATGAAGGAGGATGAGGATAAAGGAGCTGAGTGGTTTAAGATATTCTGGAATGGGAATAATAGATTTAAGTATAATGGGATAGTAAGAGTTGGTGATGAATATGTAATCTATGGTAAATTATACTATGATTGGTGGGATGTAGCTCCAAGTATGTTTATGATCAAAATAGATAAAGAAGGGAATATAATTGGTAGGAACATATTTGATAAAGGGAACTACAGTAATGAGATAGACTGGATGGGTGTGGACAGCAAAGGCAGGTTAGTAGGTATGTTTTATTGGGCGGGAGAAGAGAATGGAGAGTATAAAGCATATGAGAAGCTTGAAAGGGTTATTTTTAGATAGATTTTGGGATAATGTAAAATGGGATATTGCATTATAGAGACCATGCAAATTACCAGTAATACCGGTTGAAGATTACCCCAATTAACTGCTTGCCTTATTGTCTTATTGCACTGTAAAAAATAAAGATAACCTTTACTAATCCGGTAATATTTTATTTAGGAATCTTTTAGCAGGCTGGCAAGAGGAACGCCTATGGTTGTGTGGAATAAGGGTGATTATGAAAGTTTACAAGAAGGGAAATATGCTAACTATTGGGGTCACACTTTTTTGTTTAAAAGATTTGAGGTTAAAAACAAATCTCTATATTTTTGGGATCAAAAAAGTATAACTTTAGCTAGTGAAAGTAAGTATATAATAAGTAAAGATGGAGAAATAGATGATTTTGATAATAATATTTTTATAGGCGTAAAATACTATAATAAATTTTATGATCTGGAAGATACTATTAATGCAATAAGTAAAGAAAAATGAAAAAGGGAGATAAAATTAAAGGAATGAAAATAATATTTATGAAGAGGTTTGTAATAATCATATTATTCGTATTGGTTACTATATTACTTCTAATCAGCGGAAAAGAAATAAAAGGAGATGATGGGTTTAATGTAAACAAAGTAAAAGAAGCTATGATAAATAAAATTGAAGAGGGATTATTAATAAGCAACGGGAGGAATATAGTAAAAGTAGATGAGATATACAGGGCTGAAAGAGAAGAGTTGGGCAGGTATGCATATTTTACATTAACGAATGATGGTGGATATTTAATAGTAACGAGTAAGATAGTAAATCCTTTGCCGAGGGA
>JALVKE010000251.1 GCA_027028005.1 Persephonella sp. | reverse complement strand
CTATATCAAGATTTCTCCATGTTTTAGGTGCAAATTGAAAACCAACTTCATTTGACAATATTAGGTATTTTTTCTTATCAAGATTTGAAAATAGGTATTCTAGAATTAAAGTTATAATCAATGCTTGCAATTTACTACTTCCCATAACAGCCTCCAACGGTAATTCCCCAGATAAGACTTTGTCATAATCTCTATAGTAAATAGGTCTTCCGTATCTCATCTCATATATAAGCTCTTTAGGAATTCCTCTTCTTTTTATCTTTTCTTCTTTTACTGCTTTCATTTTTCCTCTCCTTCAAAAGTTATTGATAAATATAAAGAATAAGTCATCAACTATCAAATTGGAGCAAAATCTTTTTTCTTAAAAAAAGTTGCTATAAAATCTAACTATTATCAAAAATTTTTAAGGAAACAGTCATGAAATTGAGAAAATTTCTAAAAACATCTACTTAAATTTTAATATTAGTGTTTCCTGCTTTTTCACAGGAAAAAGTTTTTTCTGGGATTTTGATGATGTTCCAGTTGGAGAGATACCTGAAGGTTGGAAAGTAGAAGTTACAAATCCAAGAGGTAAACTTTCTAAGTGGGAAGTAATTCTTGATAAAACTGCTCCTTCTGGAAAGAAAGTTTTAGGTATGGTTGACCCAGGAGATTCAAGAGGCTCTACTTTTAATCTTTGCTGGACTGATAAAATTTCCTTTAAAGATGGGGAAATAGAAGTTAAATTTAAAGCAGTTAAAGGAAGGGAAGATCAAGGCGGTGGAATAATGTGGAGGGTACAAGATAGAAACAACTACTATGTTGTAACTTTCGCATTTACTACGTAAAAAATAGCCATAGAAGAATGATAGAAAGTGCCCACGTTTCACTTCCTGCAGGAAAATGGCACACTATGAAAATTGTTCAAAAAGGAAACCATTTTGAGTGTTATTTGAACGGTAAAAAGTATCTTTCAGGAAAAGATAATCATTTTAAAAATGCCGGCGGTGTTGGACTCTGGACAAAAGCAGATGCAGTCACATACTTTGATAACTTTAAGGTGAAAGTAGAAAAATAGTTTTTACGGGGAAAATAGATGTACAGGAAAATCTTTTATCTTTTACCAGTTTTATTCGTAATTTCCAGTTTAATCTCCTGCTCAAAAGAAGAAGCTCAGAAAGAAGAAAATGTAGTAGTCGTTTATGTTTCTGAAGATAGAGTTTTTTCTGAACCGATACTAAAAGATTTTGAGAAAGAGACAGGAATAAAGGTAAAAGCAGTTTTTGATACGGAAGAGTCAAAAAGTACAGGAGTGATGAATAGACTTCTTGCTGAAAAAGATAATCCTCAGGCAGATGTTTACTGGGCAAACGAGCCAATTAGAGCTACTGTTTTAAAACAAAAAGGAATACTACAGCCTTATTTTTCTCCAAATGCAAAAGATATTCCTTCAAAATTCAAAGACCCTGAAGGATACTGGAATGGGTTCTCTGCAAGGGCAAGGGTCTTTATTGTCAATAGAAGCGTAAAGGATAAGCCAAATACCATCCTTGACTATGTAAATCCAAAATGGAAAGGTAAAGCAGTTATTGCGAATCCCCTTTTTGGAACCACTACTGTTCATATTGCCGCCTTGTTTACAGTCTGGGGAGATGAAAAAGCAAAAAAATTTATGGAAGATATGAAAAAGAATGATGTAAAGATTTCTACAAGCAACGGTGAAAGTGCTGACCTTGTAGCTTCTGGAGAGTTTGCTTTTAGTCTTGTTGACAGTGATGATGTTATAAGTAGGCTTAGAAGAGGTGAACCTGTTGAGATGGTTTTCCCTGACCAGAAAGAGAAACAGTTAGGCTGTTTATTCCTTCCAAATGCTGTAATGCTTATAAAAGGAGCAAAACATCCTGAGAATGCTAAAAAACTCATAGATTATCTTCTTTCTCCTGAAACAGAGAGAAAACTTGCATTTATGGACTGTGCACAGATACCTTTGCATAAAGGTGTAGAAGTTCCAAAAGAAATAAAAGGTTTTGAAAATATAAAAACAATGAATGTAGATTATGAAGAAGTTGCTAAAAAACTACAGGAAATTCAACCATTTTTAAAAAGATGGGTAGGGTATTGATTAGTTCATCTAAATTTTTAAGACTTTAGTTGTAGATTTAAGGATGAGAAAAGATAAAATGAAAACGACACCCTAAAAAACTTATTGTCAATAATTAAATATTTTTGCCATAGAAATTAAGGTTTTCAAAATTTGAAAGTATTAAAAAACGAAAAATTTCTTGTATATGTTCTTGTATTTCTAATTTTGATTTTTGCAGGGATTTTGCCTGTTTTTTTAATGGTAATAAAAAGTTTCTGGACTGATAATGGTTTTAGCTTTTCTTACTATCAGGAAATTTTTTCTTCAGGAAGAGCTTGGGTTTTACTGAAGAACAGCCTTGTTTTATCATCATTGGTTGCATTTTTTTGTACTGTTATTGGTGTTCCTTTAGGAATTCTTTTTGGAAAAACAGACCTGCCTTTTAGAAGGACTTTTGCTGTTTTGTTTTCAATTCCTCTTTTAATTCCCCCTTATATAGTTGCTATTTCCTGGTTCCACATTTTTGGAAAGAATGGGCTTTTATCTAAAATCTTTGGCTCTTCTTTTGGAGGGATCTCATCGTCCTTTTATTTTGGACTTGGTGGAAGTAGTCTTGTTTTGTTCTCTGTTTTTCTGCCTGTAGTCATTATTTTAACTATGGCTTATCTAAAAACAGTAAATCCACGACTTGAAGAAGCAGGTAGACTTGTGGCTAAATGGAAATTTGTTTTAAAAGAAATTTCTCTTCCCCTGATTTTTTCAGGTATTTTCCTTGCTACAATGCTTGTTTTTATACTGAGCTTTGGTGAGTTAGGCGTTCCTCTTTTCTTAAGATA